>NZ_JAQGJD010000312.1 GCF_028290785.1 Tardiphaga sp. | reverse complement strand
TCGAAACAGGAAACTTCAAAGCCGGCGACCGACTGCAGCCGGTATCGACGGCCACCACCGTTCGTATCCGCGATGGCAAGACGCTGACCACCGACGGGCCCTTCGCGGAAACCCATGAGCAGCTCGGTGGCTATTACCTGATCGACGCTAAGGATCTCGATACGGCCTTGGCCATCGCGGCGCGGATGCCGGGCGCGCGCCATGGGTCGATCGAGGTCAGGCCGATCTGGAACTACAATAAGTAACTGCGTCATCATGGAGAGACGGCAGCGATGACGCCTGTCGAGATAGAGCGGATATTTCGCGACGAGGCGGGGCGCGCGTTGGCGACGCTGATTCGCCTCGTCGGCGATTTCGATCTCGCCGAAGACGCGCTGCAGGATGCTTTCGCCGCAGCGCTGCAACGTTGGCCCTCCGCAGGCGCTCCATCGAATCCGCGAGCGTGGCTGGTCAATGCCGGCCGCAACAAGGCGGTCGACCGGATCAGGCGGCAGGCCAGCTTTCGCAGCAAGCAGGATGCGCTGCTGCAGGAGACGCTGCTGCGCGCCGTCGGCGATGATGATGACGACGCGAGCGACGCCGTGCTCAATGACGACATGCTGCGGCTGATCTTCATCTGCTGTCATCCGGCCTTCGCGCTGGAGGTCCAGGTGGCGCTGACGCTGCGTACCGTCTGCAGCATGACCACCGCGCAGGTGGCGAGGGCGTTTTTGGTCGGCGAGGAGGCGATGGCGCAGCGGCTGGTTCGCGCCAAGCAGAAAATCCGGCTGGCCGGAATTCCCTATGAGGTACCGGATCGCGATGCGCTGGTGCCGCGGCTGGGCGGCGTACTCGCCGTGATCTATCTGGTGTTTACCGAAGGCTATGTGGCGACCTCGGGGCAGGATCTGATGCGCCTGGATCTGTCGCAGCAGGCGATCCGGCTGGCCCGGCTGCTCGACGGACTGATGCCGCAGCGCGGCGAGATCATGGGCCTGCTGGCGCTGATCCTGCTGCATGATGCGCGTCGCGCCGGCCGCCAGACGTCCGATGGCGATATCGTGCTGCTGAAAGAGCAGGATCGCACGCTGTGGGATCGGCGGCAGATCGCCGAGGGCCTGCAGCTCGTCGAAACGGCATTGCGCGTGCCGGGACGTCCCGGCTCGTATGTCGTGCAGGCCGCGATCGCGGCGCTGCATGCGCAGGCACCGAGTTATCAGGAGACCGACTGGCCGCAGATTGCGGGTCTCTATGAGGTGCTGCTGCGGACCAGCCCGTCGCCGGTGATCGAACTCAACCACGCCGCGGCGGTGTCGATGGTCGATGGCCCGCTGCATGCGCTGAATCTGGTCGATGCGCTACAGACGCGCGGCGGACTCAATGGCTACGATCTGCTGCCCGCGGTGCGCGCCGATCTGCTGCGCCGGCTTGGCCGCCGCGATGCGGCGCGCGCTGGCTATCTCGACGCAATAGCGGCGACGCAGCTCGCACCATTGCAACGGCTTTATGCGCGACGGCTAGCCGAGCTGGATGCCAAGCCGGGCGACTAGCCCGGCGTGTCGGTCGATTCGGTCGGGAGGCTGGCGAGCAGCGCCTGCAGGGTGGTCAGCGTCGAATGGTCGGTGACGCCATCGACGCGCTCGGGGCGGAAGTGGCGCTGGAACGCGGTAACCACTTCCATTGTCGCCGCATCATATTGGCCGTTCGGCTCGATGCCGAAGCCATAGCGCGCCAGCGCGTGCTGCAGCGCCGTCACGCGCTCGCCCTCGGCGCCGAGCTTGATGCTTTCGCCACGCGTGATGGGGGCCGGCCGGACCCAGTGGCCGACGCCGGAATTGGCCAGCGAGTGCCACGGGAATTTTTCGCCGGGATCCTTCTTGCGCGACGGCGACACGTCGGAATGGCCGAGCACGCGGTGGGCCGGCAGTTCATGGCGCAGCATGATGCCGCGACACAGCGCCGTGACGGCGGCGATCTGCCGGCTCGGGAAATCCGGATAGCCCCAGTCGTGGCCGCGGTTGATGATCTCGATGCCGATTGAACAGGAGTTGATATCGGTCTCGCCAGCCCAGTAGCCGATGCCGGCATGCCAGGCGCGCTTCGCCTCGGGCACGGTCTGCACGATACGGCCGTCTTCCAGCACGATGTAATGCGCCGAGACGTCGGTCCCGGTGGTGCACAGTCGGGTGATGGCACCCTCCGCATCCGGCATGCCGGTGTAGTGCAGCACGATCATATCCGGCACCAGGCCGTTGTTGCGCTCGCCGAAATTGGCCGACGGGATGATATCCGACACCACCGAGGAATCCGGGGTGAAGCTGGGCAGATCCGCGGCGCCCTTCGGGATCGGAAGGGCGCGCGGGCGTTTCGGATCGGACCCGGGAGACGCGTAGGAACCTGTAGCCATCGGACAACTCAAACCGCAAGAGAACTGCAAGGGAGACAGCAACGCCGGGACAGCCAGTGACGCTTCGGTGCACTATCCGGGCCGTGGCCGCGCTGCGCAACGGTTCCGTGACACCAGTCCAGTGTTTTTCCGGCCAGGGGTATTTAAGTGCCGGCAGTGCCTTAATTCCTTCGCAACCCATCAACGCTTTCTTAACGGTAAACGACGTTACTGAGGGGTGAACAGCCGGCCCGACAGGGGCGGCCGGGGTTCCATTTGACGCTCAAATCCCATGGCAAATCTTCAAAATTCCATGCGGAAAGCCGGATTTCTCGCGGGTCTCGCGTGCGGCGCGGCGGATGGGACCGGCAATCGCGTGTGGCTGCGGTCTTTCGAGCGGAAAGACCGGGCGGCGCGCCGACAGTTGAGGCGACATGGGCCAATTGGTGTCCAGTTTGACGTTGCGCCTCGATGCGATGGGCCGGGTCGTGCCAGTTCCACCCTGCTTCGGAGCGGGCGCATGACCACGTCCGATCCCCGCCATATCCCGGTGCTCGGCCGCGAGGCTGTCGAGGCGCTGAACCCGCGCGACGGCGGCGTCTATGTGGATGCCACTTTCGGCGCCGGCGGTTACTCCCGCATGATTCTCGAAACGCCCGGCACCCGCGTCATCGGCATCGACCGTGACCGCACCGCCATCGCCGGCGGCTTCGCTTTGGTCGATAGCGCCGATGGCCGGCTCACGCTGGTCGAAGACCGCTTCTCGCACCTCGCCGACGTCTGCGCCGCGCAGGGCGAAAGCCTCGTCGATGGCGTGGTGATGGATGTCGGCGTGTCGTCGATGCAGGTCGATCAGGCCGAGCGCGGCTTCTCATTCCGCTTCGACGGGCCGCTCGATATGCGGATGGGCCATGACGGCCCGACGGCCGCCGATGTCGTGGCCAAAGCCTCCGAGGCCGACCTCGCCAACATCATCTATATCTTCGGCGAAGAGCGCTATTCCCGCGCGGTCGCCAAGGCCATCGTCGCCGCGCGCGCCGAAGCGCCGATCGTCACGACTGCGGAATTGGTCGCCATCATTTCCAAGGTGGTATGGGCGAAACCCGGCGAAATCCATCCGGCGACGCGCACGTTCCAGGCGCTGCGCATTTTCGTCAACGAGGAACTCGATGAGCTGCACACCGCGCTGGCCGCGGCCGAGCGCGTGCTGAAACCGGGCGGCCGCCTGGTGGTGGTGTCGTTCCATTCGCTGGAAGATCGCATCGTCAAGAATTTCATGGTCGAGCGAGCTAAGACCGGCGGCGGCTCGCGGCATCTGCCGGAGATCTCGCAGTCGGCACCGCGCTTTACGCTGGTCAACAAGCGCCCGATCGTGGCCGGCGGCGAAGAAGTCAGCGCCAATCCGCGCGCGCGCTCGGCTAAACTGCGTGCTGCCGAGCGCACCGATGCGCCGGCGCAGGAAGCAGGTCCGTTGCCAGGCTGGCCATCCCTCGATGACGTGATGCGCGGGGGCGGCTGAGCATGCGCATCATTCACCTCCTGGTCATTGCGGTCCTCGTGTTCGCCGCGGCCTATGTCTACCGCATCAAGATGGAATCCACCGTGCGCACCGAGCGCGTGCTGCGGCTGCACGCCGACATCCGCGAGCAGCGCGATGCCATCGCTGCGCTGCGCGCCGAATGGGCCAAGCTGGACGCGCCGATGCGGCTGCAGGGCCTGGCCGAGCGGCACCTCGCTTTGAAGCCGGTCACCGCGCAGCAGTTCGACGCGCTGAAGAATCTGCCGGACCGGCCGCCGAGCTTCGCCAAGCCCGGCGATCCCGATCCGATCGGCGCCATGATCGACACCATCGACCCGGATATCGTCACCGGCTCCCTGCCAGCACCGGAGGATCCGCAGTGACCGATCAGGTGCCAACCACCCGCAAGCCCGTCGCCAAGCCGGCCGAACCCTGGCGGCAGCGGCTGATCCGCAGCCTGTTGTACGGACGCAATGTCGATCGCGCCGCCAAGGCCCGCGCCCGCGTTGGCCTCGCCATGATCGCATTCGGCGGCATCTACGGGATCATTGCGATTCGCCTGATGATGTTCGCCGTCGCGGGCGACACTCATGCCGAACGTCGCGCCACCAAGGATGCCGTCGCCACCGCGCGGCCCGACATCGTCGATCGCAATGGCGAGATTCTCGCCACCGACGTCAAATCGCCGTCGCTTTTCAGCGAGCCGCGACGCATCATCGACAAGGATGAGGCAGTCGAACTGCTGACTGCGGCGTTGCCCGACCTCGACACTGCGGAAGTGCGCGAACGCGTCTCGAGCCGTAAGGGCTTTGCCTGGCTTAAGCGCGAAATCACGCCGGCGCAGCAACGCGACATCCACCGCCTCGGCATCCCCGGCATCGGATTTTTGCGCGAGAACAAGCGCGTCTATCCGAGCGGCCCCGCGGTCTCGCATGTCATCGGCCTCGTCAACATCGACAACCAGGGCATTGCCGGTATCGAAAAATGGCTCGATACCAACGGCCTCGCGGATCTGCATCGCGCCGGCTTTGCTTCCGACCGCCTGCAGAAGCCGGTTGAGCTCTCAGTCGATCTGCGCGTCGAGCATGCGCTACGCGACGAATTGCTGAAGGCAAAAGAAAAGTACAAGGCCAAGGCGGCGTCGGGCCTGATCTCCAACGTCAAGACCGGCGAGATCGTCGCGATGGTGTCGCTGCCGGATTTCGACCCGAACAACCCGAAAGAGGCGCACGATCCCGACCGCATCAACCGCCTGACCACCGGCGTCTACGAGATGGGCTCGACCTTCAAGACGCTGACGCTGGCCATGGCGCTGGATGCCGGCAAGGCCAATCTCGGCACCATGTACGATGCGCGCGCGCCGCTCAGCTTCGGCAAGTTCAAGATCCATGACAGCCATTCGCTCGGCCGTTTCATCTCGCTGGCGGAAGTGTTCACCTTCTCGTCCAACATCGGCGCCGGGCGCGTCGCGCTGTCGGTGGGCGTCGAGGCGCACAAGGCCTTTCTGAAGAAGGTCGGTCAGATGGACCGGCTGCGCACCGAATTGCCGGAAAGCGCGATGCCGATCGTGCCTAAGCGCTGGAGCGAACTCAATACCATCACCATCTCGTTCGGCCATGGCATTGCGGTGGCGCCGCTGCAGGCGGTGATGGGCATCAACGCCATGGTCAATGGCGGCTACCTGATTCCGCCGACCTTCCTGAAGCGCACCGAGGAAGAAGCCCAGGCAATGGCCAAGCGCGTGGTCAAGAAGGATACCAGCGACAAGATCCGCTACCTGATGCGTCTGAACGCCGAGACCGGCACCGCGCGGCAGGCTGATCTGATGTCGAAGGGCTACTACATCGGCGGCAAGACCGGCACCTCCGAGAAGGTGGTGGGCGGGCGCTACTCCAAGAAACAGGTGCTGAATTCCTTTACCGCCGTGCTGCCGATGGACAATCCGCAATATCAGGTGCTGGTGATGCTGGATGAACCGAAGGCACTGCCGGAAACCCATGGTTTCATAACCTCGGGCTGGAATGCAGTGCCGGCGGGCGGCAAGGTGATTGCCCGCGTCGCCCCCTTGCTCGGGCTGGAGCCGCGCTTCGACCTGCCGACCTCAGACCGCCTTATTCTGGCGGCATCCAGAGCGACTCAATAACCCCTGCGTCGGCGCCTTTACAGCCGGTGCAAAATGCGCTTTGCGTGGGCTTCGCGCGATCCCGATCTGCGAACTGGAACAGCATGAAACTGCCCGACCTCTTCAGCGACGATGCCGTGATCGACGCGCCCGCCGGCGATGTCGATGTTCGCGGTCTCGCTGTAGACAGCCGCGCAGTGAAGCCGGGCGATCTCTTCTTCGCGCTGGCGGGCGCCAAGACCGACGGTTCGCGGTTCGTCACCCAGGCCATTGCCGCCGGCGCGGTGGCGGTTGCGGGCGATCACAAACATGTGGGGCTGCCGGTGCCGTTCGTGGTCACGCCCAATCCGCGCCGCGCTCTGGCGCTGGCCGCGGCGAAATTCTATCCGCGGCAGCCCGCCGTGATCGCCGCCGTCACCGGCACGTCGGGCAAGACTTCGGTTGCGTCGTTCGCGCGCGAGATCTGGGTGCGGCTCGGCCATCAGGCGGCGAGCATCGGCACCATCGGTCTGGTCTCGCCGAAGCACACGGTGTACGGCTCGTTGACCACGCCGGATCCGATTTCATTGCATCGCGAACTCGACGAAATCGCAGGTGAAGGCGTTACCCATCTGGCGCTCGAAGCCTCGTCGCACGGGCTCGACCAGTATCGCCTTGACGGCGTCCGCGTCGGGGCCGGCGGCTTCACCAATCTCTCCCGCGACCATATGGATTACCATCCCGACGTCGCGCACTATCTTGGCGCCAAGCTGCGGCTGTTTCTCGATCTCGTCGTTGAGGACGGCGTCGCGGTGATCGCGGCCGATCACGAGGTCTCGCCGCAAGTGATCCACGCCGCGCAGTCGCGGCACCTGCGCCTCATCACGATCGGCCGCAAGGGCAGTGGTGCAGGCGAGGGCATCCGTCTCGTTGACGCCACCATCGATGGTTTCGCGCAAGAACTGACGCTGGAACATCGCGGCAAGACCTATGCGATCAAGCTGCCTTTGGTTGGCGAATTCCAGATCGAGAACGCGCTCGTCGCGGCCGGCCTGGTTATCGGCACCGGTGGCGATGCCGAGCAGGTGTTCGCGGCGCTCGAACACCTTGAAGGCGCCAAGGGCCGGCTTGAGCGCGTCGGCGATCACAACGGCGCGCCGGTGTTCGTTGACTATGCCCACAAGCCCGACGCGCTGGCCAAGGCACTGCAGGCACTGCGTCCCTATGCCAAGCGCAAGCTCGTCGTGGTGTTCGGCGCCGGCGGCGACCGCGATGCCGGCAAGCGGCCGCTGATGGGCGAGATCGCCGCGGCGAATGCCGACAGCGTGATCGTCACCGACGACAATCCGCGCAGTGAAAACCCTGCCGATATCCGCGCGGCGATCCTGGCTGCTGCTCCGGGCGCCGTGGAGATCGGCGATCGCGCCGAAGCCATTCGCGTGGCGATAACCGGCCTGCAGCCGGGCGACGCGCTGCTGATCGCCGGCAAGGGTCATGAGACCGGACAGATCGTTGGCGACCGCGTGTTGTCATTCAGCGATCACGAAGCTGCTGCGGCGGCGCTGGCTGCGAGGTTGGCATGAGCGAATTTCTGTGGACCTCCGCGGCGATGGCGGAAGCGATGCGCGCAACCGCGCAGGGTGCGCTGCCCGAAGGCATCAGCGGAATCTCCATCGACAGCCGCAGCATCACGCCCGGCGAGGCGTACTTCGCGATCAAGGGCGACGTCCACGATGGTCATGCGTTCGTCGAAGCCGCACTGAAGGCCGGCGCCGGCCTCGCGGTGGTCGAAGCGGCGCAACGGGGAAACTTCCCCGCCGACGCACGGCTGCTGGTGGTCGATGACGTGCTGACCGGATTGGTCGATCTTGGCCGTGCAGCGCGCGCAAGGCTCGGCGCGCAGGTGATCGCGATCACCGGCTCGGTCGGCAAGACCTCGACCAAGGAGGCGCTGCGCCGCGTATGCGAGGCGCAGGGTGCTACTCATGCATCAGTGGCGTCGTTCAACAACCATTGGGGCGTGCCACTGACGCTGGCGCGCTGCCCGGCCAACGCGCGCTTCGCGATCTTCGAGATCGGCATGAATCACAGCGGCGAGATCGAGCCGCTGGTGAAGATGGTGCGGCCGCATTTTGCCGTCATCACCACGGTGGAGCCGGTGCATCTGGAATTCTTCGCCGGCGTCGAGGCCATCGCCGACGCCAAGGCCGAAATTTTCTCGGGGCTTGAGCCCGGCGGCGTCGCGATCCTGAATCGCGACAACCCGCAATTCGAGCGGCTACAGAAGCACGCGAAAAAGGCCGGCGTTTCCCGCATCGTCTCGTTCGGCACCGACAAGAAATCCGACGCGCGGCTACTCGACGTGGCGTTGCATCCGACCTGCTCGGCGGTCCATGCGAATATCCTGGGTCATGACGTCACCTACAAGCTCGGCATGCCCGGCCGCCACATGGCGATGAACTCGCTGGCGGTATTGGCCGCCGCCGAACTGATGGGTTCCGATCTGGCGCTGGCGGCGCTGACCCTTTCGCAGGTGCAACCGGCGACCGGCCGCGGCGCCCGCCGCCATCTGGAAGTGAATGGCGGCGAGGCTGTCCTGATCGACGAGAGCTACAACGCCAATCCGGCCTCCATGAAGGCGGCGCTGAGCGTGCTCGGGGCCGCCGCGGTGGGGCCGAAGGGCCGCCGCATTGCGGTACTGGGCGATATGCTCGAATTGGGCCCCGAAGGTGCGGAACTGCACCGCGGCCTAGTCGATACGGTCCGGACCGAGAAGATCGACCTGGTTTTTTGCTGTGGTCCGCTGATGCGACACCTGTGGGACGCCCTTTCCACCGGCAGGCGGGGCGGCTATGCCGATAATCCGACCGCACTCGAATCGCAGGTGCTGGCCGCAATCCGCGCCGGCGACGCCATCATGGTCAAGGGCTCGCTCGGCTCGCGCATGAAACCGATTGTCTCCGCGCTCGAAAAGCGCTTTCCCGGCAACGCCGCGCTCGATGATGCCGCGGTATAGGCGAACTGAATGTTCTACTGGCTAGTCGACTTTGCGGGCACGGTTCCCGCGCTCAACGTGTTCCGCTACATCACCTTCCGCACCGGCGGCGCGGTGGTGACCGGCGCGCTGTTCGTGTTCCTGTTCGGCCCCTGGATCATCGACAACCTGCGCCTGCGCCAGGGCAAGGGCCAGCCGATTCGTTCCGACGGACCGCAATCACATCTGATGAAGGTCGGCACCCCCACCATGGGCGGGCTGATGATCCTGTCCGGCCTCGTCGTCTCCACGCTGTTGTGGGCCAACCCGCGCAACCCCTATGTGTGGATCGTGCTGGCGGTGACGCTCGGTTTCGGTTTCGTCGGATTCTACGACGACTATCTTAAAGTGACAAAGCAGTCCCACAACGGCTTCTCCGGCCGCACCCGTCTGGCCATCGAGGGGCTGATTGCCGTGGCGGCCTGCTACGCCTTCGTGCGGCTCGGCCGCGACCCGCTGTCGAGTTCGCTGGTGCTGCCGTTCTTCAAGGATCTGGCGCTGAACTTCGGCTGGTTCTTTGTCATCTTCGGGGCCTTCATCGTGGTCGGCGCAGGCAATGCGGTGAATCTCACCGACGGCCTCGACGGCCTCGCCATCGTGCCGGTGATGATCGCGGCGGCGTCGTTCGGCATGATCTCCTATCTCGCCGGCAACGCGGTGTTCTCCGACTACCTGCAGATCAACTACGTCGCCGGCACCGGCGAGCTGGCGGTGCTGTGCGGCGCGGTGCTCGGCGCCGGCTTGGGCTTCCTGTGGTTCAACGCGCCGCCGGCCTCGATCTTCATGGGCGACACCGGCTCATTGGCGCTGGGCGGCATGCTCGGCTCGATCGCGGTGGCGGTGAAGCACGAGATCGTGCTGGCGGTGATCGGCGGCTTGTTCGTGCTGGAAGCCGTCTCGGTCATCGTCCAGGTCACCTCGTTCAAGCTGACCGGGAAGCGCGTGTTCCGGATGGCGCCGATCCATCACCACTTCGAGCAGAAGGGCTGGACCGAACCGCAGATTGTAATCCGGTTCTGGATCATCTCGGTGGTGCTGGCGCTGGTCGGTCTGTCCACGCTGAAGCTGCGGTAGCCAAGCGCCCTGCTTGCCTTCCCCTCTCCCCTTGTGGAAGAGGGTGGCTTCGCGAAGCGAAGACGGGTGAGGGGTGCCACAAGCTCCGAGCCCGGGATTACCCCTCATCCGTCGCGGACTTCGTCCGCGCCACCTTCTCCCACAAGGGGAGAAGGAAGAAAAAGAGCAGGGCGCCTATGACCCCCGTCACGTCCTTTGCGGGAAAAACCGTCGCCGTTTTCGGGCTCGGCGGCTCCGGCCTCGCCGTTTGCCGCGCGCTTGCCGCCGGCGGCGCTGAGGTGATCGCCTGCGACGACAGCATCGACCGCATGGTCGAGGCCACGCGCGCCAATTTCATCACCGCCGACCTGCGCACGGTTAGCTGGCAGAACTTCGCCGCCTTGATCCTGACCCCCGGTGTGCCGTTCACGCATCCCGTGCCGCACTGGACCGTGCTGGCCGCACGCGATGCCGGAGTTGAGGTGATCGGCGACATCGAACTGTTCTGCCGCGAACGCGCACTGCATGCGCCCGCCGCGCCGTTCATCGCCATCACCGGTACCAACGGCAAGTCGACGACCACCGCGCTGATCGCGCATCTGATGCGCGAGGCCGGCTTCGACACCCAGATGGGCGGCAATATCGGCACCGCGATCCTATCGCTGCAGCCGCCGGCCATGGGGCGCGTCCATGTGATCGAGATGTCGTCGTACCAGATCGATCTCACGCCGTCGCTCGATCCCAGCATCGGCATCCTGCTCAACGTGACCCCGGATCACATCGACCGCCACGGCACGCTGGAACACTACGCCGCGGTGAAGGAACGCCTCGTCGCCGGCGTGCAGGGGCAGGGCACCGCGATCATCGGCGTCGATGACGACTGGTGCCGGGCCGCCGCCGATCGCGTCGAACAGGCCGGCACCCGGGTGGTCCGCGTGTCGGTCGAGCATCCGCTCGCCGATGGCCTGACCAGCGACGGCGCCAGCATCATCCGCAACGCCGGCGGCGCGCAGCAGCCCCTTGTCGATCTCGCGGGCATCGGCTCCTTGCGCGGCCTGCACAACGCGCAGAACGCGGCCTGCGCGTCGGCCGCCGCGCTCGCGCTCGGCGTCAGCATCGACGTGCTGCAGCAGGGGCTGCGCAGTTTCCCCGGGCTCGCCCATCGCATGGAGCAGGTCGGCCGCCAGAACACGACGTTGTTCGTCAACGATTCCAAAGGCACCAATGCCGACGCCACCGCCAAGGCGCTGTCGTCGTTTCCCGACATTTTCTGGATCGCCGGCGGCAAGGCCAAGGAAGGCGGTATCGAGAGCTTGGCGGAATTCTTCCCGCGAATCCGAAAGGCCTATCTGATCGGCGAGGCCGCGAATGATTTCGCGCGCACACTGGAAGGCAAGGTGCCCTACGAGATCAGCGCAACGCTCGACGTCGCCGTGCCAGCCGCGGCGCGCGATGCTGCGGCGTCGGACGTCGCCGAGCCCGTCGTGCTGCTGTCCCCGGCCTGCGCCTCGTTCGACCAGTTCCGCAATTTCGAAATTCGCGGCGACCGTTTTCGCGAGCTGGTGCTGGCGCTGGATGGCGTGAAGGCGGTTTAAGAAGGGCCGTGTCCCGGTCGCGGTGCGGCATTCTTATGCCGCTTCGCAGATCCGGGATCCCGGTAATTGAGCACACCGGACCTCTGATCGGCAGCGTGCCGCGCAGCGTCCGGGGCACAGAGTGCCGATATATTATCGACCAAGGCCTGTCTTAAAGTCTCCGCCGTGAAGGATATTTGAAAGCTTCGGGCCCCCGCCGGCGAAGTTTCCGTCCAAGTAGCCGCCCTTTGTTGCTTTCAACCAAACTAGCTGCTTCTCAAGGCGGTTAGTAATGGATTCCCCTGTGATGCCGTACCAGCTTAGCGGCCATATTCCAGCTGGGACGATTTCAAGTGTTGCATGCGTTAACTGCACACCAGGCCCGAATGACTTCTCAAGCAAAAGCGGATCGACTTTTTCGACTGTCAGGGGATCGTTGATGTCCCGAAATCGGACCAACAGCGGCACGCTCCTGAGCGGCAGTTCGACTTTTCCCGATAGTTGGCGAACATCGCTCACTCCCTTCGCGACGGGAAAGGGTAACGCCCCGCCGGGAAAATTAAAGGCACGCAGCACGATCCATTCAGCGCCGGAGCGGCTGTCCTCGGCGCTTTTGAGGAGGACGAAAAGCGTGCCTCGCTGGCCGAGAGCAAGGGCCACCGCCTCGCCCCGGACATTGATGGAAAATTCCGCTTCGTTCGGCAGCAACCTCGGACGGGCCATGTAGGAGACTTCGATGACGCCGGAGCCGGTCGCAGGCTTGCCGTCGATGTCGGCATCCAGCGTCAGGCGAAATCGCACGGTCGCGCTGGGAAACATTATATTGAATGCGAGGACCGCTGCGACGAGCACGGCGAAAACTATTCCAAGCCGTTTCATCTGGGTGTCCCGTTGAGCTGGATGGAGATACCACCGTAAGCGGTGTAAAGTTGAAAAGACGATAAGCAATATGGGAGGATGCTGCCGCAGGTCCCTTGTCCCGGACGCGGTGCGGCACACTTGTGCCGCTCCGCAGATCCGGGACCGTCCCAAACGCCGGAGTCCGCGACGGCCCCGGCTCTGCGAAGCAATACTTCGTATTGCATCGCGTCCGGGGCAAGTCATCGATCTCCTCTCCAAATTTTCACAATCCGTTAACCGTCTGGCAACCACGATGGCGCACCAATGGGGATCATTTGCCCGCAGGTATGCCCATGATCT
>NZ_JAQGJD010000307.1 GCF_028290785.1 Tardiphaga sp. | reverse complement strand
TTTCACCGACGTGGGCGGCGCATTGCGCGTCGAATCCTGCGCGCTCGCCAGCGAGCTTCCCAGCATCGCCAGACAAGAGACGGCCGCGATGATTTTTTTCATTGGACTTCTCCGACCCTGAACAGTTCAGCCAACTTCAACGCTCACGGTTTCGGCGGGTAGAGGTGAACGTCGCCACAGTAATCAACGATACGATAGCCCGATTCCCCGAGCGCTTCACGTTCCCGCGACAAATACTCCGGGCCGATCGGCGCCTTGCCGAATCCGCCGGGGATATCCAGCACATAGTCGGGCTGACAGAGGCCCGAGACCCGGCCGCGCAGCGCCCGCATCAAGGCCTGGCCATGCTCGACCGTGGTGCGCAGATGTGCAGTGCCCGGCGCGAGGTCGCCGTGGTGCAGATAATACGGCTTGATGCGGCACTCGACAAAGGCCCGCATCAATTGCTCGAGCGTCGCGGCATCGTCATTGACGCCGCGCAACAGCACGGACTGGCTGACCAGGGGAATGCCGGCATCGACCATCAACGCACAGGCACCGCGCGCCGCTTCGCTCAGCTCGCGCGGATGGTTGGCATGTAGCGCCACCCAGACGGTGGCATCTTTCACTTTCAGGGCCGCGACCATCTCCGCGTCGATTCGCGCGGGATCGGCGACCGGCACGCGGGTATGAATCCGGATGATTTTCACATGCGCGATGGCGGCCAGATCGTTCATGATCTCGCTCAATCGCCGCGGCGACAGCATCAGCGGATCGCCGCCGGTGAGGATGACCTCCCAAATTTCCGGATGCGTGCGGATGTAGTCCAGCGCGCCAGCATAGGCCTCGCGCGACAGCGCCGTCTCCTTGCCCGGCCCGACCATTTCACGGCGGAAGCAGAACCGGCAATATACCGCGCAGACATGCACCAGCTTGAACAGCACGCGGTCGGGATAGCGATGCACGATGCCATCGACCGGCGAACGGGCGTGATCGCCGATCGGGTCGGCATTCTCTTCGGGTTTTACCGAAAGCTCTTCTACGCTCGGAATGTATTGCCGTGCGATCGGGTCAAGGGGATCGTCGATATCGATCAATGCCGCGACCGCTGGCGTTACCGCCACCGCATAGCGCGCCGCTACCTTTTCCAGATTGGCCAATGCCGCCGCCGGCGCCAGACCGTGCGCAACCAGATCGGCCGGCTGTCGCAGCGTCGTGGCGATGTTCAATACCTTGTTCATTGTGCCCCCGCCGGCGGCGTCCACACCACCTGATCGATCCGGGTCGCACCCGACGCCAGCATCACCAGTCGGTCGAAGCCGAGCGCTACGCCGGCGGCGTCGGGCATCTGCGCGACGGCTTCCAGAAACTCCTCATCAAGCGGGTAGCGTTCGCCGTAGCGCCGCTGCTTCTCGTCCATCTCGTCTTCGAGCCGGCGGCGCTGCTCGTTGGCGTCCGTCAATTCGCCAAAGCCGTTCGCAAGCTCGACGCCGCAGGCATAGACCTCAAACCGTTCGGCGACGCGGGGATCGTGCTGTGTGGTGCGCGCCAGCGCTGCTTCCGGCGCCGGATATTCGAACAGCACGGTCAGCCGCCCCTGCCCGAGGTTCGGTTCGACATGCTCGACCAGCACCTTGCTGAAGAGGTCTGACCAGGTGTCGTCATCGGAGATCCGCACCTTGCTCTGTGCCGCCGCAGCCAGTGCCGCGCGGTCGCCGTGGTCGCGTGTGATGGTGGACAGCAGATCGATGCCGGCGAATTTTCCGAATGCCGCGGCGACAGTGAGCATCTCGGGATCGGCGAACGGATCGGCGGTTCTGCCGCGAAACGAAAACTGCGCTGTCCCGGTCGTTCGCGCGGCATGGGCGATCACCGCGATGGTGTCGGTGATCACCGCCTCATAGCTGGCGTCGGCGCGGTACCATTCCAGCATGGTGAACTCGGGCAGATGCAGGTCGCCGCGCTCGCGGTCGCGGAACACGCGTGCAAACTCGAAAATCTGTTCCTCGCCGGCCGCCAGCAGTTTCTTGCCGGCGAATTCCGGCGAGGTCCGCAAGTAGCGGGTTAGCGTCTCGCCATCGGGGGAGAGCAGTTCGGTCTTCGGCGCGTGCAGATGGGTCTCGTTGCCCGGCGAGACCTGCAGAATGCCGGTCTCGACCTCGACAAAACCCTGGGCCTCGAACCAGGTCCGGGTGCCGCGAGCTATGGCGCCCCGCGCGAGCAGGAAGCCGCGGCGATCCTGATGCCGCGCCGGGCTCCACCACGCCGACGGCCGGTCGTTCCCAGCCATCAGAGTACCACCCGTCGGGGCCGTAAAACGCTGGCATCCACAGGCAAAATCAGTATGTTGCGCGCAGACAACGCTTCGCTGGCCACAGGACACCCTCGTCCGGATCGGTCCCGGGCCTGAATTTTAGGAAACACACCTGTGAAAGTCATCGCCAGTTCTATTCGCAAGGGCAACGTGATCGAGCAAGACGGCAAGCTCTACGTGGTTCTGACCGCCGAGAACATCCACCCCGGCAAGGGAACCCCGGTCAGCCAGATCGAAATGCGCCGAATCAGCGACGGGGTGAAGATCTCGGAGCGCTACAAGACCACGGACGCGGTGGAAAAGGCGACCATCGAGGACCAGAACTTCAATTACCTCTACAAGGACGCCGACGGCTTCCACTTCATGAACAACGACAATTACGACCAGGTCGCGGTGCAGAAGGACGTGATTGGCGACGCCGAGGCCTATCTGACCGAAAACATGACCGTGAAGCTGTCGCTGCACGGTCTGCTGCCGGTGGCGATCACCATGCCGCAGCGCGCTACCGTCGAAGTCGTCGATACCGAGCCGGTCACCAAGGGCCAAACCGCGTCGTCGTCCTACAAGCCCGCGATGCTCGCCAATGGTATCCGTACCCTGGTGCCGCCGCATATCGGCACCGGCACCCGCATCGTGGTGATGACCGAAGACAACTCCTACGTCGAACGCGCCAAGGATTGATCTAGACCGCGCGCTCGATCCCGTTTCCCGGACGCGGTGCGGCACGCTTGTGCCGCTCCGCAGATCCGGGATCCCGATTTCTTCTTGCTCACACAACCGGGACCCCGGTTCTGCGGCGCACCACGCCGCAAGCGCGGCGCAGTGCACCGCGCCCGGGGAACGGACCGAGCTTGCAAAGTAGTCCGCGACCCCATGCGCCCTCGCGCCGCCCGGTTCGCGGCGTTAATCTGGCGCCATGACCCAGATCGATTCCCCGCCCCGCTTCTCCCGCCGCGCCGTGCTGCAAGCCGGCCTCGGCGCCAGCGCCATGATCGCGCTGCCGGCCGCCGCCATTGCGGCCCCGCCCGGCTTTGATGCCTGGCGCGATGCGTTTCGATCCCGCGCGCTGGCCAAGGGCGTCTCCGACACCACCTACTCCCGCGTGATGGGCCGCATCGAGCCCGACATGTCGGTATTCAAATCGATGCAGAAGCAGCCTGAGTTTCATGAAGAACTCTGGCAATACGTCAACCGCCGCGCTTCCGACTGGCGCATCACCGCCGGCAAGGAGGCGCTGCGGAAGAACGAGGCGCTGTTTGGCCGCATCGAGCAGGATTTCGGCGTCGAGCGCGGCACGCTGCTGGCGCTGTGGGGCGTTGAATCCGCGTTCGGCGATCCCCTGGTGCAGCAGAACCACATGCGGCCGGTATTTCCGTCGCTGGCCGCGCTGGCCTGGAACGAGCCGCGCCGCCGGGCCTATTGGGAAACCGAGCTGATCAATGCGCTGAAGATCGTCGACAAGGGCTGGGGCACGCCGGACGAGATGCGCGGCTCCTGGGCCGGCGCCATGGGCCATACCCAGTGGATGCCGGAAGTCTGGCTCAATGTCGGCATCGACTACGACCGCGACGGCCGCGTCTCGCCGTTCGGCCGGCCCGACGACGCACTCGGCTCGTCGGCCCGCTTCCTGGTCAACCGCGGCAAGTATCCGCGCGGCGAACACTGGGGCTACGAGGTCCGTGCGGGCGGCGCCGCGTCCTCCGATAGCAAAAAGAGCTTTGCGGCATGGTCCGACGCCGGCGTCACCCGCGCTGACGGTAAGCCATTCCCCCAGCCGAACGCCGGCGCCAAGCTGTGGGTGCCGGTGCAAGGCGGTCCCGCCTTCCTGCTCGGCCAGGGCTTTTACGCCGTGCGTAGCTACAATCCGTCGATGAACTACGCGCTGGCGATCTGCCATCTCGGCGACCGCATTCTGGGCGCGCCGCCGTTCCTGCAGCCGTTCCCGGGCTCCGAGCGCATCCTGACATTGGCTGAAGTGCAGGAGGTGCAGACCCGCCTGACGAAGGCCGGCTTTGATACCGGCGGCACCGACGGCCGCGTCGGCAACGACACCATGAAGGCGGTGCGGGACTATCAGACCAAAATGGGCCTGCTGCCGGCGGACGGCTATGGCGGGCTGAAGGTGCTGGCAAGGTTGCGGCAGGGGTCGTAGACGGCCGATGATGCCGATCGGGCGGCGTCCGTGCCACACATTCGCCGCAAGACAGCAAGCCTTGTCGAGATCGCGCGAGTGCTTGAAACTGAACGGCTTTCGGCGCCTTGGCGGATCGTCTGCCTTGGTCTTGCCGCAAGACCCTAAAACACGATGCGGACCACGAATTACCTGATCCTAGCCGGCCCCTCGTCAGGCACCGCAATATCGATCACCCGCAACTGCACGCGTTCGGTGCCCTGCCAGCGATCCACCGCCAGCGACCCCGCCACATGCAGCGCTTGCCCGCGATGCGCGAGAAGCGCGTTGCCGAGCTTCTGGCCTACCGAGCGAAACGCGATGCCGTTGACGATGGTGCCGTCGCTCGACTTGAAGCGCAGCCGCAGATGCGCCTGGCCGACTTCATCGGCATAGACCAGTTGATGCGACGGCAGCGCGATCACCGGCTCGGGATTGCCCGCGCCAAAAGGCCCGGCGCGGTTCATCGTCGCCACCAGATCCGGCGTGACGCCGCGTGCGGTGATGGCGCCGTCGATGAACAGTTCCTTCTCGTTACGCGATTTGGCGACATCGGCGGCCAGCGCGGCTTCGATGTAGGCGCGAAATTCGCCAAGCCGCTCCTTACGCAACGTGATGCCCGCCGCCATCGCATGGCCGCCGCCCTTGATCAGCAGCCCGTCGGTGACCGCCTGGCGCACGGCCTTGCCGAGATCGACGCCGGAGATCGAGCGCCCCGACCCAGTGCCGATGCCGCCCGGCTCCAGCGCGATCGCGAACGCCGGCCGTGAAAACTTCTCCTTCAGCCGCGAGGCGACGAGGCCGACCACGCCGGGATGCCAGCCCTCTGCCGCGGTGACGATTACCGAGCCCTTGTCCTCGAGGCCTAATGACGCCATTGCCTCGGCTTCGGCCTGCGCCTCGGCCATCTGCTCGATGACACGGCGCTCGACGTTGAGCCGGTCGAGTTCGGCGGCGATTCTTGCGGCCTCCGAAATATCGCCCTCGAGTAACAAACGCACGCCGAGGTCAGCACGCCCGATCCGCCCCCCCGCATTGATGCGGGGCCCCAGCATGAAGCCGAGATGCCAAGCTTCCGGCGGGCCGTTGAGCCGCGCCACATCCATCAAGGCGGTGTGGCCGACATGGTCGCGCCGGCGCAGCGCGATCAGCCCCTTGGCGACGAAAGCGCGGTTGAGACCGGTGAGCAACGCGACGTCGGCCACGGTGCCGAGCGCGACGTGATGCAGCATGCTCAGCAGGTCCGGCTCCGGCATCGTGGCGGTCCAGAAGCCGCGCTGGCGGAGTTCGCGGTTCACCGCGACCAGCGTAATGAACACCAGACCGACCGCGGCGAGATGGCCGAGGCCGGAGATGTCGTCGAGCCGGTTCGGATTCACCAGCGCCTCGACATCGGGCAGTTCGTCGCCGGCCTGATGGTGATCGATCACGACCACCTGCATGCCGAGCTTCTTCGCTTCCGCCAGCGGCTCCATGCTCGTGGTGCCGCAATCCACCGTGACCAGCAGCGTCGCGCCGTTTTCTGCCAGCATGCGGATGGCATCGGTATTGGGGCCGTAGCCCTCGAAAATGCGGTCGGGAATATGGATCTGCGGATCCAGCCCGCAATGCCTGAGATGCCACGCCAGCAGCGCCGACGAGGTCGCGCCATCGACATCGTAATCGCCGAAGATCGCGACCTTCTCGCCGTTTACAGCGGCATCGGCGATGCGCTTCGCGGCGGCTTCCATCTGCGTCACGGTAAATGGATCGGGCATCAGCTTGCGGATGGTCGGATCGAGAAAATCCTCGACCGCGTCCAGCTCGACGCCGCGCCCGGCCAGCAGCCGCGCCAGCATCTCGGGCAGTTGAAACCGCTGCACCATCGCCAGCGCCCGCGCGGCGCCGCGCTGATCGACCCGGTCGCGCCAGGTCTTGCCGGTCGCCGACAGGTTGACGCCGAGAAAGGCCGGCCGGGATTCCACGGGGAGAAGGATGGGGGGCGTCATGATGGCGGGACATAAGCACGAAGCGCGGACGAGGAAAACCGCGTGAACATCGATGCCACCAACTCAATCACCATCATCCTGAGGTGCTCGCCCAAAGGGCGAGCCTCGAAGGATGCGACTACGAGCGCTTACGGCGCATCCTTCGAGACGCCGCGCAAGGGCGCGGCTCCTTCAGCCGAAACGCAACTGCGTTTCGGCGGGGATGACGGCGGAGTATGACCTAGAACGTGAATCAGAGCCCGAAATGCCGCATAATGGCAGCTACGAAGAAGAACACGATAGCAAGGATCACAAGCTTTTTCTTTGTCGGCATCGCATCCAGCCGAGCGCGAATGTAGCTCTGGTCGTCCTGAAGGGCTTTGACGTCGGATTTGGGCTCTACCACTTCAGCACCCCATCTGCTTCGCCAGATCGCCAAAGTCCTCCGCCACCACGTCCCACTCGCCGTCGGCCTTGAAGTCGCGGCTCTGGTGCGGGCCGTATTCGGTGATGCGCGGCACGAAGGCGGTCTTCAGGCCGAGTTTTTGCGCGGCGTCGAGGTCGTTGTTGTGCGCGGCCACCATCATTACCTGCTCCGGCTTCAGGTTGAGCAGCCGGGCGGCGCCGAGATAGGTCTGCGGGTCCGGCTTGTAGTGCTCGAACAGTTCGGCCGACATGATCAGGTCCCACGGAAGGCCCGCGAACTTCGCCATGTTGGTGAGCAGCGCGACGTTGCCGTTCGACAGCGGGCTGATGATGTACTTCGTTTTCAGCCGGGTCAGGCCGCCAACCGAATCCGGCCACGGATGCAGCCGGTGCCAGCCAAGCGTCATGTGCTGCAAGTCGTCACCGGTCAGGCCGATGATCCTGAATTTTTCCACCAGCGGCTCCAGCGAATCCCGGTGCAGCGTGTCGAGCTTCTTGAAGCCGCGCTCGGGGTGGTGCCGCACCACGTCCATCGACGGCATGTAGGCCTTGCGCCAGGCATCGACCAATCCCGTCCAGTCGGCGCTGATGCCCTGGGTGCCGCCCCATTTCGTGAAGTCGGCGATCAGGCTGGAACGCCAGTCCACCACGGTGCCGAACACGTCGAACACCATCGCCTTGACGGCCTGCGCCTCACTCATGGTTTCACTCCTGGTTTCGCTTTATTGTTTTGTTAGTCGGACAACTCGTCATTGCGAGGAGCCCTTGCGACGAAGCAATCCAGTCTTCGCTTGTGCCCTCTGGATTGCCGCGTCGCTTCGCTCCTCGCAATGACGGCTGCGAGGCCTTCGCTCTCATTAAAACACTTTGCGATATTGCATGAAGCCGGAATTATCGGCGATCCTGTCGTACAGCAACCGCGCCTGCGCATTGTCGTTCTGTGTCAGCCAGTGCACGCGGCTGCAACCGGCGGCTTTGGCTTGCGCATAGACCGCTTCGATGAGCTGGCGCCCGAGACCGAGCCCGCGCGCCGTATCGGCGACGAACAGATCCTGCAGATAGCAGTAGTTGCCCGGCGTCCAGGTCGAGCGGTGATACAGATACTGCACGATGCCGGTGAGCTTGCCATCGACATAGGCGCCAAGCAGGAACATCGGCTCGGCGGGATCGTGGAAACGCGCCCATGCGACGTCGCTGACTTCCGGCGCCAGCTTCGCCTTGTAGAATGTCAGGTAGCCCTGCCACAGCGGCTCCCAGTCGGCGCGCTCATGGGCGCCGACTGGCTTGATCTCGACCTGCTTTTCCATCGAACTCAACTCAATCGAGATGGAATTTTTCGAGCTGGCGATGCTCGCCCTTGATGATCCGGACGGTGCCGGTCACCGAGCGCATCACGATGGTCTCGGTCTCGATCACGTTGCCGCGGAACTTGACGCCCGACAGCAGCGAACCATCGGTCACGCCGGTCGCCGCGAACAGGCAGTCGCCGCGCGCCATGTCCTCGATGCCGTAGATGAACTTCGGATCTTTGATACCCATCTTCAGCGCGCGCTCGCGCTTCTCGTCGGTGTCGAGGATCAGCCGGGTCTGCATCTGGCCGCCGATGCAGCGCAGCGCTGCAGCAGCCAGCACGCCTTCCGGCGCGCCGCCGGTACCGATGTAGATATCGACGCCGGACTTCTCGGGGTTGGCACAGTGGATCACGCCGGCGACGTCGCCGTCGTCGATCAGGCGCACCGCAGCGCCCGTCG
>NZ_JAQGJD010000273.1 GCF_028290785.1 Tardiphaga sp. | reverse complement strand
GGCACCCCCACCCGACCGGCCTGACGGCCGGCCCCCCTCCCCACGCTTCGCGGGGGAGGGAAAAGAAGATGGCTCCGTGTGATGCAACTTTCATGAGTCGCACCTCAATACGCCGCACGGGTTTTGCCGTAGCCGGCTGGCGCCACGGCGTCGGCGTCGAGCAGCCAGCGCGCGCGCGGCGCGGCTTCCATGGTGTCGGTGATCCCCAAAGCAAAACGCTCGGCGCCGGCCCAGGCGATCATCGCGCCATTGTCGGTGCACAAAGCCGGCGGCGGCAGGATCAGCGTGGTCTGGGCTTTCGCGGCCACCGCCTGCAGCGCGCCGCGGATCGCCTGGTTGGAGGCAACGCCGCCGGCCGCGACCAAAGCGCTCGGCGCTCCAAAACGTTCCTGAAACAGCCGCAGGCCGACGCTGAGCCGGTCGGCGGTGGCTTCCAGCACCGCGGCCTGGAAGCCGGCGCAGAGATCGCTGATGTCCTGCGGTTCCAGCGGCGCGATCCGGCTGGCCTCGTTGCGCACGGCGGTCTTCAGGCCGGACAGCGAAAAATGCGCATCGGGCCGGCCCAGCATCGGCCGCGGGAACGCAAAGCGCTTCGGATCGCCACCGGCTGCGGCGCGCTCCACCTGCGGGCCGCCGGGATAGGGCAGGCCGAGCATCTTTGCCACTTTATCGAACGCCTCGCCCATGGCGTCATCGACGGTGGTGCCAAGCCGGACATATTGGCCGACGCCTAGGACCGCGACGATCTGGGTGTGGCCGCCGGAGGCCAGGAACAGGCAATAGGGAAACGCCAGCGGGCAGGTCAGCCGCGGCGTCAGCGCGTGGGCCTCAAGATGGTTGACCGCGATCAGCGGCGTGTTGTGCACCATGGCGATGGCCTTGGCCGTGGTCAGGCCGACGATGACGCCGCCGATCAGGCCGGGACCGGCCGCCGCGGCGACCGCCGAGAGCTGCGCGAAGCCGATGCCGGCTTCGGTCATCGCGCCCCGGATGATGCCGTCGAGCAGGTCGATATGGGCGCGCGCGGCGATCTCCGGCACCACGCCGCCATAGGGCGCGTGATCCTCGATCTGCGAATGCACGATGTTGGACAGGATCCGGCCGCTGCCGTCGGGCTGGCGTTCGATCACGGCGGCGGCGGTCTCGTCGCAGGTCGTCTCGATTCCCAGCACCAGCATCGGTTGATCGGTGGTCAATGGCCGTCCTTGCGTGTCGGCGGGAACCCGCTTTGCCGGCCCGGCGTAGCATTGCGGGGTCGCAAAGTGCAATCATCTGTTAGCTTGCAGGCGGTAAGCAGGGCATCCCATGGCCATTCTCGTCACCCGACCGCAACCCGACAACGACACCACCACCGCCACGTTGCGGGCGCGTGGCCTCGACGTGCTGCCGGCGCCGATGCTGCGCTTCGAGACGGTGCCGTTTCACGACGACCATGACGCGCATTATGGCGCGGTGATCGTGACATCCGCCAATGCGCTGCGCGCCATCGCCGACCAGCCATTCAAGGACGGCCTGCTCAAGCTGCCGCTGTTCGCGGTCGGCGAGCGCACCGCCCAGGCCGCCCGCGACGCGGGTTTCAGGAATGTCATTTCGGCCGATGGCGACGCCACCGCGTTGCGCGATCTGATGGTCGAGCGCGTCAAGGCGAAGACGTTGAAGAAGAGCGGCACGCTGCTGTATCTCGCCGGCGCCGATCTGGCCCGCGATCTTGCCGGCGAACTCGGCGAACGCGGTTTCAATATCGTCACCCACACCGCCTACCGGATGGCGCCGGTGACCCATCTGCCCGCCGAAGTCTCCGAGGCTTTTGCCGCCGGCCGGATCGAGGCGGTGCTGCATTATTCCCGCCGCAGTGCCCGGGCCTTCTTCGCCGCGGCGGGCATCGCCGGCGTCGAAATCTCCGCGCTGGCGATTCCGCATTGCTGCCTGTCGGACCAGATTGCGTCGGTCGCCCGCGACGCCGGCGCAACCCTGGTGATGGTGGCGCAGACGCCGGACGAGAATGCCCTGTTCGCGGCGCTGGACCGTGCCATCGCGCCGATATCGCGCTAAGGCGGTTATCGCGCTAAGAGAGAGCCGCGCCTCCCGATTGGGGCGCGCCGTGCCACGAGGAACCCCGCGCCATGGTCGATGACAGGCCCGTTGAGACTGGACCGCTGGATCCCGGCAGGCCGCGCCGTGCGCCGCCGACCATAGATCTGCCGGCATCCGAAGTAACCCGCGAGACTTCCGGCCCGGTGGTCCCGGAGGAAGTTGCGACTGTCGGGGAACCGCCCGCCGCCGAAGAAGCCGCTGTCGAGGAGACCGCCGGCGAATCCATCGCCGACCCGGATTCGCCTGCCGAACCGCCGCCACCGCAACCGATGCGGCCCTCGGTGCTGCTGCCGGCCGCGACGGGCGCGATGGTCGCCGCCCTGCTGCTCGGCGCCGCGTCGCTGGCCGGTTGGCCCGGTTCGGCCACGCCGCCATCGCAGGACAATGCGGCGCTGGATGCGCTCGCCGCGCGGGTTGCCAAGGTCGAGGCCCGGCCTGCCGCGCCCTCGGCCGGCACCGCTTCCCCCGATCCCGCCATCGCCGCTCGTCTCGACACGCTGGAAAAATCCCTGGCGTCGCTGCGCAGCGATGTTGCCGCCGCGAAAAACCAGTCGGAGCGTGCTGCTTCCGCGCTCAACGATCTGAAATCGGGGCCACGCGAAGCCGCGGCGGCGGTGGACCTGTCGCCGATCAGCGAACGG
>NZ_JAQGJD010000267.1 GCF_028290785.1 Tardiphaga sp. | reverse complement strand
GCATCGGTCCATGACGCCTTTGGCGTCCAGCCCGAGCCCTTGGCCAAAGCGGCAAAACGCTCCAGGCTGTATTTGTAGCTGCTCTCGGTGTGGATGCTCTCGCCGGCGCGGAACGCGAAGCTGCGGCCGAGCACGTTGACGGTCTGTGGCTTCTTGGCGATCAGGTGCATTTCGATGCGGTGGCGCTCGCGGTTGTAGATCGCGCGGTGCGCAAAGGCCGACAGGTCGAAGTCACCGCCGAGTTCGCGGTTGATGCGCACCAGAACGTTCTTGTTGAACTGCCCGGTAACTCCGGCCGCGTCGTTGTAGGCGGCGTAGAGCTGCTTTTCGTCCTTCTCCAGGTCGATGCCGATCAGCATCAGCGCGTTCTGGCCGAGAATCGCGCGGGCGCTGCGCAGGAAGCCGCAGGCCTCGTGCGGCTCGAAATTGCCCAGCGTCGAGCCCGGGAAGAAGCCAACCTTGGGCATCGCCCGGACCGCGTCGGGCAGTTCGAACGGCGCGGTGAAATCGGCGGTCACCGGAAATACGTTCAGCGCCGGAAAATCCGCACGCAACTCCGCGGCCTGCGCGTTCAGGAAGTCGCCGGAAATATCCACCGGCACGTAGGCGCCGAATTCGCATTCGTTCAGCAGCAGTCGCACCTTGGTGGTGGCGCCTGCGCCGAATTCGACCAAAGCCGCGCCCTCGGGAATGATCGCGCGAATGTCAGAGCCGCGGGCGCGCAAAATTTCCAGCTCGGTGCGCGTCGGGTAGTATTCCGGCAGCTTGGTGATCTGCTCGAACAGCTCGGAGCCCGCCGCGTCGTAGAAGTATTTTGGCGACAGCTTCTTGGGATGCTGGGAAAGGGCTTCGGCGACATCGGCGGCGAAGGCCGAGGTGGTGGCATCGAGCGGCGCGGGGGCCAGCGGGGCATGGACGTTCATCGAAACTCTCCTCAACGCAGACGCGCTGTGTACTGAAAATCAGGCACTGTAGTCGGCGAGCCGGAGCCCGGTGAATTGCCAGCGGTGATGGGGATAAAAGAAGTTGCGATACGAGATACGGCTGTGGCCGTCGGGGGTTGCAAGCGACGAGCCGCGCAGTACCAGCTGGTTGACCATGAACTTGCCATTGTATTCGCCGAGCGCGCCTTCGATGGCCCGGTAGCCGGGGTAGGGGGAGTACGAGCTGCGGGTCCACTGCCAGACCAGGCCGAAGGCGTCATTGAGCGAGCCCGCGCGTGCCGCGACCTCCCATTCCATCTCGGTCGGCAGATGCTTGCCGCTCCAGCGTGCGAAGGCGTCGGCCTCGTAATAGCTGACGTGGCAGACCGGAGCCGCGGGATCGACCGGCTGCAATCCGCCCAGCGTCATGATCTGCCATTGGCCATCGATCTTTCGCCAGTGGCCGGGCGCCTGCCACTCCTCGCGCTCGGCGGCGGCAAAGCCGTCCATCAGCCACAGCGTTGGCGTGGTGTAGCCGCCGGCTTGCATAAACTGCAGCCATTCGCCGTTGGTGATCAGGTTGCGCGCCAGCCGGACCGGGCCGACCAGCGCGCGATGCGCCGGCTTCTCGTTGTCGAAATGGAAGCTGTCGGTGGTGTGGCCGATGGTGTGGATGCCCTCGGTCAGTGTCAGCCAAGAATCCTTTGGTGCATCGCCTGACGTGGTCGATGCCGGGAAGGTCCACGCCGGATCATAGGCCGGTGGGATCGGGTTCTGCGCGAAGGCGTGCAGGATGTCGGTCAGCATCAGCTCCTGATGCTGCTGCTCGTGGTTGAAGCCGACTTCCAGCAGCGGCACCAGCGAGGTCAGCTTGGCGTCGTCGGTCTCGCTGAAAAATTTGAGCACGGCGGCATCGACGTGGCGGCGATAGGCGGTGACGTCATCGGCCCCGGGGCGGGTGAGGTGGCCGCGCTGGGCGCGGGCATGGCGCGGGCCAGCGGAGACGTAATAGGAATTGAACAGATACGCATAGTCCGGATGGTAGGGCGTATAGCCGGGTGCGTGGTCGCCGAGCAGGAACTGCTCCCAGAACCAGGTGACATGGGCGCGGTGCCACTTTGCCGGCGAGGCGTCGGGCATCGACTGCACGAGCTGGTCTTCAGCAGAAAGTGATGCGGCGCGGCGCTCGGTTTCGTTGCGGACGGCCATGAACGCATCGCCGAGCCGCCGGGCCAGCGAGCCGGATTCGGAGACCGATGACGTGGCAGGGGCGTCCATCGAGGCCGCGGCGGAAGCTGGATTCGTCACGAAAGTCTCCGGTTTTGGGGAGAACGCTGCTCCGGTCGTAGGGTTCCGCGCACGGTCTGTTCTAAATAGGTCATCCCGACCGGTATGAAAGGCTCACCATCATATGAATCGGCGGCCCGGCGGGACTTGGCAAAAACTGCGGAAAAGCGGGCCTCCGGCATGCCGGCCGGCGGCGGCTTCCAACGGGCCTCGCCGTCAGGCTTTTGAAAATTCAGGCTTTTGGCTTGGGGTGCGAACCGGTTTCGGCTACATATATGTCAAGTCTGACGGACGCAGCGCCCGCGACCGGGCCGCAACAGGGATGCGATCATGAGCATTGAGCAATTCATCGAGAACGAAGTGAAGACCAACGACGTGGTGCTGTTCATGAAGGGCACCCCGCAGTTTCCGCAGTGCGGCTTCTCCGGCCAGGTGGTGCAGATCCTCGATCACGTCGGCGTCGGCTATAAGGGCCTCAACGTGCTGGAATCCGCCGACCTGCGCGACGGCATCAAGACCTATTCGAACTGGCCGACGATTCCGCAACTCTACGTCAAGGGCGAGTTCGTCGGCGGC
>NZ_JAQGJD010000069.1 GCF_028290785.1 Tardiphaga sp. | reverse complement strand
CCGTAGCCGCCGCGTTCGATGGATTGCAGTACCTGCTCCAGGCCGGCGGCGGGATAACGCACGACGTGCAGGATCGGCCCGAACACTTCTTCGGTGAGTTGCTCGGCGTCGCTTAGTTCGAAGATGTACGGCGCGACAAAATTTCCGGCCGGCGCGCTGCCCGCGAGGTGCACGCGTGCTGTTTGCTTCATCCGTGCGATATGCGCCTCGTGCTTCAGCGCGGCCTCGGCATCGATCACCGGTCCGATATGGGTAGCGGGATCGCTGACATCGCCGAGCTTGAGCTCGCGGGCGGCGCCGACGATCATCTCGATCATGCGGTCGGCGACGTCGTCCTGCACGAACAACAACCGCAGCGCCGAGCAACGCTGCCCGGCGGAGCGGAACGCCGAACTCACGACGTCGTCGGCGACCTGCTCCGGCAGCGCGGTGGCATCGACGATCATAGCATTGATGCCGCCAGTCTCGGCGATCAACGGCACGATCGGTCCGTCCCTGGCAGCGAGGGCGCGGTTGATGGAACGCGCGACCTCGGTGGAGCCCGTGAACACGACGCCGGCGATGCCAACATGTTCGACCAGCGCAGCGCCGATGCGACCATCGCCGGGTACCAGTTGCAGCGCCGAGGATGGGACGCCAGCCTCGTGGAGAAGGCGTACGGCTTCCGCCGCAACAAGCGGTGTTTGCTCCGCCGGTTTGGCGACGACGGTGTTGCCGCTTATCAGCGCCGCAGCGACCTGGCCCAGGAAAATCGCCAATGGGAAATTCCACGGCGAAATAGCGACGAAAACGCCGCGGCCGCGCAGCCGTAGCACATTGCTTTCGCCGGTGGGGCCGGGCAGCGCCTCGCCATCGCCGAACAGCGTTCGCCCTTGGGCTGCGTAATAGCGGCAAAAGTCGATGGCTTCCCGCACTTCCGACAGCGCATCGTCGAGCGTCTTGCCGCCCTCCTTTTGCAGAAGTGCGATGAAATCGGCGCGCCGCAGTTCCAGCAGATCGGCGGCGCGCTCCAGAATGGCCGCGCGGGAGTCCGCGGGCGTTCCGCTCCACGACGCGAAGCCGGCGCGGGCCACGGCAATCGCCGCCTGCGTATCCTCTATTGTCGCATCGACGATCCCGGCTGCCCTCGTTGTACTTGCGGCCACGTCCGACAGCAGCGTCCGAAGCGCGGCGCGATCGCCGAATTCGATGCCGCGTGAGTTGATCCGCTGGGGCATATAGAGGTCGGGCGGCAACGAAATTTTGGGATGCCGCGCGTTGTCGGCGGAGCCGACGATATCCGCCGGCCGCCGCAGCAGCGTTGCGACCGGCACGGTTTCATCGCCGGTCAGCGCCACGAAAGATGAATTCGCGCCATTTTCCAATAACCGTCGCACCAGATAGGCCAGTAGATCGCGATGGCTGCCGACCGGAGCATAGGTGCGATAGGCGCTCCCGGGATGGTCGGCCCCGAGCTGCGCATACAGAGCGTCGCCCATGCCGTGCAGGCGCTGGAATTCATAGCCGCCGCTGTCGCCGGCGAGTTCGAGGATGGTGGCGACGGTCAGCGCGTTGTGGGTCGCGAATTGCGGAAACAGCCGCGGGCGTCGCGCCAGCAGTTGCTGCGTGCAAGCCATGTAGTTGAGGTCGGTCGCCGCCTTGCGGGTGAACACTGGATAGTCGTCGAGGCCGCGCTCCTGCGCGCGCTTGATCTCGGTGTCCCAATAGGCGCCCTTGACGAGCCGCACCATCATGCGGCGGTTCAATCCGCGCGCGAGGTCATCTACGTACTCAATCACAGCGCCGGCACGTTTCTGATAGGCTTGGATAGCGAGACCAAAACCGTCCCAGCCGGCCAGCGAGGTATCGGTGAACGCCGATGCAATGACATCGAGTGACAACTCCAGCCGGTCGGCTTCCTCGGCATCGACGGTGAAATTCAGGTCATGGGCCTTTGCGTGTTGCGCCAGCGCGATCAGGCGCGGCACCAGCTCCGCCATCACGCGCGTGTGGCTCACGGCCTCAAAGCGCGGATGCAGCGCCGATAGCTTTACCGAAATGCCGGGGCGATCGGGCAGCGCGTGCTGACCGGCCGTGCGGCCGATGGCCTCGATGGCGGTGGCATAAGAGTTGAAGTAACGCTGCGCGTCGGCGGCGGTTCGTGCGCCTTCGCCGAGCATGTCGAAGGAATAGCGCGGCGTGTGCTCGGCCTGCGGCCGGGCGCGGTCAAGCGCGGCTTCGATGGTCTCGCCCAGCACAAAATGGCTGCCCATCAGCCCCATCGCCTGCCGCGTGACGGCGCGCACGGCCGGTGCGCCGAGCCGCTTTGCCAGTCGCCCCAGCGTGCCCTGCGGCATTTCGCCGGGCTGGATCACCCGCGCGGAGACGCCAAGCGCCCAGGTCGAGGCATTGACGAGGAAAGTGCTCGATTTCGTTTCATGATGCAGGAAATCGCCGTGACCGAGCCGGTCTTCGATGAAGGCGTCGGCAGTACGCGCATCCGGAACCCGCAGCAGTGCTTCGGCAAGCACCATCAGCGCGAGGCCTTCCTTCGTGGAGAGAGCGAATTCCCGGAGCATCGCCTCGACACCGCCGAAGCGGTCGTCCTGCGCGCGAATCGCGGCGATCAGCCGCGTCGCGGTGTCGTCGATTCGCGCGTCCTGCTCCGCAGCAAGCCGTGCGCCGGCGAGCAGGCGCCCGACCATGGCTTGATCGTCGGGCGCGTAAGGCGCCGCGAACGATGGAAGATGCGTGGGATCGGAACGCGTAGGCATAACCGGATAACCCGCGATTCGGCTGGATCGGACCTTGGCATGATAAAACCGCTGCGGTAGTTTTCGGCGAAATTTTGCGGAGCGGATCATGCAAGCTGGCCAGTTGAGATATCGCGGCGGGATCGCGGCCTGCGCCCTTGCGATCGGCGCGCTGCTGTCGTTCGTGCCAAGTGCCCGCGCGATTGAACTGAGCTCAGGCGTCAGCGAACTTTACACCTCGGTGTCGATCTATCCGCCGTCGGCAAGCTCGATGACGGTCTGCTACGGATTTGTCTGCCGGCGCCGCCACGTGTTCGATTTCACGCCTGGCGACCGGGCCGCGTTGACCAAAATTCTGGCCGCGGGAAAAGTCTCCGCCGTGGCGGAGCGGGCCGCCGTACAGAAGGCCGTGATATGGTTCGATCGCCGCCTCGGTCCGGTGATTGGCACCGACAAACGCATCGCCAATGCGGACATCCGCTACTTCGACGACAAGCACAATTTCGACTGCTGGGACACCACGCGCAACGTTACCAGCCTGCTGCTGGTACTGCAGGAATGGGGCTTGCTAAAGCATCACACTGTTGGGGAGCCGCGCTACCGTGGCAACGCGCTAGTGCTGCAGACCCCGCATAACACCGCGGTGCTGCAGGATCGCGCGACGCGCGCCGAATGGGCGGTCGATCTCTGGACGCGCGGCTATGCGCAAGCGCCCGATGTCAAACCCGTCGATCAATGGGTGAAGGAAAAATGAGCGCCGACGCGCTGCCGAGGCACGCGCGTGGACTTCAAGAATGGTCTTCAAGAGCATAGGTCTTGGAGAGTTAGGCTAGAGCGCACACCGCGGATCGAATTAGCGCAATCTGCGTGAACCTGATTGCGTCGCAAGAGACGGAGACTTTTGGACGCCGCTCTTGCCGAATGCGCTCTATGTTGTTGAAACGTGATCTTGTCGGAGACTGGCCTGGATTATGTCGAGGGAGTGATCCGGATCACGCCGTCGCGTCAAACCTTGAGGTTTTCAGCCGAGGTCTTGCCGCGGTTCGCGACTTCCTCGTATTCAACGGTCTGTCCTTCGTTCAGCGAAGAAAGACCAGCTTTCTCAACTGCCGAAATATGCACGAACACGTCCTTGCCGCCATTGCTGGGCTGAATGAACCCGAAGCCCTTCGTGGCGTTGAACCACTTAACAGTACCTTTAGCCATCACGTCGTCTCCGCGGGATTAAAAATCGATAACGAATTGCCGGTCCCCGCAAACCGGCATATCCGACATGCGCACGTTACGCCGGGATTGCCAAGCTTGATAGCTCAAACGGCGTGCAAAATTAGACGAAACACCCGATATTGCGCTCTTCCGGGCTGTTTTGATCGCTTTTGCGGCGTTTTTGACGGAATCGGCC
>NZ_JAQGJD010000174.1 GCF_028290785.1 Tardiphaga sp. | reverse complement strand
GCGAAATACGTGCTGCTGCTGCTGCGCGCCGATAACAACGGCGAGGGCGGCACGCTGTCGCTGATGGCGCTGGGCCAGCGCGCGCTGGGGCGGCGGAGCTGGCCGTTGCTGGCGCTCGGCGTGGTCGGCGCTTCGATGTTCATCGGCGATTCCATGATCACGCCGGCGATTTCGGTGCTGTCGGCAGTGGAAGGCCTCAAGCTCGCGGCCCCCGCGCTCGAACATTACGTGGTACCGCTGACCGTCGTCATTCTCGTCATCCTGTTTTCGGTGCAGCGCATCGGCACCGCCAAGGTGGCCACCGCGTTCGGCCCGGTCATGATCGTCTGGTTCACCGTCCTTGCACTGATGGGCCTGTCCCATATTTCAGACGAGCCCACCGTGCTGGCGGCGATCAACCCGTACTACGCCGTGCAATTCCTGTTGAGCCACGGCACCATCGGCCTGGTGACGCTGGGCGCTGTGTTTCTGGCGGTGACCGGCGGCGAAGCGCTGTATGCCGATCTCGGCCATTTTGGCCGCAAGCCGATCCAGTCGGGCTGGTTCTTCCTGGTGCTGCCGGCGCTGATGCTGAATTATTTCGGCCAGGGTGCTTTGGTGCTGTCGGATCCCGCCGCTATCGAGAATCCTTTCTACCTGATGGCGCCACAGTCGATGCTGGTGCCTCTGATCGTGCTGGCTACGGCGGCAACGGTAATTGCGAGCCAAGCGGTCATTACTGGCGCTTATTCGCTGGTGCGGCAGGCGGTGCAGCTCGGCCTGCTTCCGCGTTTTGAGGTCCGTTTCACTTCCGAATCCCATGCCGGCCAGATCTATCTGCCGCGCGTCAACCGGCTGCTGCTGATTGGCGTGCTGCTGCTGGTGATGCTGTTCCGCACCTCCAGCGGGCTGGCCTCTGCCTATGGTATCGCCGTATCCACCACCATGGTCGCCGACGGCATCATGGGCTTCGTGGTGATCTGGAAGCTATGGAACTGGAAGGCCGCCACTGCGGCGGCGGTGATCGTGCCGTTTGTGATCGTCGATTTGACGTTCCTCAGCGCCAACCTGCTCAAGCTGCTGGAAGGCGCCTGGGTGCCGCTGCTGTTTGGTCTCACCATGGCGGTGGTGATCTGGACCTGGCGGCGCGGCGCGGCGATCCTGATCGCCAAGACCCGACGTACCGAGGTCCCGCTCAAGGACCTGATCAAGAGCCTGGAGAAACGGCCGCCGCACATCGTCAAGGGCACGGCGGTGTTTCTCACCAGCGATCCCAATTTCGTGCCGACGGCGATGTTGCATAATTTGAAGCACAACAAGGTGCTGCACGAGCACAACGTGATCCTGACAATCGAGACCGGGCAGACGCCGCGCGTCGATCCCAGCGAGCGCGTGCGGATGGAGAATATCAGCGACAAGTTCTCCACGGTGCGACTGCGCTTCGGCTTCATGGAGTCGCCGAACGTACCGAAGGCGCTGGTTATCGCCCGCAAACTGGGCTGGCAGTTCGACATCATGGCGACGTCGTTCTTTGTGTCGCGGCGCTCGCTGAAGCCTTCCGCCCAATCCGGTATGCCGCTGTGGCAGGATCATCTGTTCATCGCGTTGAGCCGGTCGGCCAACGACGCCACGGACTATTTCCAGATTCCGACTGGGCGAGTGGTCGAAGTAGGCACCCAGGTGACCATTTAACCGCTGCTATCCGGCGCGCCCCAATTGACGTTTGCCCGATTTTTGCATAGCTGAGGGCTGAAATCGCGATGTACTCTGCGTCTGGCGCAGGGCCATGACCGTTTCGCTTTGCCATTACAGTGAAGCCAATTGAGGCCCATCTCATGACCAGCGATAGCGCAGTCCCCGCCGCGGAAACGCCGGTGGCCTCCGGGCATGCCAATACCCATTCAACGGCCGGGTTCAAATCGCTGATGCTGGGCAGCATCGGCGTCGTCTACGGCGATATAGGCACCAGCCCGCTGTACGCGCTCAGGGAGGCCCTGGTGGCCGCCGGGGGGCATACGGCAGCCGGCGTCAGCAACGAGGCCGTGCTCGGGGTGCTGTCGCTGATCCTGTGGGCCCTGATCATCGTCGTAACGCTGAAATACGTCCTCATTCTGCTCCGCGCCGATAACCACGGCGAGGGTGGGACGCTGGCGTTGATGGCGCTGGCGCAGCGCGCCGTCGGTTCGGGCGGCGGTGCCTCGCTGATCGTCCTGCTTGGCATCATCAGCGGCGCGCTGTTCTATGGCGACGCGGTGATCACGCCGGCGTTGTCGGTGCTCTCCGCCATCGAAGGCATCAAGCTCGTCACCTCGGCGTTCGACGCCTATGTCGTGCCGATCACGATCATCATCCTGATCGTGCTGTTCGGCGTGCAGTCGCGCGGCACCGCGCGGGTCGCGGCGTTCTTCGGCCCCGTGATGTGCGTCTGGTTCGCCGTGATCGCGATTGCGGCCATTCCACCGATCCTGCGCCATCCGGAAGTGCTGCATGCACTCAATCCGGCGCATGCGGTCTCGTTCATGTTTCATCACGGGATCATCGGCTTCGTCACGCTCGGTGCCGTTTTCCTCGCCGTCACCGGCGCCGAGGCGCTGTATGCCGACCTCGGCCATTTCGGCAAGCGGCCGATCCAGACCGCGTGGCTTTACATCGTGCTGCCGTCGCTGGCACTGAATTATCTCGGGCAGGGAGCTCTCGTAATCGGCGATCCCACCGCCCTGGAGAACCCGTTCTTCCTGATGTTTCCGGACTGGGCGCTGGTGCCGATGGTGTGTCTGGCGACGGCCGCCACGGTGATCGCCAGCCAGGCGGTGATTACCGGCGCCTATTCGCTGACCCAGCAGGCGATCCAGCTCGGACTGCTGCCACGTTTCGAAATCCGCCATACCTCGGAATCTCATTCCGGCCAGATCTACATTCCGCGCGTTAACATGCTGCTGCTGGTCAGTGTCGTGCTCCTTGTGCTGCTGTTCAAGTCGTCGAGCGCGCTGGCCTCAGCCTATGGCATCTCGGTGACCGGCACCATGGTCGTGACTGCGATGATGGGCTTCGTCGTGATCTGGCGGGTCTGGAAGTGGTCGCCTTACGCGGCGGCGGCACTGATCGTGCCTTTCCTGCTGCTTGATCTCACCTTCTTCGCGGCCAATCTGCTGAAGGTGTTCGACGGCGGCTGGGTGCCATTGGCACTCGGCGGCGTGGTCATCCTGCTGATGTATACGTGGCGCCGCGGCAGCCGGTTGCTGTTCGAGAAATCCCGCAAGCTGGAATTCCCGCTCAAGGACCTGGTGGCGATGCTAGAAAAGCGACCGCCGCAGCGCGTGTCGGGCACCGCGGTGTTTCTTACCAGCGATCCCGAGAGCGCGCCGACCGCGCTGATGCATAGTTTGAAACACTACAAAGTGCTGCATGAGAAGAATGTTATTCTCACCATCGAAACTGCTCCGACACCGCGCATCGATCCGGCGGAGCGGGTGCGGATGGAAGACATCAGCGCCACCTTCGCCAAGGTGACACTGCGCTTCGGCTTCATGGAATCGCCGAACGTGCCGAAGTCGTTGGCCATCGCCCGAAAACTCGGCTGGCAGTTCGACATCATGTCGACCTCATTCTTCTTGTCGCGGCGCGCACTGAAGCCCGCCGCACATTCCGGCATGCCGCGCTGGCAGGACTTGCTGTTCATCGCACTCAGCCGCACCGCCAACGACGCCACCGATTATTTCCAGATCCCCACGGGGCGGGTGGTCGAAGTCGGTACGCAGGTCACGATTTAGCGTCCTGCGGACGCTTGATTTTCGTCCCGCAAGGGGCGACGTTGGCGCCGAACAGGCAGGTATGTTTGCAGTTGAAAACGCGCTCTGGAATGTCAGGGCGTCAGGAGGTTTTAGTGGCCGATAATCATAGCGTGACGGATCTGGCGCCCGAAGACGTTGCCAAGGGCATCGCCGATGGCCGCTATCTGCTGGTCGACGTTCGCGAGCCCAATGAAGTCGAGGCCGAGGCCTATCCGGACGCGGTCGTTGTCCCGCTATCGGCCTTCGACTCCGCAGATCTGCCCGATCCCGCCGGCAAGCAGATCGTGTTCGCCTGCCGCTCCGGCAAGCGCTCGGTGACCGCGTCGCTGGCGGCGCAGGCCGATGGCTTTGCCTATGACAAGCACCTCGCCGGCGGCATACTTGGCTGGAAGGCTGCAGGCCTGCCGACCAAGGCCGGCTGACGCGTCCATGAACAAGATTTTTTCGGAACTGCCCGTCACCGTATTCGAGGCGATGTCGCAGCTTGCGCGTGATAACGACGCCATCAATCTCGGCCAGGGTTTTCCGGATCATGCGGGCCCGGAGGATATCCGCCAGGCCGCTGCCGACGCGGTACTGAACGGTTACAACCAGTATCCGTCGATGATGGGTCTGCCGGAATTGCGTCAGGCGATCGCCACGCATTACCAGCACTGGCACGGACTCAACCTCGATCCGATGACGGAGGTGATGGTGACCTCCGGCGGCACCGAGGCGCTGACAGCGTCCATCCTTGCGGTCGTGCAGCCCGGCGATGAGGTCGTGTGCTTCCAGCCGGTCTATGATTCCTATCTGCCGATCATCCGCCAGGCCGGCGGCATTCCGCGCCTGATCAGCCTCAAGCCGCCGCACTGGCGACTGACCGAAGAGGACCTTCGCGCGGTCTTCAATCACAAGACCAAAGCGGTGCTGTTCAACAACCCGCTGAACCCTGCCGCGGTGGTCTATCCGCGCGAGGACCTCGAACTGCTGGCCAAGTTCTGCCAGGAGTTCGACACCATCGCGATCTGCGACGAGGTCTGGGAACACGTGGTGTTCGAGGGCTTCAAGCACATCCCGCTGATGTCGATCCCGGGCATGCGCGACCGCACCATCAAGATAGGCTCGGCCGGAAAAATCTTCTCGCTGACCGGCTGGAAGATCGGCTTTGTCTGCGCGGCACCGCCGCTGCTGCGGGTCTGCGCCAAGGTGCACCAGTTCCTCACCTTCACCACTGCGCCGAACCTGCAGGTTGCGGTGGCCTATGGCCTCGGCAAGTCCGACGAATTCTTCAGGGAAATGCAGACCGATCTCGCGCGCAGCCGCGATCGGCTGGCGGCCGGCCTGCAAAGCATCGGTTTCCCCGTGATCCAGTCGCAAGGCACGTACTTCCTCACGGTCGATCTGTCGCCGCTCGGATTGAACGAGACCGACGAAGCGTTCTGCAAGCGCATCGTGCACGACTACAAGGTCGCGGCGATTCCGGTGTCGGCGTTCTACGAGGAAGACAAGGTGACCTCAGTCGTGCGGTTCTGCTTCGCCAAGAAGGACTCGACGCTGGACACTGCGCTGGAGCGATTGCACGATGCGGTGCATGGCCGCTAGGAGGGACTGCATGGGTACGGCCATCCCCCGCATCATCGCCGCGCTGGCGGTGGCGATCTCCTTGTCGGCGTCTGCACAGGCGCAGGAGCGGGTCGTCAATTTCTACAACTGGTCGAACTACATGGCGCC
>NZ_JAQGJD010000143.1 GCF_028290785.1 Tardiphaga sp. | reverse complement strand
CTCTGGGGCCTGCCGGAGAGCGGCACCAATGGCGAGGACGTCGATACCATCCTGGAGCGCGTGATCCCGCTGCTCAAGGAAGGCGACGTGCTGGCGCATCCGTTCACGCGGCATCCCGGCGGCTTCGTCAACCGCGAAGGCGAGGTGCATCCGGTGATCCAGGCCGCGATCGACCGCGGCCTCAAGATCGACGTCGGCCATGGCAGCCACTTTTCCTATCGGCTGGCGAAGAAGGCGATCGCCGCCGGCATCGTGCCGAACACGCTGGGCGCCGATATCCATGGCTACAACACCCACGTCCCCGCGCCGGCCGGCACGCCGGATGAGCATGAGGACGAGGAGAACCACCCCTTCGCCGGCCAGGCGAAGTTCAGCCTGGTGCAGGCGATGAGCTCGATGATGGCGCTCGGCCTGACGCTGGAGCAGGTGGTGCCGATGGTAACGTCGAACCCCGCGAAGATGATCGGCCTGTCGGATACGGTCGGCTCGCTGAAGGTCGGCATGGATGCCGACGTCTCGGTGATCACGACCAAGCCCGGCCGCTACATCCTGCGCGACAACGAGAATACCGAAGTGGTGGCCGACGGCCTGATGCAGCCGCTGTTCTGCCTGCGCGCCGGCATTCGCCATGATGCGGTGGCCATTATCCTGCCGGAGGCGGTCGCCGCATAAGCGGCGATCGATCGATCAGAAGGCGGGACCTGACCATGCGCGACACGCGCGATATCTCTCCAGACGCGCCTGCTGAAAAGCAGGGCGTCGGCGCGCGCGTGCTTCGCAAGGAAGACGACCGGCTGATGCGCGGCCGCGGCCAGTTCGTCGGGGATATCCGACTCGCCGGATTACAGGACGTCGCCTTCGTCCGCAGCCCGGTGGCGCACGCGCGAATTCGCGCCATCCATATCCCCGAGCGCTATCGCGACGTGGTGTTCACCGCGGCCGACCTGGTTGGCGTCAAGCCGATCCGCGCGGTATCCGGCCTGCCGGGCTTCAAGATTTCCGAACAACCGGTGCTCGCCACCGACAAGATCCGGCAGGTCGGCGAACTGGTCGCCATGTGCGTCGCCGCGACGCGCGCCGAGGCCGAGGACATCGCCGCCTCGGTCACGCTCGATCTCGAAGAACTCCCCGCTGTGCACGATATGCTGAAGGCGCGCGAGCCCGGCTCCGCGCTGGTGCACGAGCACTGGGGCGACAACGTCTTCCTCGAAAGTTCGTTCGAGGTCGATATCACCTCCGCGCTCGACGCGCCGATCAAGATAACGCGCGAGATATCGACGGCGCGGCAGTGCATGGCGCCGCTCGAAGGCCGCGGCGTCGTCGCCACCTTCGATCACCGTCTCGACCAGCTTACCCTCTACACCGGCAGCCAGATGCCGCACATCGTGCGCAACGGCTTGTCGGACACGCTCGACATCGACCAGGGCCAGATCCGCATCGTCTCGCCGGATATCGGCGGCGGCTTCGGGCATAAAGGGATTTTGCTGCCGGAAGAAGTCTGCCTGTCCTGGCTCACCATGCAGCGCGGCTTCCCGGTGCGCTGGATCGAGGACCGCCGCGAGCACCTCACCGCATCAGCCAATTGCCGCGAGCATCACTACAAGATCACCGTCTATGCCGACCGCGACGGCCGGCTGCGCGGCATCGACTGCGAAGCCACCGTGGATTCCGGCGCGTACTCGTCCTATCCGTTCTCGGCGTGTCTCGAAGCGGCGCAGGTCGCCAGCATTCTGCCGGGGCCGTATCTGATGCCGGCCTATCGCTGCCGGACCTATTCGGTGGCCACCAACAAGTGTCCGATCCTGCCGTATCGCGGCGTCGCCCGCACCGGGGTCTGCTTCGCGCTGGAGCTGATGCTCGACCTGGTCGCGGCGGAAGCAAAGCTGGAGCCCGGCGAGGTGCGCTTGCGCAACCTGGTACGGCCCGAGCAGATGCCGTTCGACAACATCACGAAGAAGCATTTCGACAGCGGCGACTATCCGGAAGCGATGCGTCGCGCGCTGGCCATGATCGACGTCGATGCGGTCCGCGCGCGGCAGCGCCGGCACGAGGTGGACGGCCGGCTGATCGGCGTCGGAATGTCGATCTATTGCGAACAGGCGGCGCACGGCACCTCGGTCTATGCCGGCTGGGGGATTCCCATGGTGCCCGGCCACGAGCAGGCCACGGCCCGGTTGACGCCCGATGGCGGGCTCGAACTGCGCGTCGGCGTGCAGTCGCACGGCCAGGGCATGGAGACCACGCTGGCGCAGGTCGCGCATGAAATGCTCGGCGTCGATATCGCCCGGGTTCGCGTCGTGCACGGCGACACCGCGATGACGCCGTACTCCACGGGAACCTGGGGCTCGCGTTCCATGGTGATGGCCGGCGGCGCGGTGGCCACCGCCTGCGCCGAACTCGCCGAACGCGCTAGGAAGATCGGCGCAAAACTGCTGCAGTGTGACGAGGCCGACGTGATCCTCACCGACGGCGAGGTCCGCGGCGCCAGCGGCAGCGTCACCCTGAAGGAGATCGCGCACACCTGGTACCGCCGTCCGCAGGACCTGCCGGGCGATGTCGATCCGGCGGGGCTCGAGACCACCTCCGGCTACAAGCCGCAACGGGATTCCGGCACCTTCAGCTACGCCGCGCATGCGGTGATCGTTGCGGTCGATCCCGATCTCGGCGACGTGGAAATTCTCGACTACGTGATCGTCGAGGACGGTGGCGTGCTGGTCAATCCGATGATCGTCGATGGCCAGATTTTTGGCGGCCTCGCGCAAGGCATCGGCACCGCTTTGTACGAAGAGATGCCGTTCGACGGCGCCGGCCAGCCGCTCGCCACCACGCTGGCGGACTACCTGCTGCCGGGCCCCACCGAAGTGCCATCGCCGCGCCTCGATCACATGGAGACGCCATCGCCTTATACGAAATTCGGCGTCAAGGGCATCGGCGAGGGCGGCGCCATCGCGCCGCCGGCCGCGATCGGCAATGCCGTCAACGACGCGCTGCGCCCGCTCGGCGTTGAACTCCTGCACTCGCCGATCTCGCCGCGCCGCATCGTCACGGCGATCCTCAAAGCCCGCGAAGCCGAAAGGCCGGCGGCATGAAGCCGGCCCCCTTCGCCTATGAACGCCCGCGCGACTTGCCGGCGGCGCTTGCCGCGATGGCTTCCACTGATGGTGTGACCAAGATTATCGCCGGCGGCCAGTCGCTTGGCCCGATGCTGAACCTGCGCCTGGTTGCGCCCGACCTGATCGTCGATATCGCCGGTCTGGCCGAACTCAAGCACGTCGAACGCAGCGGCGACGATCTGGTGATCGGCGCCTGCGTCACCCACGCCGATATCGAGGACGGCCGCATTCCCGACGTCACCCGCGGCGCGATGCAGCGCGTCGCCGCCGCTATCGCCTATCGCGCGGTGCGCAACCGCGGCACCGTCGGCGGTTCGCTCAGCCACGCCGATCCCTCGGCAGACTGGGTCTCCGCGCTGTCGGCGCTCGGAGCCACACTGACGCTGCGCAGCGCCACCGGCACGCGCCAGGTGGCGATGAAGGATTTTATCGTCGGCGCGCTGGAAAGCGTGCTGGCGTCCGGCGAGATGATCGAATCCGTGCGCGTGCCCATGATGGCTGCCTCGGCGCGCTGGGGCTACGCAAAAGCCTGCCGCAAGACCGGTGAGTTTGCGCACGCCATCGGCGCCGTGCTGATCGATCCCGACGCGGGCAAGGCCCGCATCGTGATCGGCGCCGTGGAGGCCGCGCCGATCGTCATCGACGAAGCACTCGAATTGTTCGGCGGCCGTATCTCCAGCGACTTCGGCCGGAAATTCGATCCGCGCGTCGCGGACGCGCTGCTGGCGAAGGCCGGCGTCACCGACGCCGCCGACCGCCACATCCATGTCGCGGTGCTGCGAAAAGCCATCGCAGAGGCCGTGAAATGAATACGATCGAGCTCACCGTCAACCGCCGCGCCGTCAATGCCTCGGTCGAGCCGCGCACCAGCCTTGCGGATTTCCTGCGTGACCAGCGCGATCTCACCGGCACCCATCTCGGCTGCGAGCACGGCGTCTGCGGTGCCTGCACGCTGCTGCTCGACGGCGTGCCGGCCCGTTCGTGCATCACCTATGCGGTGTCTTGCGACGGCGCCGATGTCACCACCATCGAAGGCCTCGACGACGACGAGATCGCCACCGAATTGCGCGCGGCGTTCACCCGCGAGCATGCGCTGCAGTGCGGCTACTGCACGCCGGGCATGCTGGTGTCGGCGCGCGACCTGGTGAAGCGGCTGTCGGATGCCGACGAGCAGGCGATCCGCGTCGGCATGAGCGGCAACCTGTGCCGCTGTACCGGCTATGTCGGCATCGTCAACGCCATCAAGTCGGTGATCTCGGCGCGCCGCGCCCGCGACATCGCCGGGGAGCCGGACGCCGGTCGCAAGCTGCTGGGACCGGTCGGCTCCGGCCACAAGGCGTGGACCAGCGCAAATCCGACCGCCGCCATGGCTGCGCCCGTCGAAGCCGCCAGCGCGATTGTGCCGCTCGAAATTCCCGACTTCACGCCATCGACCGTTCTCGAACAGTCGTTCGATGTGGCGCATCCGCCCGCCAAAGTATTCGCGCTGTTCGACGACATCGCGGCCGTCGCATCGTGCCTGCCCGGCGCGTCGCTGACCGGCACGCCGACGCCGGCGCGCGTCGAAGGCGCGATCCGCGTCAAGATCGGGCCGATCTCCGCGAACTTCAACGGCGCAGCGCGCGTCGAAAGCGATCCGGTTACATTGTCCGGTCGCATCCTCGGTGTCGGCCGCGACCAGCGCAGCCGCTCCACCACCCAGGGCGAGATCCGCTATCGCGTGCTGCCGCTCGACAACGGCGCGGCGACGCGGGTCGAACTCTCGATCGGCTACAGCCTCACCGGCATGCTGGCGCAGGTCGGCCGCAGCGGGCTGGTGCGCGATCTCGCGGCGCGATTGATCGCCGAATTCGCCGGCAATCTCGATCGCCGCCTGTCGGGCGGCGCGGGCGCATCCGCCGCGCCGGCCGCCGAACTCAATGGAATTTCGCTGGTCTTCGGCCTGTTGCGTGAACGGGCGGTCGCGTTCGCGCGCCGCCTGTCGGGCAAAGGCGGAGGACCGGCGTAACGGATCGACGCTCGCGCATATGCGGGGCGGCGAAGTTTGACTGCGCAGTTTCACCAGCGTTCAAATGGAGAATGACATGACACGAAGCTTCAAGGCCGTTCCGGCGATCGCGTTGGCGCTCGCTCTGTTCGATGGCGCGGCGCACGCGCAAACCATCAAGATCGGCGTCAACGAGCCGCTCACCGGGGCGTTCGCTGCATCCGGCACCTATGTCGTCAACGGCGCCAAGATCGCCGCCGACGAGATCAATGCCAAGGGCGGCGTGCTCGGCAAGAAGATCGAGCTGGTCATCGAGGACAACAAGAGCAATCCGACCGAGGCCGCAGCCGTCGCCGAGAAGCTGATTACGCGCGACAAGGTCCCCGTGATGATGGGCGCCTGGGGCTCCAGCCTGACGCTCGCGGTGATGCCAAAGCTCACGGAATACGAAGTGCCGATGGTGGTCGAGACCTCCTCGGCCGGCAAGATCACCACGTCCGGCAATCCCTACATCTTCCGCATTTCGCCGCCGTCGGCGGTGGAAGGCGCGGCGTTCAGCAAGATCATCGACAAGCTGGCGATCAAGAAGGCCGACTTCCTCGTCATCAACAACGACTGGGGCCGCGGCACCGCCGAAGACTTCGGCAAGATGATGAAGGAGCACGGTATCAGCATCGGCCTGGTCGAGACCATGGACCAGTCGGCACAGGACATGAGCGCGCAGCTCTCCAAGCTCAAGGCCACCGATTCCGAGACTATCATCGTCACCACCGCCGTCGATCAGCTCACACTGATCTTCAAGCAGGCCGCGGCTATCGGCCTGAAGAAGCGCATCATCACCACCGGTGGCTCGCAGAACCCCGACCAGATCATCGCGCAAGCGGGCGCCGCCGCCAACGGCACCATGCATCTGACCACCTTCCTGCCGTGGTACCCCGACAAGACGCCGAACCCGGAAGCCACCAACTACTTCATCGGCGAATGGAAGAAGCGCGGCTTTGAATTCGCCGGCGTCACCGAGAGCTTCCGCGGCTACGACGGCATCCGCACGGCGGCCGCGGCGATCGAGAAGGCCGGCAAGGCCGAGCCGGCCGCCATCAAGGCGGCGCTGTGGGAGATCAACATCAAGGGCCTGAACGGCGACATCGTGTTCAAGAAGTCCGGCCCGCCGGCCAGGAAAGCGGCCAGAGCTTCCCGAACGTCTACCTGATCGAAATCAGCGACGGCAAGGTCGGCATGAAGACGCTGTGAAGTAACTGTCGTTCCGGGGCGCGAGCGCATCAGCGCGAGCGAACCCGGAACCTCGGCGTGTTCAAAACAACTCGAGATTCCGGGCCTGCGCCAGCCGGCTTCGCCGTCTGTTGCATCCCGGAATGACCATAAGGAAATCCCTTGGCCCAGCTCCTGCAACATCTCGTCAATACCCTCGTGCTCGGCGGCACCTATGCGCTGCTGGGGATCGGGCTGACGCTGATCTTCGGCATCATGAACGTGGTGAACTTCACCCACGGCGTGCTCTACACCTTCGGCGCCTACATGATGTTCATCGTGGTGCACCAGCTAGGCGTGAACTTCTTTCTCGCGCTGCCGCTGGCGATCGTCGCCGGCTGGCTGCTCGGCGCCGCCATCGAGATCCTGCTGCTGCGGCCGTTGCGCGGCTCCGACATCGACACCACCATGCTGGTGATGATCGGCGCCTGGATCGCCATGCAGTCCGGCGCGCTGTGGATCTGGGGCGGTGTGGCGAAGTCGGTCAACAATCCGTTTCCCGACGCGCCGCTGGTGCTAGGGCCGGTCTCGGTGTCGTGGCTGCGGTTGTTCGTCCTCGCGGCAGCAGCCTTGCTGATTGTTATCGCCTATCTGCTGATCAATCGGACCAAACTCGGTCGTGCCATGCGCGCCACCTTCCAGGACCACGACACCGCGGCGCTGATGGGCGTCAATGTGAGCTGGGTCTACACCTCGACCTTTGCGATCGGCTCCAGCCTGGCCGCCGCCGCCGGCGCGTTGCTCGGCCCGGTCTATGTGATCTTCCCGCAGATGGGCGATCTCGCCGCGGTGAAGGCCTTCGCCATCGTCATTCTCGGCGGCCTCGGCAACATCACCGGCGCGGTGATCGGCGGCTTCATCCTCGCGCTCGCTGAAGAACTCGGCGCCGGCTACGTGTCGTCGGGCTATCGCGACGCCATGGGGTTCCTGATCATCATCGCGGTGCTGATCTTCAAACCCACCGGGCTGTTCGCCCGGGCGGAGCGCGTTGGATGAACCGGATCGCCACGCTCATCTGTCTCGCGGTTTTCATCTCCGTGCCGCTATGGCTCACGGACCCGTATTTGCTCAACGCGCTGATCACCACCGGCATCTTCATCATCGGCGCCATGAGCCTCAATCTGCTGCTCGGCTTCACCGGCCAGCTCAGCCTCGGCCATATCGCCTTCTTCGGCATCGGCGCTTATGTCAGCGCGCTGACCTCGCTCGGCTTCGACGTGCCCATCGTCGGCGATTTCCACATCGTTCACGTGCCGTGGCCGCCGATCGCCGGTTTCGTGCTGGCGATCCTGATTTCCGGCTTCTGCGGCTATCTGGTCGGCCGTCTCTCCTTCAGCGTGCGCGGCGCATATTTCGTCATCGTCACCATTTCGTTCGCCGAAGTGGTGCGGCTGGTGGCGCTGAACTGGGTCGAACTCACGCAGGGCCCGCTGGCGCTGACCAACATTCCCTCCATCACCATCGGGCTGCCCGGCCTCGGCTATCTCGTCCTGAAGACCAAACTGCAGAACTATTATCTGGTGCTCGCCGTCGCGGCGCTGTCCTATCTGCTGATCTCGCGGCTGGTGCACTCGCACTACGGCCGCGCCATGCGCGGGCTGATGGAGAACGAAACGCTGGCGGTGGCCGTCGGCATCGACGTGACGAAGACGTTGACGCTCGCCGCGATCATCTCCGCCGGGATCGCCGGCGCAGCGGGCAGCCTGTATGCGCATTACATCCGCATCATCGATCCCGACGTGTTCGCCTTCATCTCGACGGTGACCATGGTCATCATGGTCGTCTCCGGCGGCAAGGGCTCGCTGGCAGGCCCCGTGATCGGCGGCGTCATCTTCGGGCTGTTGCCGGTGTTCCTGCGGCCGATCATGCCGCCGGAAGCGCAGTGGATCACCTATGGCGGCGTGCTGATCGCGATCCTGTTCGTGCTGCCGCGGGGCATCGTGCCGACGCTGGCTCCATTACTCGGGTTGTCGCGCAAACCGGGCGGCGCGGCGGCCAAGGTTGCGCCGCGCGCTGCGGAGGAGCACGCGTGATGGCTGAACCCATTCTCAACGTCGACCATGTCGGCATGCAGTTCGGCGGCCTCACGGCGCTGTCGGATCTGAATTTCTCTGTCGGCGAAGGCGAGATACTCAGCCTGATCGGACCGAACGGTGCCGGCAAGACCACCGCCTTCAACCTGATGACCGGCTTCCTCACCCCCACCAAGGGCGAGGTGAAGTTTCGCGGTGTCGCCCTCAAGGGCCTGAAGTCGCACGAGATCGCGGACCTCGGCCTGATCCGCACCTTCCAGCGCACCAGCGTGTTTCCGCGCGACACCGTGTTCGACAACGTGCTGATCGGCCTGCATCGTCAGGGCAAGCTCGGCCTGCTGGAGGCCATCCTCGGGCTGCCGCGCGCGCGGGCTTCCGAGAGGGCGCAGCGCGAACGCGCCGCCGAACTGGTACGCTGGATCGGGCTGGAGGCCCGCGCCGACGATCTCGCCGGCTCCTTGTCGTATGGCGAGCAGCGTCTGGTCGGCGTGGCGCTGGCGCTGGCGGCGCAGCCGAAAATGCTGCTGCTCGACGAGCCCGTCTCCGGCATGAACGCGTCGGAGACGCACACGTTCGTGCAACTGATCCGCACTATCCGCGATCGTGGCGTCACCATCCTGCTGGTCGAGCACGACATGCCGATGGTGATGGAAGTGTCCGACCGCATCGTGGTTCTGAACTACGGCCGGATCATCGCGGAGGGCACGCCGGACGTGATCCGCAACGATCCCGCGGTCATCGAGGCCTATCTCGGCCAGAGCGGCAAGAAGGCGGCGCATGCTTGAGATTCAAAACATGGTTTGCGGCTACGGGCAGGTCACCGCGCTGCGCGGCGTCACGCTAAGCGTCAAGGCCGGGCAACTGGTGGCGCTGATCGGCGCCAACGGCGCCGGCAAGAGCACGACGTTGCGCGCCATCTCCGGCCTGGTGCCGCCGCGCTCCGGCAGCATGACCTTCGAGGGCGAGGACATCACTTCCGCCGGCCCGCAGCGGGTGTTGAAGAAGGGCATCGCGCATTGCCCGGAAGGCCGTCGCGTCTTCCCGCACATGACGGTGGCGGAGAACCTCGACATGGGCGCCTATCTGCGTTCCGATACCTCGGAGATTGCAGCCGACCGCGACCGCATCTACGGCGAATTCCCGCGTCTCGCCGAGCGTCGCAAGCAGGCGGCGGGCACCTTGTCCGGCGGCGAGCAACAGATGCTGGCGATCGGCCGCGCGCTGATGTCGAGGCCGCGGCTGGTGATGTTCGACGAGCCATCGCTGGGTCTCGCGCCCAACATCGTCGAGCGCACCTTTGCAATCATCCGTGCCATCCGCGATGCCGGTACTACGGTATTGCTGGTCGAGCAGAACGCCTTTGCCGCGCTGGAGATGTGCGACCATGCCTATTTGCTGGAGGCCGGCCGCGTGGTGCTATCCGGCGCCGGGGCCGACCTGATCGAGAACGAACATGTCCGACGCGCCTATCTCGGCGGGTGAACAGCCCGGCCGCTGGGTCGCGGTGTGCGCGCGCGAGCGGCTGACGCAACACCGGATCGTCTGCGCGACCATTGCCGGCGTGGGTCTGCTGGTCGTCGCGGATGGCGATCAGGTCCATGCCTGCGAGCGCGCGTGCCCGCACGAGCAGGCCGACCTCAGCCTCGGCCGCGTTGCCGACGGACGGCTCTACTGTCCGCGCCACCTCGCCTGGTTTGATCTTACCGATGGCCACATCTCGCCGGGCTGGCCGAGCCGGGCCTTGCGCCGCTATCCGGTGCGGATCGCGGAGGGCCATGTCTGGGTCGATGCGGGTGCGCTATAAGCACTATAATTCGATCGGAGTCGCGTGTTTCGCACTGCAATATTTGGCGAGCGACGCAGCCCTAGCGCCGGCGGAACTTTCATCGTGCCGTCACATTAATCTTTGCGTAGCTTAAAAATTGAGCTAGCAATAACTAGCAAAGCGTTGCGCAGCTGCCGGAGAGCAGCGCGCAACCTTATTAACTTGCGTTTTTCGTTGTGTTGAATTGCGTCGACGCGACAAGCCGATACTACAAACAAAATTGGGAGATGAGACAATCATAGCCATCGAGAGGACAGCTCCGTTCTACGATGCTCGCGGCTGGATGCAGTGGCCGGGGAATGAAGATTATTCATTCCAGTTCATGCGCGTGCTCGGCGCCGCGCAAGAGGGTGGCAGCACCGTTTCAGAGTGCCTGCTCGCGGCCAGCGGCATCGATCCGGCTTGCGAGGAAAGCTGGTTCAGGCAGTGGAAAAAGGCCGCTGATTTCAACAAGGCACGCGGCGATATCGCGCTCGCCCGGCGCCACGTCAAGACGGCGTTGAGCAACTGGTTGCGCGCCGCCAATTATTATCGCACCGCCCAGGTATTCATGATCGCGCGCGATCCCCGGCGCACCGCGGCGCTGGCGCAGATGGTGGCGTGTTCGCAGCTATATCTGAAGCACGTGACGCCCGCCGGCGAAGTAGTGGAAATCGCGTGGTCGGACGACAAGACCGTGCAGGGCTATTTCTTGCCGGCTCCCGGGCGCGCGCGGCGTCCCGTGGTGATCTGCGTCGGCGCGCAGGACCAATACAAGGAAGAGTATCTCTGCCGGATGCCGCGCTATGCGCATGAGCGCGGTCTGTCGCTGCTTCTGATCGATCTCCCCGGCGGCCACGGCAGCAACGGCAGGACCGGCCAAAGCTTCGGCCGCTATGATATCGAAACCTCGATCAGCAACTGGCTGGATTACCTGACCGATCGGAGCGATGTCGATCCGCGCAAGATCGCGATCTTCGGCGATGGCCTGGGCGCCACTTCTGCGACCCGCGGCGCCGCATTCGACGATCGGCTGGCCGCTGCCGTGTGCGACGCCGGAATCTGGGACCTGCACGAACGGGCATTTCTCGCCGCCCGCCTGTCGGGCGGCGCGGGCTGCGCCGATTTCGCTGGCGACATCGACAAGCTGTGCCGTAGCAGCGTCGCCCGCAGTATCAAGTGCCCGATCCTGGTGGCGCTCGGCGAACATGACTGGCTCGATGCCGGCCACGTCACCCGCTGCTGCGAAGCGCTGGCAGCCGCCGGTCAGGATATCGACCTGAAGATTTTCTCCGCTGCCGAGACGGCGGCGTCGCACGCCCAGTTCGACAACCCGACCATCGGCAACGAATTCATCTTCGACTGGATTGCCGATCGCCTCGGCCGCAAGCGCTAGACGGTCGTCATTCCGGGATGCGACAGGCGGCGGAGCCGGCCGGCGCAGGCCTCAGCCACTCCATTTGGAGTGGCGGGGAATCCTGAGGTGTTCATCGTCCCAGTTCGGGATTCCCCGCCACTCCCATCGGAGTGGCTGAGGTTCGCTCGCAGCTAGCGCTGCTCCCGCCCCGGAATGACAGCGGGGCATTGCCCATCCGCTATCCGTCCACTGCCAGCATCAGCGTCGCCTTCTCCAGGCGATTCTTCAGCGAGGCCATCTGCTCAGTGATGTCCTGCAGCGCGCGCTCGTCGAATCCGGCGAACACGAACTGGCTGAGGTCGTTGCGTCGCGACGATAGGGTGGCGATCTTCTTGCTCGCCTTGTCGGACAGCGACATCAGCACCACCCGGGCGTCCTCCGTCGATGGAACCCGGCGCATGAAGCCGTTCTTCTCCAGCATCTTGGACTGGGTGGTGACGAAGGATGGATCGACATGCAGCATCGCCGAAACGTCCTTGACCGCGACGCCGCGGCCGCGGTCCAGATCGCCGATCGCCATCAGGATCATCCATTGCGGGCCGCTGATTCCCAGTTCCCGGGCCCAGAAGTGGCGAATCTCGTCGAGATGCACATTGATCGAGGCGATGTCCCAGACGAACTGCCGAACAATCTCGTGATTCTTGCCGCTGGCATCAGCCGTAGACGGTCTGTCGGTATTGCTGGCTGACCCCATTCGCTTGGTCGCACTCGCTCGTTCTGTCATTTCGATATTCCAGACATTTGCAAAATACATAACTGGATCAAGTGATTGATCGGTGCAAGCCGCAATTTAAGGCTGTTGCCTCAAAACCACACTGCATCGCGATAAAGTTACCTGAGTTCATAAAGTATTTTGCTTCTAGGAGTTGCGCATGCATTGTCGATCACGGCGATGGGGCAACCCGCAATCGTCCCGTTGAAGTGGTTCGCTTTAGTGCCTCGCGTTATGCGGGTGTTTCCGAAAACGCGAAGTGCTTGGCGGTTAGTCTGGGGACTAGGGGTACTAATCTTCGGGTGATCGTCACCCAGCGGATCCGGACCTTCCCTTTAAGAAACAACTTGGAGGTTTTAACATGACGATGATTAAGAGCCTTATTCTCGGCTCAGCGGCGGGATTGATCGCCATGGGCGGAGCGCAGGCAGCCGATCTTCCGGTGAAGGCCAAAGCGGTCGAATACGTGAAGATCTGCTCGCTGTACGGCGCCGGCTTCTACTACATTCCGGGCACCGACACCTGCATCAAGATCGGCGGCGCGATCCGTATCGATACCGCGTTCAACGGTGGCAGCTACGACACTCCCTTC
>NZ_JAQGJD010000135.1 GCF_028290785.1 Tardiphaga sp. | reverse complement strand
GCCGTCGCTGATGTTGCGGCGTGCCGCGCCGGCGGGTAAACCCTGCGCTTCCTCGCGCAAACCGGTCTGGCAGTCTCCATGAACATTCTTCTCCTCGGTTCCGGCGGGCGCGAGCATGCGCTGGCGTGGAAGATCGCCGCGTCGCCGCTGCTGACCAAATTGTGGTGCGCGCCGGGCAATGCCGGCATCGCGCAGGAAGCCGAATGCGTGGCGCTGGACATCGCCGACCACGCCGCGGTGATTGCGTTCTGCCAGACCAACACGATCGATTTCGTCGTGGTCGGCCCGGACGCGCCGATCGCTGCCGGGATCGTCGATGATCTGGATGCGGCGGGTATCAAGGCGTTCGGGCCGACCCGCGCGGCCGGGCAGCTCGAGAGCTCGAAGAGCTTCACCAAGGCGCTGTGCCGCGACAACAACATTCCCACCGCCGCCTACGGCCATTTCCACAGCGCCGAGGAGGCCAAGGCCTATATCCGCGCCCAGGGCGCGCCGATCGTGGTCAAGGCCGATGGGCTGGCAGCCGGCAAGGGCGTCGTGGTGGCTGCCACCGAGGCCGAGGCGCTGGCGGCGGTCGACATGATGTTTGCCGGCGGCTTCGGCGAGGCCGGGGCCGAAGTCGTGATCGAAGAGTATATGGAGGGCGAGGAAGCCTCGTTCTTCGCGCTATGCGACGGCGAACATGCGCTGGCGCTGGCGACCGCGCAGGACCACAAGCGCGCCTTCGACGGCGACAAGGGCCCCAATACCGGCGGCATGGGCGCCTATTCGCCGGCGCCTGTCATGACCGACGCGCTGTGCGCGCAGGTGATGAAGACGATGATCGAGCCGACGTTGCGCGCGTTGCGCGACATGGGCACGCCGTACAAAGGCGTTCTCTATGCCGGCGTCATGGTCACCGCGGACGGTCCGAAGCTGGTCGAATTCAACGCGCGGTTCGGCGATCCCGAATGCCAGGTGCTGATGCTGCGGATGATGTCCGACATCGTTCCGGCCTTGCTGGCCTGCGCCGACGGGCAGTTGAAGAATTTCAGCCTGCGCTGGTACGACGACGTCGCGCTGACGGTGGTGATGGCCACCAAGGGCTATCCCGGCGCGTACGAGAAGGGCACGCGGATCGCGGGCCTTGATCGTGCCGCGAAGATCGAAGGCGTCGAGATCTTTCATGCCGGCACCATCGCCTCGGGCGACTGGATTCTCGCCAATGGCGGACGCGTTCTCAACGTCACCGCGTCGGGCAAGACCGTCGGCGAGGCGCAACGCCGCGCCTATGAGGCGATCGGGCTGATCAACTGGCCCGAGGGCTTCTGCCGCCGCGATATCGGCTGGCAGGCGGTGGCGCGCGAGCGCGCAAAAAGGTAGCGGAGGACCTGTCACTTCCCCAGCTGCAGCTCCACAACCAAAACGATGGAACTTAGTGGAGTGTCACGCATTGGTTGAGCAGGAAGGGCTGCTCATGGCTCATTATTATTTCGATGTGAAAAACGGCACCACGCGGAGGGACCACACCGGTTCGGAGTTCGCCAGCGACGGCGACGCGATCGCCCGCGGTCAGGTTATCGCCTATCAATTCGGGACGGATTGCAGCCAAATGGACCATGACTGCCACATCTCCGTCGTCCGCGAAGACGGTCACGAAGTGATGCGGGTGAAGGTGTCGGGCGAAGCCGGTCCGGCCTCAGCGCCGCGCCTTAAAAAATTCCTGTAGCAACATCGCGGATTCGCGTTCGCCCACGGCCGAATAGACATCCGGCGCGTGGTGGCACGTCTTCGAGGCGAAGAATCGCACCCCGGAATCGACTCCGCCGCCCTTCGGGTCGGCGGCGCCGTAATACAGCCGGCGAATCCGGGCGAACGAGATCGCGCCGGCGCACATGGTGCACGGCTCCAGCGTAACGTAGAGATCGCAGTCGATCAGCCGCTCGCTGCCGATCCGCTCCGCCGCCTGCCGGATCGCCAGAATCTCGGCATGGGCGGTCGGGTCACGGTCGATGATGGTGCGGTTTCCCGCCGATGCGATGACCTCGCCGTTAAGCACGATCACAGCGCCGATCGGGACTTCGCCCCGTTTTGCGGCGTTTTCGGCGGCCTGCAGCGCCAGATCCATAAAAGAAGGTGCGGTCATGGCTCGTTTCTTGGGGCGAACTCTGCTACGGGTTGAGGTTCAGCAAGAGTGGATACCGGTTTTTGCGTGACAATGCGCCCGACGAGTGAGCGCGCATATCGTTTCACGAGCCCTGTCCGCACCGCTCAACCGCAATTCAGCTTATGCTGCAGTGAGACCTTCATGCCCCGCGACAACGATCGAAACAATGGCCCCTCGCGCGGCCGCCCGCCCGGCAAATCCGGCGGAGGCGCCAGCAAGGGCCGCTCCGGCGCGGCGCGCGGCCCCGAGAAGAAATTCGCCAAGCGCGACGGCACCTACACACCAAAGCCGCACGATGCCGGCGCGGGCGAGCGCAAGACCTACGGCGCCAAGCCCTATTCCGGCCCCGGCAAGCCCTATGCCGGCAAGCGTGACGGCGCGCCGCCGCGCCGCGATGACGACCGCGCGCCGCGCCGCGACTATGGCGATGCACCGCGTCCGGCCCGCAGCTTCGGTGGCGACCGTCCCGAGCGCAGTGGCGGCGACAAACGTCCGTACCAGTCGCGCGACGGTGGCGGCGACAAGCGCCCTTACACGCCGCGTGAAGGCGGCGGCGAGAAGCGGCCGTATTCGCCGCGCGCCGGTGGTGGCGACAAACGTCCGTACCAGTCGCGCGATGGCGGCGGTGACAAGCGCCCTTACACGCCGCGTGATGGTGGCGCTGAGAAACGGCCTTATCAGTCTCGTGACGGTGGTGGCGACAAGCGCCCCTATACGCCGCGCGAAGGTGGCGGCGAGAAGCGTCCCTACAGCCCGCGTGGCGACCGCCCGAATTTCAACCGCGACGACCGCGCGCCGCGCGGCGACCGCGGCGACTCGCGCAGCGACGCACGTCCGGCCGCGCGTTTCTCCGACAAGAAGTTCGGCGACAAGCGTCCCTACACCCCGCGCGACGGCGGCGGCGAGAAGCGGCCCTACCAGTCCCGCGATGGCGGCGACAAGCGTCCCTATACGCCGCGTGATGGTGGTGACAGGCCGCGCCCCTCGGGTGATCGTCCGTACAGCGCGCGTCCGGCGCGCGACAACGATCGTCCGCGCTCGGATCGCCCGCAGGGCGATCGTCCCTATAGCGGCGGCAGCAAGTTCGGCGGCGACAAGAAGTTCTCGCGCGGCGCGCCGGACCGCG
>NZ_JAQGJD010000120.1 GCF_028290785.1 Tardiphaga sp. | reverse complement strand
AGTTCATCTGGGCATCGCCCTCGATCGAAACCCTGCCGCCGATGGCCGGCACTGAGGTGGCGTTCGCCGGGCGCTCCAATGTCGGCAAATCCAGCCTGATCAACGCGCTGACCGGCCGCAATGCGCTGGCGCGGACCTCGCACACGCCGGGCCGCACCCAGGAACTGATCTTCTTCGAGGGCCCGGAAAAATCCGGCATGCGCCTCGTCGACATGCCCGGCTACGGCTATGCCTCGGCGCCGAAGGTCAAGATCGCGTCCTGGACCTCGCTGATCCACAATTTCCTGCTCGGCCGCACCAACCTGGCGCGGGTCTATGTGCTGATCGACAGCCGCCACGGCCTCAAGGATGTCGATCTCGACGTGCTGAAGACGCTGGACAAGTCTGCGGTCAGCTACCAGGTGGTGCTGACCAAGGCCGACCAGGTCAAGAAGGCCGAGCTGGAGACCACCATCGAGGCGGTCCGCAGCACCCTGTTGAAGCATCCCGCGGCGTTCCCGCAACTGCTAGTGACGTCGTCGCGCACCGGCGCCGGCATGGCTGAACTGCGCGCCGCCATGGTGCGCCTGCTCGGCGAGCGCAGCTGATGACCCGCTTTGGCCTGTTCCGCATCCTGATCATCCTGGCCGGCGTGATGGGCGTCGATGGCGTCCTGCTGGCGGCAGCCTCAGCGCATCAGCCCGACGCGACGCGGCTGGCCTCGGCGTCCTCGATGCTGCTGTTTCACGCCACCGCCGTGATCGGCGCGGTGGCCCTGATCGAACGCGGCGTGATCCACCTGCAGATCGGCCTCGCCGCCGCGATCGGCTTCGCGGTCGCGAGCGCGCTGTTCGCCGGCGACCTCACGATCCGGCAATATGCTGGCCACGGCCTGTTCCCGATGGCCGCACCGACGGGCGGCACCCTGCTGATCATTAGCTGGCTGGCGCTGGCCGTATCGGCGGCGTGGCCGCGGCGCGGCTAGCCGTAGCCCGGATGAGCGAAGCGCAATCCGGGGACAGCACCGCCGCACGCCATGAATCCCGGATTTCGCTTCGCTCCATCCGGGCTACTACAGCCATGCTTTGCACCTCTCCGACCAATCAGCTAGAACGCGCCGCAGATTGGCCCAGTGAGATCCGCTTCATGACCGACGCGACCGAAATCAGCCCGCTCGATCAGGCCCGCATCCTGTCAGAGGCGCTGCCGCACATGCAGCGGTATGACGAGGAAACCATCGTCATCAAATATGGCGGACACGCCATGGGCGCCGAGGACACGGCCAAGGCCTTTGCCCGCGACATCGTGCTGCTGGAGCAGACCGCCATCAATCCGGTGGTGGTGCACGGCGGCGGGCCGCAAATCGCACAGATGCTGCAGCGGCTCGGAATCAAGTCGGAATTCGCGGCCGGGCTGCGCATTACCGACGCCGCCACCATCCAGATCGTCGAAATGGTCCTGGCCGGTTCGATCAACAAGTCGATCGTCGGCTACATCAACGAGGCTGGCGGCAAGGCGGTTGGCCTGTGCGGCAAGGACGGCAACATGGTCACCGCCACCAAGGCGACGCGGACCATGGTCGATCCGGATTCCAACATCGAAAAAGTGGTGGACCTCGGTTTCGTCGGCGAACCCGACAAGGTCGACCTGACCCTGCTGAACCAGTTGATCGGCCACGACCTGATTCCCGTGCTGGCGCCACTGGCGACCTCGAAGTCGGGCCAGACTTTCAACGTCAACGCCGACACTTTTGCCGGTGCCGTCGCGGGTGCCCTCAAGGCAAAACGCCTGCTGCTGCTCACCGACGTGCCGGGCGTGCTCGACAAGTCGAAGAAGCTGATTCCCGAACTGTCGATCAAAGAGGCGCGCAAACTGATTGCCGACGGCACCATTTCCGGCGGCATGATCCCCAAGGTCGAGACCTGCATCTATTCGCTCGAGCAGGGCGTCGAGGGCGTCGTGATCATCGATGGCAAGACGCCGCACGCGGTGCTGCTCGAACTGTTCACCAACCAGGGCACGGGAACGCTGATCTACAAGTGACGATCGCGCGCACCAGGGAAGCCGTTATGGCCGGGCTTGTCCCGGCCATCCAGGTCTTTCCCGCGCCGGCACACGTGGATGCCCGGCATAGCGCCGGGCATGACGGGTGGAGAGGCCTCGGCACAACGCTACTTGTGGCCGTCACCCTCCTGCTGTTCGCTTTTGAGGATAAGGCCCGTGCCGACCTTCGCCTCTGCAACCGCATGAGCTACGTCGTCGAGGCCGCCATCGGCACCGACGACAAGAGCGAGACCACGACGCGTGGCTGGTTTCGCATCGATCCCGCACAATGCCGCATCGTTGCGCAGGGCACGCTGACCATCGACCGCATCCTGCTGCATGCCCGCGCGCTCGGCGTTTACGGCCCCTCGCCAGTGCCGCAGGGCGGCGGCGATACGCTGTGCATCGCGCCGGAGAACTTTGTCATCGCCGCCGCCCGGCAATGCCGCACCGGACAGAACCAGGCGACGTTCACCACCGTCAAGCCGTCGCAGGATGCCGACGGCAACTTGCTCGCGTACCTGGCCGAAGACAGCGAATATGACGACGAACAGGCCAGGCTCGCCGCGATCCAGCGGCTGCTGGTGATCGCCGGCTACGATGCGGCGCCGATTGACGGCGTCGATGGCCCGAAGACGCAAGGCGCGCTGGCGGCGTTCCTGAAGAGCCGCGGCCTCGCCGCCGACATCGTCAAGGCGCCGGATTTCTTCGAGCGCATGATCAACGCGGTGCAGGCGCCGTCCGCCACCGGCCTGAACTGGTGCAACGACACAACTTATAAGGTGATGGCTTCGATCGCGACTGACGACGGCAAGGCCACCGTCAGCCGCGGCTGGTACCGCATCGAGCCCGGCAAGTGCCTGCGTCCGGACGTCATCGGCCAGCCGAAACAGGTGTTCAGCTTTGCCGAAGCGGTCGATGCCAATGGCCGCGCCATCCGCATCAAGGACAAGGCGCTGAACTGGGGCGGCAGCAAGATGCTGTGCACGCGCGAGAGCAAGTTCGAAATATCGGACCACAGCGATTGCGGCCTGCGCGGCCTCGCCGCCGCCGGCTTCGTCGCAGTGGACCTGGCCGGCGGCAAGACGCTGCGCTTTACGATGCCGTAACGGCATAGCAGGGACTTCATGACCATCGACATCAAGCCGACGCGCAGCTTCGCCCATGTTGAGACCTGGGTGTTCGATCTCGACAACACGCTGTACCCGCATCACGTCAACCTGTGGCAGCAGGTCGATGGCCGGATCCGCGATTTCGTCTCGAACTTCCTCAAGGTCCCACCGGAGCAAGCCTTCAAGATCCAGAAGGACTATTACAAGCGCTACGGCACCACCATGCGCGGCATGATGACCGAGCATGGGGTCCACGCCGACGATTACCTGGCCTATGTCCACGCCATCGACCACTCGCCGCTGTCGCCCAATCCGGAAATGGGCGCCGAGATCGCGCGGCTGCCCGGACGAAAACTGATCCTGACCAACGGCTCCACCGACCATGCCGGCAAAGTGCTCGACCGCCTCGGCATCGCCGGTGAATTCGAAGCCATCTTCGATATCATTGCCGCCGACCTCGAACCGAAGCCGGCGCAGCAGACCTATGACAAATTTCTCAAGCTGCATGGCGTCGATCCCGCCCGGGCCGCCATGTTCGAGGACCTGTCGCGCAACCTCGTGGTGCCGCACGCGCTGGGCATGACCACCGTGCTGGTGGTGCCCGACGGCGCCAAGGAAGTGGTGCGCGAAGACTGGGAGCTGGAAGGCCGCGACGCCGATTTCGTCGATCACGTCACCGACGATCTGACGGGGTTTCTGGCGGCGCTGAACGCGGCGCGGTAATCGCTCTTCCCTTCTCCCCTTGTGGGAGAAGGTGGCGCGGACGAAGTCCGCGACGGATGAGGGGGTGCTGCGGAGCTCAACACTACCCCTCACCCCTCACCCGTCCGCGCTACGCGCGGCCACCCTCTCCCACAAGGGGAGAGGGAAGAAGCCTCCCGCCACCTTGACTCTCCCCCGTCAAATCCCGACAAAAGCCGTCCAATTCGCCTGCCGACCCCTGCCCGCGTGAAGGAATTCCAATGTCGCTGTCCGCCCTCGAAGCCACCATCAACGCCGCGTTCGATGCGCGTGACACCGTCAATGCGGCTACCAAGGGCGAGGTCCGCGACGGCGTCGATCACGCGCTGAACCTGCTCGACAAGGGCGAGGCCCGCGTCGCCGAACGGCAGGCCGACGGCGTCTGGAAGGTCAATCAGTGGCTGAAGAAGGCCGTGCTGCTGTCGTTCCGCCTCAACGACATGCGCGCCATCCCGGGCGGCCCCGGCGGCGCGTCGTGGTGGGACAAGGTGCCGTCGAAGTTCGAGGGCTGGGGCGACAACGCGTTCCGCGACGCCGCCTTCCGCGCCGTGCCCGGCGCCATCGTGCGCCGCTCGGCGTACATTGCGAAAAACGTCGTACTGATGCCGTCCTTCGTCAATCTCGGCGCCTATGTGGACGAGAGCACCATGATCGATACCTGGTCGACGGTCGGCTCCTGCGCCCAGATCGGCAAGCGCGTGCACATTTCAGGCGGCGTCGGCATCGGCGGCGTCCTGGAGCCGTTGCAGGCCGGCCCTGTCATCATAGAGGATGATTGCTTCATCGGCGCGCGCTCGGAAGTCGCCGAAGGCGTCATTGTTCGCAAGGGCGCGGTGCTGGCGATGGGCGTTTTCCTCGGCGCCTCCACCAAGATTGTCGATCGCGAGACCGGCGAAGTGTTCGTTGGCGAAGTGCCGGAATATTCCGTGCTGGTTCCGGGCAACCTGCCCGGCAAGCCGATGAAGAACGGCGAAATCGGCCCCTCCACCGCCTGCGCCGTGATCATGAAGCGCGTTGACGAGCGCACCCGTTCCAAGACCAGCATTAACGAGCTGCTGCGCGACTGATCGAACCGAACCGGTTCTGATCCGACCAACCTCCGGACGCGGCCTTTCCGCGGTCCGGAGGCTGGCGATGCGTGGCAAATGGATTCTGTTCCGTTCGGAGGGGCGCATCAACCGTGCCCCATACTGGCTGGCCGGAATTACGAGCGTATTCGCCCCGCTGATCTTCATGTCGCTGCTGCTGTTTGCAGTCGGTGGCCTGCCGCCTGGCAGCAAGATCAGTTTCGGCATCGCGGACCTGCTCCGCGATCCGCTGTCATTCGGCTTCGGCGACAGTTTTCGCGGCGCCGGTCCGACCGCCTCTGTGTTGCTCTACCTGATCGCAGCACCGGTCTGCGCCGCGACCGTGTGGTTTTTCACGGCCAGCTCGATCCGGCGGCTGCACGATCGCAACCGCAGCGGCTGGTGGTTTATTCCCTTCATCATTGGCCCGTTGGTGCTTCCCACCATCGGCGACCGGCTGGGTGATTCCGCACTGTCGGCTGTCCCTGGAATGATCGTCTCGGTGGCTGGCTTCTGGGGCTTCGTCGAAATGGCCTGCCTGGGAGGCACGCGCGGGCCGAACCGGTTCGGAGCTGATCCGCTGGCGTTGCCCGATACACGACCGGGCTGGGACCAGCAGAGCGAACTGGAAATGATCCCGCATAGCGCTGGCCCACCGCCTGCCGCACATGTTAATCGAGGGCATGAATGACGCCCTCTCCATCGCGCAGGACCTGCTGCGCTGCCCTTCGGTCACCCCCGCAGATGCCGGCGCCCTTGGCGTGCTGGAGCGCCTGCTCGGTGATGCCGGCTTCGACGTGCACCGCATCACCTTCAGCGAAGAAGGTACGTCTGACATCGACAACCTCTATGCCCGCATCGGCACCGAAGCCCCGCATATCTCGTTCGCCGGCCACACCGACGTGGTGCCTCCAGGTGATGAGGCGGCGTGGTCGCATGGCGCGTTCTCCGGCGATGTGAAGGGCGGCCTGCTGTACGGCCGCGGCGCTGTGGACATGAAGGGCGGCATCGCCTGCGCGGTCGCCGCCACGCTGGACTATCTCGCCGCCAACGGCGGAAAGCCGAAGGGATCGATCTCGTTCCTGATCACCGGCGACGAGGAAGGCATCGCGGTCAACGGCACCGTCAAGCTGCTGCAATGGGCCGCGGCGCGTGGCGAAACATTCGATCACTGCATCGTCGGCGAGCCCAGCAACGTCGAGGAGATGGGCGACACCATCAAGATCGGCCGCCGCGGTTCGCAGTCCGGTACGCTGATCGTCGATGGCGTACAGGGCCACGTCGCCTACCCCCACCGTGCCTCGAATCCGGTGCCGGATATTGCCGCGCTGATCGTGGCGTTGAGCGGTGATCCGCTCGACGCCGGCAATGCTCAATTCCAGCCGTCGAACCTCGAATTCACGTCGGTCGATGTAGGCAACACCGCGACCAACGTGATCCCCGCGCAGGCCGGCGCCAAATTCAACATCCGCTTCAACGATCACCATACCCAGGAGTCGCTGCGCGACCTGATCGACAAGCGACTGGTGGCCGCAACCGGCAACCGGATTCGCGCCCACATCGTGTGGGAACCGTGTAATGCGGATTCCTTCGTGACCAGACCGGGTGCTTTCACCGACCTCGTGGTATCGGCCATCGAGGAAGTTACCGGCCGCAAGCCCGATCTTAACACCGGTGGCGGCACCTCGGATGCCCGTTTCATCACGCGCTATTGCCCGGTGATCGAATTCGGCCTGGTTGGCCAGACCATGCACCAGATCGACGAACGCACGCCGGTGTCCGATCTGGAGAAGCTGACGAAAATCTATCGTGGTGTGCTGGAGCGCTATTTCGGATGAACGGCAAGATTCTGGTTCTTACAGCGCTTGAGAGCGAGCTCGATATCGCGCGGGCGCCTGCGGGGGTCGAGATCGTCTTCACCGGCGTTGGCAAGGTCGCCACCGCGACCGCCACCACGCTGGCCCTGCTGGCGCTGAAGCCCGCGCTAGTGATCAACTACGGCACCGCTGGCAAGATCGCTGAATCGCTGCGCGGGCTGGTCGAGGTCGCCCATGTAATCCAGCGCGACATGATCGCCGAACCGCTGGCGCCCCGCGGCACCACGCCATTTGCGCCGGAACTCGATCGGCTGTCGTCGGGCCATGGTGACGTGACCTGCGGTACCGGCGACAGCTTTGTCACCTCCTTCGATCCCTGGCTGAACGCCAGCGGTGTCGGTATCGTCGACATGGAATTGTTCGCCATCGCCTATGTCTGCAAACGCAACGAGATCCCCTGGCGCGCCTTCAAGTTCATCACCGACGATGCCAATGATTTTGCCCACCAGCACTGGACCGCAAATGTCGCGGATGGCCAGCAGCTGTTCTGGGATGCGGTGAAGAAGCTCGGGCTCGCCTGAAACTCCGTCGTCATTGCGAGGTCAGGGAAAGCCAAGGCTTTCCCTGACCTCGCAATGACGGCTGAAAGTTCAGTAATCCACCTTCACCAAATATAGCCCGTCCGGCGGCGCTACCGGGCCGCAGGCATCGCGGGTCTTCGCCGCCAGCGCCCCCGCCAGATCGTCGGCGCTCCAGCGGCCGTGCCCGACCCACACCAGCGAACCCACCATCGAGCGCACCTGGCTGTGCAGGAACGCCCGCGCCGACGTCACGATATTGACCGCCTCGCCGTCGCGGATCACGTCGAGCTGATCCAGCGTGCGCAGCGGCGACTTCGCCTGGCACTCGGTATCGCGAAACGTCGTGAAGTCGTGGTGGCCGATCAGCCGCTGTGCGGCTTGGTGCATCGCATCGGTGTCGAGCGGTCGCGCCACGCGCCAGACATGGCCAAGGTCGATCGCAAGGTTCGCGCGGCGGTTGACGATGCGGTAGATGTAGTGCCGCTTGATGGCGGAGAACCGCGATTCAAAGTCGTCGGCAACGATTTCGGCGGAGAGCACACCGATCGGGTGGGGCCGCAGATGCGCGTTGAGGCCGTCGCGCAGCCGTCCCGGCACGAACGGCCTGACGATGTCGACATGCGCCACTTGCCCCAGAGCATGGACGCCGGCATCGGTGCGGCCGGCGCCGTGCACGCGCGCCGACTCGCCGCAGATCGCCTTGACGGCGTCTTCCAGCGCGCCCTGCACCGACGGCGCATTGTCCTGCACCTGCCAGCCCGAGAACGGCGCGCCGTCATATTCGATGAGCAGCCGATAGCGCGGCATCAGGCGAGCCTGAGCGGCGGCGTCAAAGGCGTGCCGCGTAAAAAATCGATCGCCTTCATCAGCTGCTTGCCGGCGCGCTGCAGATCGACGATGCGAATGGCACCTTCGCCGCAGGCGACGGTGAGGCGATCGTCGAGCAGATCGCCGGGTGTGCCGGCTCCGTCAGCCAGCGCGCAGCGCAGGATCTTGACCCGTACCATTTCGCCTTCGAGTGGCACCTCGCACCACGCGCCGGGAAACGGCGACAGGCCGTGAATGTGGCGCAACACCTCGTGCGCCGACTTGCTCCAGTCGATCTTCGCCTCGACCTTGTCGATCTTGGCGGCGTAGGTGACGCCGGCCTCGCTCTGCGGGCTAAGCTGCAGCCGGCCGCGCTCCAGCGCGCCGATGGCCCGCACCATCAGGTCGGCGCCGAGCGGCGCCAGCGCATCGTGCAGATCCTGCGCGGTCATCGCGTCGGTGATGGCGATGCGCTCGGCCATGGCGACGTCGCCGGTGTCGAGGCCGACATCCATCTTCATCACCATCACGCCGCTTTCGGCGTCGCCTGCCATGATCGCGCGGTTGATCGGTGCCGCCCCCCGCCAGCGTGGCAGCAGCGAGCCGTGCAGGTTGAAGCAGCCGAGCGGAGGCACATCGAGAATATTCTGCGGCAGGATCATGCCATAGGCGACGACCACTGCGGCATCCGCTCCATGGGCGCGAAACGTGGCTTCTGCCTCCGGCGTCTTCAGCGTCGTCGGCGTCAGCACGGGAATGCCGAGTCGCGTGGCTTGAAGTTCCACCGGCGTCGGTTGCAGCTTCATGCCACGCCCCGCCGGCTTGGCGGCACGGGTATAGACCGCCGCGATCTCGTGGCCATGGGCCACCAGCTCGAGCAATGTCGGCACCGCGAAATCCGGCGTGCCCATGAAGATCAGACGAAGCGACATATGCGAGCCGATCTGCGGGAGACCGGGAGGAGTCTACTCCGCCCGCTTCGCCAGCTTGGTGAATTTTTTCAGCACGCGGTCGCGCTTCAGCTTGGAGAGGTAATCGACGAACAGCACGCCGTTGAGGTGATCGATCTCGTGCTGGATGCAGGTGGCGAACAGGCCTTCGGCGTCTTCCTCCTGCACCTTGCCATCGAGGTCCATGAAGCGGATCCGCACCGTGGCCGGGCGTTCGACCTCTTCGTAATATTCGGGGATCGACAGGCAGCCCTCTTCGTAGACCGAGAACTCTTCCGAGGCCGACACGATCTCGGGATTGATGAAGACGCGCGGCTTCTTGCCGTCCTCTTCATCGTCCTTCTTGGCGAGATCCATGGTGATCAGGCGCAGCGGCACGGCCACCTGGATCGCGGCCAGGCCGATGCCCGGCGCGTCATACATGGTTTCGAACATGTCGTCGGCGAGTTTGCGCACCTCCGCCGTGACCTTTTCGATCGGTTTGGAGACGAGACGCAGTTGTTTGTCCGGCAGGACGATGATTTCACGAATGGCCATGGCGGCGATTTAATGCGGGTGGCCGGTGCGGTCAATGCCACCGGCTGGAGCCGCGCCGCGGGCCGTTAACGATCTGATAACCATAAAAATTAGCGCGCGCTTAACCACGTTGGTTAAGCCGGCGTTAACCGTGAATTTTAGGGCTTTGCTAACCATGAAAATTAGCTTTTTGTTAATGATAAATGTTCCTGCTTCGTTCTGAAATCGCAACGAATCTGCTACGGTATTGGAATGAATGACACCCTTTTCATGCTGAACGGCACGCCGGTCACCGCTGGCATCGCCCTGCTTGGCTTCGGCGCTCTGGCGCTGACGCTGCTGCTCGTAATTGCCATCGTCATCGCCCGCTCCGGCAGCCGGGGCGCGGCCATCGCGATGGCCCAGGCGATCCGCGCCGACGAGCTGGAAGAGCGGCTCAGGGAGATGCTGCAGGCACAGAGCGTCGCCACCGGCAGGGTCGACGCCATGGGCCAGGCGTTGGCCAGCCGTCAGGCCGAGATGGGTCGCGCGGTCAGCGAGCGGCTGGATTCGGTGACTCACCGGGTTGGACAAAGCATGGAGCAGAGCACCCGCCACACCATGGACAGCCTGCGCGTGCTGCACGAGCGGCTGGGCATCATCGACAACGCCCACAAGAACCTCACCGATCTGACCTCACAGGTCACCACCCTGCGCGATGTGCTCGCCAACAAGCAGTCGCGCGGCGCGTTCGGCCAGGCGCGGATGGAGACCATCGTCCGTGACGGCATGCCGGCCGGCGCCTATGCGTTCCAGCACACGCTGTCCTCCGGCAAGCGGCCGGACTGCGTGATCTTCCTGCCCGACCAGCGGCCGTTGTGCATCGACGCCAAATTCCCGCTGGAGGCGGTGACCGCGCTGCACGACGCCCGCAGCGACGACGAAAAGAAGTACGCCGCGCAAAGATTGCGCGCCGACGTGATGAAGCATGTCAGCGACATCTCGGAAAAATACCTGATCGCGGGCGAGACCCAGGACACCGCCCTGATGTTCGTGCCGTCGGAATCGGTCTACGCGGAAATCCACGACGGCTTCGACGACATCATCCAGAAGGCCTATCGCGCCCGCGTGGTGCTGGTGTCGCCCTCGCTGTTGATGCTGGCGATCCAGGTGATGCAGCAGATCCTCAAGGACGCGCGGATGCGCGACGCCGCCGACCAGATCCGCACCGAGGTGATGAATCTCGGCGACGACCTCGGCCGGCTGCGCGACCGCGTGCTGAAGCTGCAGACCCATTTCGGCCAGGCGAACGAGGACGTCCGCCAGATCCTGATCTCCGCCGACAAGATCGAAAAGCGCGCCGGGCGGATCGAGGAACTGGATTTCAGCAAGGCTGAGCCGGCGGCGGAGGCAGTGCCGCTCGCCGAGCAGGCCATGCGATCGGCGAAGCCCGAACTGTTCCCCGTGCCGCTGGAATTGCATGCCGGGGAGTGAAGCACCGTCCATGCCGCCCGCGTTCTTCCCTTCTCCCCTTGTGGGAGAAGGTGGCGCTGACAAAGTCCGCGACGGATGAGGGGTACTGCCGGGCTCGGTACTTGTGGCTACCCTTCACCCGGCCGCGCTGGCGCGCGGCCACCTCCCACAAGGGGAGAGGGGAAGGAAAGAATCTGCTAGCACTGGGGCATGACCAGCACGCGTGAATCGTCCGACGCCCCCCTCGTCCCCGTCCCCCGCGCCAGTTGGCGCGAGAGCATGGCGGTGTATCTGCAGCCGCGCGTGCTGATCGTGCTGCTGCTCGGCTTCTCGTCCGGGCTGCCGCTGGCGCTGTCGGGTTCGACGCTGCTGATCTGGATGACCGAGTCCGGCGTCAACCTGCGCACCATCGGGCTGTTCGCGCTGGTCGGCACGCCCTACACGCTGAAATTCCTCTGGGCGCCGCTGGTCGATGCGCTGCACGTGCCGCTGTTCACCCGGCGCTTCGGCCGCCGCCGTGGCTGGCTGGTGTTCTCGCAGTTGTTGCTGATCGCGGCGATCCTGCTGCTGGCGCTGACCGATCCGGCCAAGTCGCCGTTGTTCGTGGCGCTCGGCGCGCTGCTGGTGGCGGCGATGTCATCGACCCAGGACATTGTGGTCGATGCCTTCCGGGTCGAGAGCCTGCCCGAAGAAGAACAGGCCGCCGGCATGGCGTCCTACGTCGCTGCGTATCGCATCGGCATGCTGGTCTCGACCGCCGGCGCGCTGTTCATGGTCAGCGCCTATGAGGGCACGGGCCTGCCGCGCGGCACCGCGTGGATGTGGGGCTATGTGACCATGGCGGCCATGGTGCTGATCGGCACCGTGACCGCGCTTGCGGCCACCGAGCCCGCGCAATCCGCCCGCGCCGAGGAAGCCACCCGCGCCGACAGCGCGTTGCAGCGCGTCACCAAGGCCGCGATCGGCGCGCTGTCTGAATTTCTCGCGCGGAAGGATGCCTGGGCGGCGCTGGCCTTTGTCGTGCTGTTCAAGTTCACCGACGCGTTTTCCGGCACCATGACCGCGCCGTTCGTGATCGACCTCGGCTTTACCCGCAACGACTACGCGGCCATCGTCAAGGGCGTCGGACTCGCGGCGACATTGATCGGCGGCTTCGCCGGCGGCTTTGTGGCGCGGCGCTACTCATTGCCGACCAGCCTGTGGATCGGCGGCGTGCTGCAGGCGGTCGCCAACCTGTCGTTCTCCTGGCTGGCCATCGTCGGCGTCAACCAGTGGGCGCTGGCCTTTGCCATTACCGCGGAGAACTTCACCAGCGCCATCGGTACCGTGATCTTCGTCGCCTACCTGTCGGCGCTGTGCAAGAACCCGCTGCACACCGCCACGCAATACGCCCTGCTCACGGCGCTGGCCGCGGTCGGGCGGACCTACCTGTCAGCGGGTGCGGGCTATGTGGCGCAAGCGACGGGATGGCCGGCGTTCTTCGCTATCTGCGTGGTGGTGGCGGTGCCGAGCCTGATCCTGCTGGTCTGGCTGCAGCGCCGCGGGCATTTTAACGAACTGGGCACCGTGCGGGTTTGACGCGAGAGCGCCTAGTTCGGCTTCGTCACCACGGTCCATTTCGTCACCAGCGCTTCACTCATCTGCCCGGCCTGTTCGGCGCAGGCGACTTCGGTAACTTTCAGCGACACTTCCTTGCCGACCAGCTTCTTGAGCTGCGCCGCCTGGGCCTCATTGGCAGCGACGATCTCGAACGTCTCCGGACCGGTCTCCAGATTGCACAGCCCGGCCGGCGCCGGTAGCCGGCGCGGCTCGCTGACCAGCTGGAACGTGTTGGCGCGCTTGCCCTTCGGCGCGCGAACGCGCAGCGCGTTGAGCTGGCCACTCAGCACATCGCCGATCTGCATTGCCTTCGGCGCCGCGGCAGGTTTGGCAGCGGGAGCCGCCGGCGTCTGCGCATTGCAAGCGCCAGCGACCGCAACGGCCAGCAACGCCACCACGCCGGACGACAAATTCAGGAAGCTATATCGCGTCATCAATTCTCTTCCATATTCTAGAACAGCGTCCGCTGCTTCATCGCGGCGGACAGCGTGCCTTCGTCGAGATAATCCAGTTCGCCGCCGACCGGCACGCCATGCGCCAGCCGCGTCACTTTCACGCCGGCCTCCTGCAGGAGGTCGGTAATGTAGTGCGCCGTGGTCTGGCCATCGACCGTGGCATTCAGTGCCAGGATGATCTCGGTGACCTCGGAGCCATGCGCCCGCGACACCAGTGCATCGATCGTGAGGTCGTCAGGACCGACGCCATCCAACGGCGATAGCGTCGCGCCAAGCACGTGATAGCGGCCGGTTGTGGCATTTGCGCGTTCCAGCGCCCATAAATCGGAAACGTCGGCCACGACCACAATGATCGCCGGATCGCGGCGCGGGTCGGTACAGATGGTGCAGGGATTCTGCGTGTCGATATTGCCGCAGGTCTTGCAGACCTGAATCTTGTCGATCGCCACCTGCAGCGCGCCCGCCAGCGGCGCCATCAGCGCCTCGCGCTTCTTGATCAGATGCAGCGCCGCGCGCCGCGCCGAGCGCGGCCCAAGCCCGGGCAGCCGCGCCAAAAGCTGGATCAGTTTTTCGATTTCCGGTCCGGCAACGCCAGCAGCCATATCAGGTGAGGCCCAGCCCCGGCGGCAGACCCATGCCGCCGGTTAGCGCCTGCATCTTGTCCTGCATCGCCGCCTCGGCCTTGCGGCGCGCATCGCCCATCGCCGTGACCAGCAAATCCTCAAGAATCTCGCGCTCGTCAGCCTTCATCAGCGACGGATCGATCTTCACGGCCTTCACTTCCATCTTCGCGGTCATGCGAATCGTCACCAAGCCACCGCCCGACATGCCTTCGACCTCGACATGGTCGAGTTCGTCCTGCATCGCCTTCATCTTCGACTGCAGCTGCGCCGCCTGCTTCATCATGCCGAGAAAATCAGCCATGAACTTTTCCTTCGAGTGGATTTATTGATCGTCGCCGTCGAAATTGTCGGTGGAATCTTCGCCGGTCAGGTCGGCATCGGTAGCACCGGATTCCGGCGGCTCGGCGGCAAGCCGGCGGACCTCGACCACCTTGGCGCCGGGAAACCGCGCCAGCACTTCCTGCACCCGCGGATCGGCTTCCGCGGCCTGCTGGCGCGCATTCTTCTGCTCGTCGAGTTGCGACCGCAGCGTCGCCTGGCCTTCCGCATTGGAAACGATCACGCTCCAGCGCTTGTTGGTCCACAGTTCCAGTTTTCGCGAGAGATCGTTGATCAGGGTGCGCGACGCCGTGCGCTCCATCGCCAGTTCGAGCCGGCCGTCCTCGATCTTGATCAGCCGCACATCGGCTTCGAGCGCGGTCTTGAGCATCAGGTCGCGGTTGGCGCCGGCGAGCGCTACCAGTTCCGGAAAGGTTGAAATCTTCAGTACCGTCGCGGCTTGCGCGGCGGCCACCGGCGCGATCATCTGCGGACGCGGCGACATCTCGGCGCTGCCGCGCTGCATTGGGGCGCGCGGGCTCGAGGCCTGCATCGACGACACCGTCGACGACGAAGACGGCGCACTGCCGCTGCCGCCATTGCCTGAAATCAGCGGCGCGGAACCGCCACCGTTCTGTCCGATCATCTTGATCGCTTCATCGGGCGTCGGCATGTCTGCGACATAGGCGATCCGCACCAGCACCATTTCGGCGGCGGCGGCGGGGCGGGTCGCGCCCTGCACTTCGGTGATGCCCTTCAGCAGCATCTGCCACATCCGCGACAGCACCCGCATCGAAAGCTTCGAGGCGAAATCACGCGCGCGCAACCGTTCGGTCTCGCCGAACGCGACATTGTCGGCGGTGGCCGGCACGATCTTCACGCGGGTGACGAAATTGACGAATTCGGCGAGGTCGGAGAGCACCACAATCGGATCGGCGCCGACGTCATACTGCTCGCGAAATTCGGCGAAGGCGCTGGCGATGTCGCCGCGCGCCAGCGAATCGAACAGGTCGATGACGCGGGTGCGGTCGGCGAGGCCCAGCATCTGCCGGACCGCATCGGCGCGCACCGTGCCGGCGGCGTGGGCGATGGCCTGGTCGAACAACGACAGCGAATCGCGCACCGAACCTTCGGCGGCCCGCGCAATGATGCCCAGCGCCTCCGGCTCGACCTCGACGTTTTCCTTGCCCGCGATATTGGACAGATGGCCCATCAGCACGTCGGCATCGACGCGGCGCAGGTCGAAGCGCTGGCAGCGCGACAGCACCGTCACCGGCACTTTCCGGATTTCGGTCGTGGCAAACACGAACTTGGCGTGTTCCGGCGGCTCCTCCAGCGTCTTCAGGAAGGCGTTGAACGCCGCCGTGGAGAGCATGTGGACTTCGTCGATGATGTAGACCTTGTAGCGCGCGCTGGAGGGCGCATAGCGCACGCTGTCATTGATCTGGCGGACGTCATCCACGCCGGTGTGCGAGGCGGCGTCCATTTCCAGCACGTCGATGTGCCGGCTTTCCATGATCGCCTGGCAATGCACGCCCAGCGTCGGCATGTGGATACTCGGGCCCTTGCTGGAGCCGTCGGCGAGCTCGTAATTCAGCGCGCGCGCCAGAATGCGTGCCGTGGTGGTCTTTCCGACGCCGCGCACGCCAGTGAGGATCCAGGCCTGCGGAATGCGACCGGTCTCGAAGGCGTTGGAGACGGTGCGGACCACGGCCTCCTGGCCGATCAGGTCGTCGAAACTGGAAGGCCGGTATTTTCGCGCAAGCACCCGATACGGCTTGCCTGCGGCGGCCGGGCTCATGTCGAAGCCCTGCGCAACGCTGTCGGCGGGGGGCGTTACGGGCAAGCCGGCATCGGTCATCGTTTCATCCGCAATGTGTTGCCTCGTGAAGCCGATTGCGGAACAACGGCGCATCTTCGGACGGGACGGAAACCGGATCCTGCCTGAAAAGCGGGTCTTCGCGTCGAGCAGAGCACTGAATTCGCTCGACAAAACAAGTAGGAGACTGACGAGCGACCCGATCCGGATCTCGTTAGGGCTGCTTCCTTCCGGACATGACCCGATTGGCTAGTGGCTCGTCCACCGCCAATCTCCCGGTGCTTATTTGGGGCCAAAGCGAGCGGAAAGCAAGCGCGCTGCCGCCCCCTCCGGCCGTCAAAAAAAGACGTGGATGACGGCCGCAAAGCCGGGCATGACGGGTGTTGTTTGCGGAGCCACTCTCTGCAACCCTGCGACAATTGTTCGAGAGCCCTCATGACCTCCTCCGCTTCCTGGTCGCTGCACGAGCAGCTGCAACAAGACACCATCGACATCGGCGACCTGCCCCTCAGCCGCGTGCTGGTGGTCAAGGACGCGCATTATCCCTGGCTGATGCTGGTGCCGCGCCGTGACAAGGCGGTGGAGATCATCGACCTCGACGAGGTCGAGCAGGGCCAGTTGATGACCGAGATCAACCGCGTCGGCCGCGCGCTGAAGGAAGTCACCAAATGCGACAAGCTCAATGTCGCCGCTTTGGGCAACATGGTGCCGCAACTGCACGTCCACGTCATCGCCCGCCGCAAGACCGACGCCGCCTGGCCACGCCCGATCTGGGGCGTGATGCCGCCGCTCGCCCACGACGCCGCCGAAGTGCAACGCTTCATCAGCGAACTCCGCCGCAAGATCTGGCTTGGTTGACCTCATGACACCCAACGAACTGTTTCCGCTGGACCATCCGGCATTCGTCTCGCACCAGCTCGACCGCGCCGCGCATCTGCGCTTCAGCGACGAAAAGCTGTTCGCGCTCGAAGGCAAGAGCGATTCGCGCGCCTATGTGGTGCACCGCGATTCGCTAGTCATGAAGCAGGAGGCCAGCGGGCCCCGCGCGCTGTTGACGATCCCCGAGGCGTTGAAAGCCGGCGCCAATCCCGGCACTATCTTTCTCGGCCTGCGCGACGGCGCCGCGGTATTCGGCATGGGCATTGGCGCGTCAGCCGTGGAAACGCTGCTGACGCGTTCCGATTTCGCGCTCACCGAACTGCGCGGCATGGCGATGCAGGGCGTGGTGCCGCCGGACCAGCTTTCGGCGATCGCGATGGCGAAATCGCTGGTGTCCTGGCATCAACGCCACGGCTTCTGCGCCAATTGCGGCGTCCGTTCGACGATGGCCGAAGGCGGCTGGAAGCGCGTCTGCCCGTCCTGCAAGACCGAGCACTTTCCGCGCACCGACCCGGTCGCCATCATGCTGGTGGAAAAGGGCGATAAGTGCCTGCTCGGCCGCCAGAAGCAGTTTCCACCGGGGATGTACTCCTGCCTCGCGGGCTTCATCGAGGCGGCCGAGACCATCGAGGACGCGGTGCGCCGCGAGATCTTCGAAGAGGCCGGTATCCGCTGCACCGACGTGAAATACTACATGACGCAGCCATGGCCGTACCCGTCCTCGCTGATGATCGGCTGCTCGGCGCGCGCCACCAGCGAGGCGATTACGATCGACCACATGGAACTTGAGGACGCCCGATGGTTTGACCGTGACGAGGCGAGACTGATGCTGAAGCGCGAACACCCCGACGGGCTCGCGGGTCCGCATCCCTTCGCCATCGCGCATCATCTGCTCGGCCGCTGGTTGCAGCCGGCCTGAGACCACAACGGGGATTTTCCATGAGTTCGAAGCCCAAGCGCATCCTTTGCATCGGCATGCCGGTCCGCGATCTGACTTTTGGCGTGCAAGCCGTGCCGGGCCGCGGCCAGAAATTCCACGCCGATCGGTTCGCCCAGATCTGCGGCGGCAACGCGCTCAATGCGGCGATCGGCATCAGCCGGCTCGGCGGCCATGCCACCCTGACCGGACCGATGGGCGACGCCGCCGAGACCTCCAGCCAGTATCTGTTCGACGACCTTGCCAAGGAAGGTATCGACACCTCGCATCTGGTGCACATGCCCGGCCTGGTGACCCCGATTTCGGGGATCATGATGGACCCCTCCGGCGAGCGCACCATCATCTCGTTTCGCGATCCCGCTCTGTGGAAGGTGAAGCTGCCCGATGCCGACATGCTCCTGCAGGACTGCGACGCTATCCTGATCGAGAGCCGCTGCGCCGGCTTCGCCACCGACCTCTGCGCCGAGGGGCGCAAGCGCGGCATTCCGGTCGTCGTCGATATCGACAGCACCATGTCCCAGAGCGAAGGGCTGCTCAGCGCTTCGTCGCACCTGATCTTCTCCGACGAGGCGCTGCAGGCCACCGCGGGGATCACCGACGACGCCGCGGCGTTGCGCAAGATGGCCAAGCTGACCTCGTCCTTCCTCGCCGTGACGCTCGGCCCGAAGGGAACGCTCTGGCTCGACGACAAGCACGAATTGCAGCGAACGCCGGCCTTCCCGGTCCATACCGTGGACACGCTGGGCGCCGGCGACATTTTTCATGGCGCCTTTGCGCTGGAATTTGCCGGCGGCCAGAGTGTCCCCGACGCGCTGCGCTTCGCATCCGCCGCCGCGGCGCTGAAATGCACCCGCTATGGTGGCGCTTTTGCCTGCCCGGATCGAGCGGAAGTCGATGCATTCATGAGTAAATCCGTCACTTGACGGATTGCTAGAAAATCAGGCTTGATTTGGAAGATTGTTCTATATATCAGGTTTCGCAGCCTCTTAATTAGAACAAAGTTCTCTCATGTCTGACGCCGCCGACCTGACCGTTGAACCCTCCCGCCGCCTCGATGCCATCGATCGCAAAATCCTAACGGTATTGCAGGAAGACGCTTCGTTGTCAGTCGCCGAAATCGGCGACCGGGTCGGGCTGTCCTCGACGCCGTGCTGGAAGCGGATCCAGCGGTTGGAGGCCGATGGCGTGATCCTGCGCCGGGTGGCGCTGGTCGATCAGAACAAGATCGGGCTCGGAATCTCGGTGTTCGTTTCGGTGGAAAGCGGCGACCACTCCGACGCCTGGCTAAAGAAATTCGCCGACGCCGTCAGCGCGATGCCCGAGGTGATGGAATTCTACCGCATGGCGGGCGACGTCGATTACATGCTGCGCGTGGTGGTTGCCGACATGCAGAGCTACGACGTGTTCTACAAGAAACTGATCAGCGCGGTGGCGCTGAAGAACGTGACGTCGCGGTTTGCGATGGAGAAGATCAAATCGGTAACGGCATTGCCGGTGCCGCCGATGCCGGCGGCGTAGCTCTTCTTCCCCTCTCCCCTTGTGGGCGAGGGTGGATCGGACCGCGTAGCGGTTCGAGACGGGTGAGGGGTAGCCACAAACTCCGAGCTTGAAGATACCCCTCATCCGTCGCGGACTTCGTCCGCGCCACCTTCTCCCACAAAGGGAGAAGGAAGGCAGAGCCTCCACCCGAGATTGAACTCAAATCGTCTGGTTATACGCGCCGACTTCCGGATGCGTTCGCAGCACCACGTTCATCGCCTCGAACATGTCGTGCATGCGCGCCTCGGAGACCGGGCTCTCCACCACCACCACCAGCTCCGGCTTGTTCGACGACGCCCGCACCAGGCCCCAGCTGCCGTCCTCGCAGGTCACGCGCACGCCGTTGACAGTGACGAGGTCACGGATCGCCTGACCCGCCACCTTGTCGCCAGCCTTCTGCGCGGCTTCGAAATGCGCCACCACCTGCGCGACGACGCCGTACTTGGTCTCGTCGGCGCAATGCGGCGACATGGTCGGGGACGACCACGTCTTTGGTAGCGCGTCCTTCAGGTCCGCCATGGTCTTGCCCGGCGCGCGGTCGAGCATCTCGCAAATCGCGATCGCCGACACCAGCCCATCGTCATAGCCGCGGCCGACCGGCGCGTTGAAGAAGAAGTGGCCGGACTTCTCGAATCCCGCCAGCGCATTCAACTCGTTGGTGCGGCGCTTCATGTAGGAATGGCCGGTCTTCCAATAAGTCGTCTTGGCGCCCTGCGCCTGCAATACGGGATCGGTGACGAACAGCCCGGTGGATTTCACATCGACCACGAAGGTGGCGTCCTTGATCACGGCCGACATGTCGCGCGCGAGCATCACGCCGACCTTGTCGGCAAATATCTCCTCGCCGGTGTTGTCGACCACACCGCAGCGATCGCCGTCGCCGTCGAAGCCGAGCCCGACGTCGGCCTTGTGCTCGAGCACCGCATCGCGGATCGCGTGCAGCATTTCCATGTCTTCCGGATTCGGATTGTATTTTGGAAAGGTGTGATCGAGCTCGGTGTCGAGCGGGATCACCTCGCAGCCGATCGCTTCCATCACCTGCGGGGAGAACGCACCGGCGGTGCCGTTGCCGCAAGCGACCACCACCTTCAGTTTGCGCTTCAGCTTCGGCCGGTTGGTGAGGTCGGCGATGTAGCGCGCCGGATAGTTTTCGTGGAATTGATAGGAGCCGCCGGGCTTGTTGTCGAACTCGGCGTTGAGCACGATCTCCTTGAGCCGGTTCATTTCGTCCGGCCCGAAGGTCATCGGGCGGTTGATGCCCATCTTGACGCCGGTCCAGCCGTTGTCGTTATGCGACGCCGTGACCATCGCCACGCAGGGCACGTCGAGGTCGAACTGGGCGAAATAGGCCATCGGCGTTACCGCAAGGCCGATGTCGTGCACCTTGCAGCCCGCCGCCATCAGGCCGGTCATCAGCGCGTATTTGATCGAGGCCGAGTAGCCGCGGAAATCATGGCCGGTGACGATCTCCTGCTTCTGGCCGAGTTCGGCGATCAGTTTGCCGAGCCCCATGCCCAGCGCCTGAATGCCCATCAGGTTGATTTCCTTGCCGAACAGCCAGCGTGCGTCGTATTCGCGAAAGCCCGTGGCCTTCACCATCGGCTCGGATTCGTAAGCGTAGGTGTTCGGCACCAGTAACGGCTTCGGCTTCGGAAACATCGGGGGCCCCGCGAGTGACGTGATCAGGAACCTCACCCATAGCGAAAGCACGCGGCGCTGAAAAGGCAACCGCGTGTCTGCAGTGCGTCATGGCCTGAATTAAGGCTGTAGCCTTAAAGCGCAGCGAGCTACTACTGCTCCAGCACCATCGTGCCGTTGGCATATTCGAAGCGTTTCAGCTTCGACAGAAACGACAGGCCCAGCAAATTCTCCGACAGTGCCACATCCGGCAGCACCATGGCATCGACGTCCCTGACGATCAGCCCGCCGATCTCGACCATCGCCAACCGCGTCCGCGCCGCCTTGATGGTGCCGTTGGCGGTCGTCACCGTGGCGTTGTAATCGGCACGCGACGGGCGCAGCCCGAACCGTGCCGCGGATTTTTCGTTCAGCGCGATCACGGACGCGCCGGTATCGACCATGAAGCCGATGCGCTGGCCCTCGATGCGGGCTTCGGTCTGGAAATGGCCGCGCCGATCGCTGGGAATGCTGACGCTGCGGACGCCGGCCCGGGCGTCCTCGCGCGGAGCCACCACCGCGGCTTTCGCCATCGCCGATCCCGTCGTCATCTTGTCGGCCACCTGCGCCATCACGGTGCCCAGCCCGATCAGGACCGCCGCAAGAAACATGATGCCACGCATACGCCAACCTCACTGATCGCCGTCTGGAAACGGCGATCCCACCACAAACGCCCGGCAGCGTCCGTTCCGAACAGCCACCGACCCACGCTATTTTGGCGAAAAGGATGAGTAACGGGTTAATGGGAGTCATTCTCTTGCCCCGGACGCGACGCAATACGCAGTATTGCTTCGCAGAGCCGGAGCCGTAGCCGTACCAGACGTCGGCGTTTGCGACGGTCCTGGATCTGCGGAGCGGCTTGAAGAATGCCGCACCGCGTCGGAACACGAGAGCCTCACGTCCCCCGTGGCTTGACCCGCCGCGTCGGCAACGCGCTGGCGGGATCCTCGGGCCAGGGATGCCGCGGGTAACGGCCGCGCAGGTCGGAGCGGACGTCCTGGTAGGAGCCGCGCCAGAAGCCCGGCAGGTCGCGGGTCACCTGCACCGGGCGGTGCGCCGGCGACAGCAATTCCAGCACCAGCGGCACCGTGCCGCGGGCCACCGACGGATGGCTGTTGAGCCCGAACAATTCCTGCAGCCGCACGGCGATGGTTGGGCCCTGCTCGGCTTCGTAGTCGATGGCCAGCATCGTGCCGGTCGGCGCCTCGAAATGGGTCGGCGCCTCCTTGTCCAATCGCGCGCGCTGGTCCCACGGCAGCAGGCCCATCAGCGCGTCGGACATGTCGCCCGGGGAAAATTCCCGGAGCGACAGCTTGTCGAACAGCGCAGGCATCAGCCAGCTTTCGCGGCTGGTCGCCAGCGCGTCGTCCGACAGATCAGGCCACGTATCGCCTTCGGCCGCGCGCAAAAACATCACCCGGCCGCGCCATTGCTGCAGCGGCTTCGACCACGGCAGCCGGTCGATCCCAACGGCCGCTAAGCCATCGGCCAGCACCCGCGCGGTTTCGGCCGACGGCTGCAGCGTGAACGGCGCCTCCGACAACGTGACGGCGTGCAGCGTGCGCTTGCGCCGGCCGCGCAAGGCCGATGAAGGCCTGTCGAAGCTGATCTCGTCGATGGCCTCGATCTGGTCGGCGAAGTTCCGCTCGATATCGGACTGCGCCATCGGCGCCGCCAGCAAAATGCGGCCGTTGGCGGCCGTGCCGGTCAATTCGGCCACGGCAATATATGGCTCTCGGGCCAGCGCAGAAGCGCGATCGACCGCGGCCCCGCGGCCATTGGCCAAAACGAAACTGCCGTTGCCGCGGTTCTTCGCGACGCGATCGGGGAATGCGAAAGCCAGCATGACTCCGGTGGTGAGCTCCACCTCGTTTGATATCCTGGCTCCCGTCTCCGTCGCGGCGACCTGCGCAGCCCAGCGCTGCGCCAGCGTGCGGGCGCTCGATGCCCGCTGCGAGCGATCGCGGCGATACTGGTCGAGGCGATGGTCAAGATCGACGCTGTCGCCGCCAAGCCCTCGCTCGGTCAGGATTGCCGCGATGTCGGCGGCGTCCTCGCCGTAGCCCAGCCGATGCGAATCCACGATCATCCGCGCCAGCCGCGGCGGCAACGCCAGTGCGCGCAGCGCCTGCCCTTCCGACGTGATACGGTCGTCGCCGTCCAGCGCGCCAAGTTCGCGCAGCAGCCCGCGCGCCTCCTTCAACGCCGGCGCAGGGGGCGCGTCGAGAAACGCCAGCTGCGTGGGGTCGCTGACGCCCCATTGCGCGAGGTCCAGCACCAGCGACGACAGGTCCGCACTGAGAATTTCCGGCTGGGTGTAGGCCGGCAACGACGCGGTCTGCGGCTCATCCCACAGCCGGTAGCAGATGCCGGGTTCGGTGCGGCCAGCGCGGCCACGGCGCTGATCGACCGCCGCCCGCGAAGCGCGCACGGTTTCCAGCCGCGTCAGGCCAATATCCGGCTCGTAGCGCGGCACCCGGGCCAGACCGCAATCCACCACGATGCGCACGCCTTCGATGGTCAGCGAGGTCTCGGCGATGGAGGTCGCCAGCACCACCTTGCGCTGCCCATTGGGCGCCGGCTGGATGGCGCGATCCTGCACGGCGGCATCGAGAGCGCCGAACAACGGTACGATCTCGATAGAAGCATCATGAATGCGCTCGGCGAGAAAAGTCTGGGTGCGACGGATTTCGGCAGCACCCGGCAGGAACGCCAGCACCGAGCCGGGATCGGCACGCAGCGCGGTGGCAATGGCGTCGGCCATCTGCCGCTCGATCTGGGCGTCCGCCTTGCGGCCGAGATAGCGCGTCTCCACCGGAAACGCGCGGCCGAGGCTTTCGATCACCGGCGCGTCGCCGAGCAATTTGGCGACGCGCGCGCCGTCGATGGTCGCGGACATCACCAGGATGCGCAGGTCCTCGCGCAAGCCCACTTGCGCGTCGCGCGCCAGTGCCAGCCCCATGTCGGCATCGAGCGAGCGCTCGTGGAATTCGTCGAACAGCACCGCGGCGATCCCGGTCAGTTCGGGATCGTCGAGGATCTGACGCGAGAAGATGCCCTCGGTGACCACCTCGATGCGGGTGTTACGGGAGATTTTCGAACCGAAGCGAACGCGGTAGCCGACGGTCTCGCCGACGCGTTCTCCCAGCGTCCTGGCCATCCGCTCGGCGCTGGCGCGGGCGGCGATCCGCCGCGGCTCCAGCATGATGATCTTCTTAGGCCCGAGCCATGGCGCATCAAGCAGCGCCAGCGGCACCCGCGTCGTCTTGCCGGCGCCCGGCGGCGCCACCAGCACGGCTGCATTGTTCGTCGCCAACGCCTGCGCGATGTCGTCGAGCACGGCGTCGATGGGCAGGGGCGCGTCGAAGGTGCGGGTCAAGGGCGCTCGCAGTCGTGGTTCTTCCCCTCTCCCCTTCTGGGAGAGGGTGGATCGACCGCGGAGCGGTCGAGACGGGTGAGGGGTAGCCGCAAGCTCCGCGCCTGGAAATACCCCTCATCCGACGCGGACTCCGTCCGCGCCACCTTCTCCCACAAGGGGAGAAGGAAGGAAGAGGCCATAGTTAATGCTTTCTCAGAGCCGACCGTTCTTAGCGCAGGCCCTGCCGCAGGGCAAAGCGCACACCGTTCATCACAATCCCATCAGAACGTCAGTTTTTTCAATGGCGGAAAGGCAATAGAAACCGTTCGCCCCGATGATGCCGCAAAACAGGTTGGGCGGGCCAAAGGGACACTCATGACCAACAGCGGCACCTTTGCCGTCGCCGATCGGGCCGCGCTGTCGGGTTCCCCGGCGATCACATTGCCCGAACGGATCGACTGGGTCGATTACGCGAAGGGCATCTGCATCGTCATGGTGGTGATGATGCATTCGGTGCTGGGCGTCGAACTGGCGGCCGGCCAGACCGGCTTCATGCATGGGCTGGTGGCGTTCGCCAAGCCGTTCCGGATGCCCGACTTCTTCCTGATCTCCGGCCTGTTCCTGTCGCGCGTCATCGACCGCGACTGGCGCACCTATCTCGATCGCAAGGTGGTGCACTTCGTCTATTTCTACGTGCTGTGGGTGACCATCCAGTTCGCCTTCAAGGCGCCTGGTCTCGCCGCCGAGCACGGCAGCTGGGGCTACGTCGCGGCGCTGTACCTGGAATCCTACATCGAGCCGTTCGGCACGCTGTGGTTCATCTACATGCTGCCGGTGTTCTTCGTGCTCACCAAGGCGCTGCGCCGGGTGCCGCCATGCCTGGTGTGGAGCGTCGCTGCGCTGCTGGAGATGGTGCACGTGGCCACCGGCTGGACCATGATCGACGAGTTCAGCGCCCGCTTTGTGTATTTCTACTCCGGCTACCTGTTCGCCACCCGGGTGTTCGCGCTATCGGATCGCGCCCGCTCGAAGCCGGTCCAGGCGCTCGCCGGCCTCGCCGTATGGGCGGTGGTCAATGCCGCGCTGGTATATGACGGCTGCAGCGAATGGCCGGTGCTCTCGCTGATGCTGGGTTTCGCCGGCGCGGTCGCCATCGTCATGATGGGTACACTGCTGGCGAAGATGCAGTGGCTGGGCTTCCTGCGGTTCTGCGGCGAGCATTCCATCGTCATCTACCTCGCCTTCTTTCTGCCTATGGCGGCGGCACGTGCGCTACTGCTGAAATTCGCCCCTCTCGACATCGGCACGATTTCGCTGCTCGTCACCCTCAGCGGCCTTGTCGGCGCGCTGGCGCTCTGGCGACTGGCGCTGGCGGCGCATGCGAACTTCCTGTTCGAGCGCCCGGAGATGTTCTGGATCGCGCCCCGAAAGAAGCAACCGGAGCTGCAGCCGGCGGAGTAACCCTCACATCGCGGTCGGCTTTCCGACATCCAGCTTCACACCGTCCTTAAGCGCCGCCATCCTGCTGCGAAATCCATCCGCGTCGCCGAAATCGGCGAAACCGACGTAATGCGGGTGCGGCCCCAGCATGCGGCGGGCGTGCTTGATCGGGCACCAGTAAATCTCGGTACGCGCGGTGACCTCGCGGACGAAAGCGGCGACGCCGTTGCAATAGGAGCAATAGGCGCAGTTCACCTTTTCGATGATGTTGAGATAGGCCAGATGATGGCGATCGAACACGAGATAGTCCCGCCGCCGCACTTTCGGGATCCCGTAGGCGGGAAAGCAGATCGCCTGATAGGCCATCACCATCAGGTCGATGAGCACGAACGGGACGATCAGCGAATAGATCACCGGCGCGGTCAGCACGATCAGCGGGTTGGCGTTCAGGAGATATTTCGATGCCCGCACCTTGATGGCGCGCTGCAACGCCTCGATGTCGTGTTCGAACACGATTTTGCGGTTCTCGAAGCGGAAGCGCAGCTCCTCGCGCCGTCGCGCCAGCTCGGTCTCGATCTCGGCTTCCAGGGCCTTCATCTTCTCCATCAGCAGATCGAGCTCGGGCATTGCTGTTTCCTTCGGTGGCGACCAGTCGCGCAGGGGCTCATGGAACAGGCGTGGATGCAACCAATTCCATGCAAAATTCCAGCGGGATGGGCCGTCCGGCGGGGTGTCATTCCCCGCCGGAAATCTCTAAATTGCGGCCATGCCAAAAACATCCGAAACAACCGCCGCCCAGCCCGTCACCGTGAAAGCCCTGTCGAAGGGCGACCATGTCTTCCTGGTCGATGGCTCGTCCTACATCTTCCGCGCCTATCACGCGCTGCCGCCGCTGACCCGCAAGTCGGACGGGTTGCAGGTCAACGCCGTGCTCGGTTTCTGCAACATGCTGTGGAAGCTGCTGCGCGATATGCCGCCGGACAACCGGCCGACCCATCTGGCGATCATCTTCGACAAGTCCGAGGTGACGTTCCGCAACAAGCTGTATCCGGAATACAAGGCGCACCGGCCGCCCGCGCCGGACGACCTGATCCCACAATTCGCGCTGATCCGTGATGCGGTGCGCGCCTTCGACCTGCCGAGCATCGAGCAGGGCGGCTTCGAGGCCGACGACCTGATCGCCACCTATGTGCGCGAGGCCTGCGAACGCGGCGCCACCGCGACCATCGTGTCGTCCGACAAGGACCTGATGCAGCTCGTCACCGATTGCGTCGTCATGTACGACACCATGAAGGACCGGCGGCTCGGCATTGCCGAGGTGATCGAGAAATTCGGCGTGCCGCCCAACAAGGTGGTCGAGGTGCAGGCGCTGGCCGGCGATAGCGTCGATAACGTCCCCGGCGTGCCTGGCATCGGCATCAAGACCGCGGCGCAGCTGATCAACGAATATGGCGACCTCGAAACGCTGCTCGCCCGAGCCTCCGAGATCAAGCAGCCGAAGCGGCGGGAATCCTTGATCGAACACGCCGAGAAAGCGCGAATCTCGCGGCAGCTCGTTTTGCTCGACGACAAGGTGGCGCTCGATGTGCCGCTGGATGAGCTTGCGGTGCACGAGCCCGACGCGCGAAAGCTGATCGCATTTTTGAAGGCGATGGAGTTCTCCACCCTGACGCGACGGGTCGCGGAATATTCGCAGATCGATCCCAGCGATGTGGAGGCCGAAGGCGGCGTGGCCGGCAAGCGCCGCGATGGCAGTGACTGGAATGCCGACCTACTTTCTGCTCCCTCTCCCCTTGCGAGGGAGGGCAGCGGTGGGGAGTCCACAGACGCCGGCGTTCCGGGCTCACCCCCATCCCTATCCCTCCCTCGCAAGGGAGGAGGGAATGCCCGCAATGGCGGCGCCGTCAGCGCTCACACCACCGGTCAAGGCGCCAAGCAACAGCTCACCACCATCTCGCTTGCCGCCGCCCGCGCCGCCGCCGCGCGAAAACTCCCGGTCGATCGCGACGCCTACAAGCCCGTGCGCACGCTGGCCGACCTGAACACTTGGATCGCCCGCATCCTCGATACCGGCCATGTCGCGTTCGAAGCGAAAGCCTCGTCGATCGATCCGATGCAGGCCGATCTGGTCGGCATCGCGCTGTCGCTTGGCCCGAATGACGGCTGCTACGTGCCGCTGAATCACAAACAGTCCGGCGACGCCGCCGGCCTGTTCGCCTCGGGGCTGGAGCCCGACCAGATCCGAGCCGCCGACGCGCTGGAAGCGCTGAAGCCGCTGCTCGAATCTCCGGGTCTCCTCAAGATCGGCTTCAATATCAAATTCACCGCGGTGCTGCTGGCGCAGCATGGCATTGCCATTCGCGATGCCGACGACGTGCAACTGATGTCCTACGCGCTCGATGCCGGGCGCAACGCCCATGGCCTCGATGCGCTGGCGGAAATCTGGCTCGGCCACAAGATGCTGAGCTATGGCGAGGTGATCGGCTCCGGCAAGGCCAAGATCGCCTTCGACCAGGTCACCATCGACCGCGCCACCGCCTATGCGGCGGAAGACGCCGACGTATTGCTGCGGCTGTGGCGCGTACTCAAACCGCGACTGGCTGCCGAGCACATGACCACCGTCTATGAGACGCTGGAGCGCCCGCTGATCTCCGTGCTGGCGCGAATGGAGCGCCGGGGCATCTCGATCGACCGCCAGGTGCTGTCGAAACTCTCGGCCGATTTCGCGCAGACCGCGGCGCGCATCGAGGCGGAGATTCGCGAGATCGCCGGCGAAGAGGTCAATATCAGCAGCCCGAAGCAGCTCGGCAACATCCTGTTCGGCAAGATGGGCCTGCCGGGCGGCTCGAAGACCAAGACCGGCGCGTGGTCGACCTCGGCGCAGATACTCGACGACCTCGCCGAACAGGGCCACGAATTCCCGCGCAAAATTCTCGACTGGCGGCAGGTGTCGAAGCTGCGCTCGACCTACACCGACGCGTTGCCGAATTACGTGCATCCGCAGACCCACCGCGTCCACACGACGTATGCGCTGGCCGCCACGACCACCGGGCGGCTGTCGTCGAACGAGCCCAATCTGCAGAACATCCCGGTGCGCACCGAGGACGGCCGCAAGATCAGGCGCGCCTTCATCGCCGCACCCGGCCACAAGCTGGTATCGGCGGACTATTCGCAGATCGAATTGCGGCTGCTGTCGGAAGTCGCCGACGTCCCGGCGCTGCGCACCGCGTTCCAGGAAGGCATCGACATCCACGCGATGACTGCGTCGGAAATGTTCGGCGTGCCGGTCAAGGACATGCCGGCTGACATCCGCCGCCGCGCCAAGGCGATCAATTTCGGCATCATCTACGGCATCTCGGCGTTCGGTCTCGCCAACCAGCTCAGCATTCCCCGCGAGGAGGCCGGCGCCTACATCAAGAAATACTTCGAGCGCTTCCCGGGCATTCGGGCCTACATGGATCAGACGCGGGATTTCTGCCGCGCCAACGGCTATGTGGAAACCCTGTTCGGCCGCAAGTGCCACTACCCGGACATCAAGGCCTCGAACGCCTCGATCCGCGCCTTCAACGAACGCGCCGCGATCAATGCGCGTCTGCAGGGCACCGCCGCCGACATCATCCGCCGCGCCATGGTGCGGATGGAAGAAGCTTTGGCGGAAAAGAAGCTGTCGGCGAAAATGCTGCTGCAGGTTCACGACGAACTGATTTTCGAAGTCCCCGACGACGAAGTGGCGGCGACGCTGCCGGTGGTCCAGCACGTCATGCAGGACGCACCGTTCCCGGCGGTGCTGCTGCACGTGCCGCTGCAAGTCGATGCCCGCGCAGCCAACAACTGGGAAGAGGCGCATTGAGCTTCGGCTCTTCCCAGTGTCCGAATAATTCGTCGAGCGGGCGCGAATGAGCATCTCCGATATCAGCCCGCTGCTGGCTTTTGCACTTACCGCGACAATCATCGAAATCACGCCCGGGCCCAACATGGCCTATATCGCGACGTTGTCGCTCTCGCACGGGCGGCGCGTCGGCTTCGCCGCCGTGGCCGGCATCGCTCTAGGGCTCATGACCTACGGCATCGCGGCAGCGCTCGGGCTCGCCGCGCTGATCGACCGCTCGCGCTGGCTCTACGAAGCGCTGCGATGGGCCGGCGTTGCCTATCTGGTGTGGCTCGCCTGGAACGCCTGGTCGAACGAAAGCGAAACCGCCGACGCCGTCGGGGCCGCGGACCACCAGCCCTGGCGTGCGTTCCGGCGCGGGCTGGTCACCAACCTGCTGAATCCCAAGGCCGCGATCTTCTACGTTGCGGTGCTGCCCGAGTTCGTTCGGGTCGATGGCGGCCCCGTGGTCACGCAAACGCTGCTGCTGAGCGTTCTCTATGTTGGCATCGCGACGGCGATCCATATGGGCGTCGTCCTGCTGGCGGGAGGCCTGCAAGGCACGATCGCGACACCCGACCGCCGCCGCACCGTTCGTCGCGGCCTGGCCCTCGTGCTGCTCGGCATCGCGATCTGGTTCGCCCTGACCAGCGGCCGATCTCACTGATCCCGCGGCTTGCTCATCTCACCCTGACGTGCAGCACCAGCACAATGGTCGCGGGTTTGAAACTTTCCATCAAACACGGCACATATTTCGAACTGGCATCGCATCGCCGCCAACGGTAGAAATGCAGCATTCTTCGACGAGGTCATTTATGCCCCACATCACCTCCCTGCTCGCTTTCGCCCTCGTTTCGCTCGGCATGGTGCTGACGCCCGGCCCGAACATGATCTACTTGATCTCGCGCTCGATCACGCAAGGTCCGGCGGCCGGCATGGTGTCGCTCGGCGGCGTGGCGCTGGGATTCGTGTTCTACATGCTATGCGCGGCGTTCGGCATCACCGCGCTGCTGTTCGCCGTGCCGTATGCCTATGACGCCCTGCGTCTGGCGGGGGCCGCCTATCTGCTATGGCTGGCGTGGCAGGCGCTGAAGCCGAACGGCCGCTCGCCGTTCCAGGTGAAAGAGCTCGCCGTCGATGGCCCGCGCAAACTGTTCGCGATGGGGTTTGTCACCAACCTGCTCAATCCGAAGATCGCGATGCTGTATCTGGCGTTGCTGCCGCAGTTCATCGATCCCGCCGTGGGCAGCGTGCTGACGCAGTCGCTGGCGCTGGGCTCGGTGCAGATCGTCATCAGCGTCGGCGTCAACGCTTTGATCGCATTGGGCGCCGGCTCGATCGCGTTATTTCTCGGCGAACGGCCGACCTGGCTGAAGCTGCAGCGCTGGCTGATGGGCACCGTGCTCGCCGGCCTCGCCGTGCGGATGGCGCTGGAGACGAAGCGGAGCTGAACTCTGCTTCCTTCTCCCCTTGTGGGAGAAGGTGCCTTCGCGAAGCGAAGACGGATGAGGGGTAACCGCAAGCGCGAAGTTTGTGGTCACCCCTCACCCGTCTCAATCACACTTCGTGCGATTGAGACACCCTCTCCCACAAGGGGAGAGGGAAGAAAGCAACCTCAATCCAGCTTCACTTCAAACCCGCGCTTCACACCGGGCCGCGCCATCAGCGTTTCGTACCAGCGCGCGACATGCGGGAAGTCATCCAGCGCCACCTTGTGGCGCTCATGCCGCCAGGCCCAGCCAAGAATCGCAAAATCCGCTATCGACAACTCGCCCGCGACGAATTCGTGGGTCGCGAGACGACGGTCCAGCACGCCGTACAGCCGCCTCGTCTCGTCGGAATAGCGCTTCAGCCCGTAAGCGCGGTCGGCCTCGTTTTCCAGCGCGATGAAATGATGTACCTGGCCGGGCATCGGGCCAAAGCCCCCCATCTGCCACATCAACCATTCGTAGACCGGGATTCGCTCGAGCAGCGGCTTGGGTAGGAATTTGCCGGTCTTCTCGCCGAGATAGAGCAGGATCGCGCCGGACTCGAAGACGCTGACTGGCACCCCGTCGGGCCCTTCGGGATCGACGATGGCCGGGATCTTGTTGTTCGGGCTGATCGCCAGAAACTCCGGCTTCATCTGCTCGCCCTTGCCTATGTGCACCGGGAACGGCTTGTAGGGCAGCCCCATCTCTTCCAGCGCGACCGAGATCTTGCGGCCGTTCGGCGTATTCCAGGTGTGCAGTTCGATGGTCATGTGGGCCTTTCGCTGGCGTACTTCGGAAAGCAAAATCCGTCTTTAGCAGCGCGTTACTGCTCGCGCACCATTTGCCTAATCTGCGCGATCAAACGTATCGCCGCGCCGGATGGATGCTCCTCGCGCCACGCCAGATGCAGCGGCGCAACCATGCCGTCGGCACCGGCCAGCGGAATATAGGCGATGCCCTCGGTGTCGAGACGGCGCATCGATTCCGGAATGATCGAGATGCCCAGTCCGGCAGCTACCAGACTGAGCGTTGACAGCATGCGCGGCGCTTCCTGGCCGATCCGGGGGCTGAACCCTGCGGCACGGCAGGCGGCGATGATGGTATCGTACAGGCCCGGCCCGGTCGGGCGGCGATATAGAATAAAAGTCTCGTCCGCCAGCCTGGCCAGCGCGATGCTTTTCGGCGCGCGCTTGCTGGCCAGCGGATGATGCGCCGGTAGCGCCACCAGCATTTTCTCCTGGAGCAGAGGTTCGATCCGGATTCCCGCGGTGTCTCCCAAGGGAACACGGAGAAAGGCGACGTCGAGCTGGTCTTTTTGCAGGGCCGCGATCAGTTCGCCGGTGCTGCTCTCCTCGAGCAGCAAATCGACCTGCGGCGAGGCCTGCCGGAACGCCCGCACCACGGCTGGGATCAGCGGATGAAACGCCGCGGAGCTGGTGAAACCGACCGCGAGCCGGCCCTGCTCGCCACGTGCGGTGCGCCGCGCCGCTTCCACTGCATGTTCGACCTGCGTGATCACCAAACGCGCTTCGGCGAGAAAGACGCGGCCGGCTTCGGTCAATTCGACCCCGCGCGGCAGCCGATTCAGCAGAGCCACGCCGATCTCCGCCTCCATCGCCCGTATCTGCTGGCTAAGCGGAGGCTGCTGAATGCCGAGCCGCAGCGCGGCGCGGGTCACATGGCCCTCTTCAGCCACGGCGATGAAATAGCGAAGGTGGCGCAGGGCGATCATACTCATACTTTTTTGATATGGAATATGCCTGAAGCATATATTAGACATACACCCCGACGGAGCGTAGGTCGATCCCATCCAACGGCCCATCCGTCGTCGGACAGCGGAGAATTCCATGGACGCCGCCACCGCCCCCCCGACCGACGTCACGATCCCCGAGCCGCCGACGATCGGTGAGTTGTTCACCGGCTTTCTCCACCTCGGCCTGATTGGCTTCGGCGGCGTACTGCCGATGGCCCGGCGGATGGTGGTAGAGAAGCGGCGCTGGTTGACACCCGCCGAATTCATCGACCTGCTCGGCCTGTGCCAGTTCCTGCCGGGCGGCAACATCATCAACCTGTCGGTGGCGATCGGACTGCATTTTCGTGGCGTTGCCGGCGCGGTAGCGGCGCTGGTCGGGCTGCTCGCCGCACCTTCCGCCATCGTCATCCTGCTCGGCGTGATCTACGAGAGACTCAAGGACGATCCGCGGGTCGAGCACTTGTTCGCCGGCCTCGCCGCCGCGGCGGCCGGCCTGCTGGTGGCGATGGCCATCAAGATTGCGCTGCCGCTGCGCAGACCGGTCGGCATCGTCATCGCCGTATCGTGCTTCGTGGCAATCGCGATCCTGCGGCTGCCGCTGCTGCCGACCATGGTGGTACTGGCCTCGCTCAGCATGCTGGCCACCTGGAAATTCCAGAAATGACCGCGGTGCTGCTGGCGCTGGCCGCGATCTTCGCCGAACTGTCGCTGCTTGCCTTCGGCGGCGGCAACACCATTCTGCCGGAAATGCAGCGCCAGGTGGTGGACGTGCATCACTGGATGTCGGCGCGGGACTTCAGCGCCATGTACGCGCTGGCGCAGGCCGCCCCTGGGCCTAACATGATGGTGGTGACGCTGATCGGCTGGCGCGTCGCGGGCTGGTCCGGCGTTCTCGTCGCCTCGCTGGCCAAGTTCGGGCCGTCCTCGATCCTCACCGGCGTGGTGCTGCAGGTCTGGAAGCGCTTCAAGGATCACCCTTGGCGCCGCATCGTGCAGCAGGGGCTGGTTCCGATGACCGTCGGGCTGGTCGCGGCCTCGGCCGCGCTGATCAGCCACGCCTCCGACCATGAATGGAGCCTGGCCGTCATCACCGCGCTGGTGGCACTCACGGCGTTCACCACCAAGATTCACCCGCTATGGCTGCTGGCGGCCGGCGCGCTGGCCGGATTGAGCGGAATCGGCCTGCCGTAAGGCCGGTTGAGTGTTGACGGGCGCCTCCCGGCTCTGGAATGTCCAGGCCGCGACCGGTAGGTTGCCTGACATCCCAGCGAAAGAGACCGCCTTGTCCAAATTAGCCGCCCGCGCCCGCCTGTTCGACATCATCCACGACCGCTCGTTCGGCTATGGCGAGATCACGCTGGCCTCGGGCCGCAAGAGCAACTTCTACTTCAACCTGAAGCCGACGATGTGCGACCCCGAAGGCGCCGCCCTGCTGGCCGAGCTGACCTTCGACGCGCTGCGCGAGGATCGACTGGATTACGTCGGCGGGCTGGAAATGGGCGCGGTGCCGCTGGCCGGCGCCATTGCGCAGCTGTCGTGGCTGAAGAATCACCCGATCGCCGCGTTCTTCGTCCGCAAGAAGCCGAAGGAGCACGGCGCCCGCCTCGGCGTCGAAGGCCTCGCCAGGGGCGAGACGCTGCAGGGCAAGCGCATCGTCATCGTCGAGGACGTCACCACCACCGGCGGCTCCGCCATCAAGGCGCTGGACGCGGTACGCGAGGCCGGCGGCGAGGTGGTGCTGGTCTATACGATGGTGGATCGCGAGGAAGGCGCCGCCGAGAATTTCGCCAAGGCCGGCGTGCCGTTCCGCTCGCTCTACAAGGCTGCGGAATTCCTCAAGATATGATCGAGGCCGCGCATCTCGATGGCGCGGCGCTGAGCTGGATCTGGGCGCTGCCTTTTGCCGGCATCCTGCTCTCGATCGCCACCGGGCCGGTGCTGTACCCTCATCTGTGGGAGCACCACTATGGCAAGTTTGCCACGGTCTTCGCGGCCCTCGTGGTGATCCCGCTGTTGCTCGTCGTCGATTTGCACACGGTGGCTTCCACGCTCTCCCACACGGTGCTGCTGGAGTACCTACCCTTCATCCTGCTGCTGCTGGCGCTGTTTACCGTGGCCGGCGGCATCTATGTGGAAGGCAACCTGCATGACAGTGCCTTCACCAATACCGCCTTGCTTGGCGTTGGCGCGCTGATCGCCAGCGTGGTCGGCACCACCGGCGCGTCGATGATCCTGATCCGGCCGCTGATCCGCGCCAATGACGACCGCCGCTTCAACGCCCATGTCGTGGTGTTCTTCATCTTCCTGGTCTCCAACATCGGGGGATCGCTGACCCCGCTCGGCGACCCGCCGCTGTTCCTCGGTTTCCTCAAGGGCGTAGATTTCTTCTGGACCACCAGGCATCTGTTGCCGGAAACGTTGTTCGCCGCCGGGCTGGTGCTGGCGGTGTTCATGGCACTCGACGTCTATCTGCATCACCGCGAGGGCAACTTTCCGAAGAAAGCCGATCCGACGCCGGATTCGCCGCTACAGCTGCATGGCAAGGTCAACCTCGTGCTGCTCGCGGTGATCATCGCCGCGATCCTGATGAGCGCGAGCTGGAAGCCGGGCGTCTCCTTCACCCTGTTCGGCACCACCCTGCAGCTGCAGGACCTGCTGCGTGACCTGATCTTCGTCGCGGTCACCGTCGCCTCGATGAAGCTGACCAATGCCGGGCATCGCGCCGCCAACGCGTTCGCCTGGGGCCCGATCCAGGAAGTCGCGATCCTGTTCGCCGGGATTTTCGTCTGCATCGTGCCGGTGATGGCGATGCTGCAAGCCGGCGCGAATGGGGCCTTCGCGCCGCTGATCGCGCTGGTCAGCCATGCCAACGGTGCGCCGAACATCCCGGCCTATTTCTGGCTGACCGGCGGGCTGTCGTCGTTCCTCGACAATGCGCCGACCTATCTGGTGTTTTTCGAGCTGGCTGGCGGCGATGCCAAGACGCTGATGACGTCCGGCGCGGCGACGCTGGCAGCGATCTCCGCCGGCGCGGTGTTCATGGGCGCCAACACCTATATCGGCAACGCGCCGAATTTCATGGTCTACGCCATTGCCCGCGACGCCGGCGTGAAGATGCCGAGCTTCTTCGGCTATATGCTGTGGTCGGGCGCCGTCCTGATCCCGGTCTTCCTGCTGATGACGTGGGTATTTTTCGGCTAGATCCGGCTGGCGCTCACACCTCGTTTACCATACCGCCGTAATGTGGAACCGTGCCGGGCGACATCCGCCCGGCCTGTGCCGTTGCGGAGCAAGCGTTGCGTCAACATCGGAATTTTTCGCGGATCGGCCGCCCTTTGGCGCTATTGATCGCCCTCGCTTTGGCGGCCCCCGTGGCGCTGAGCCCGCGTCTGGCATCGGCAGAAGGCTTCTTCGATTTCCTGTTCGGCGGCGGCCCGCCCCAGAAGCAACAGCCGCGCAAGGGCGCGCCGCCGGAAACCAGCTTTTTCGCCGATCCGTTCGGCCTCAATACCCCGGCCCCGCCATCGCCGCGCCCGATGCAGAGCGCCGGCGGCGGCGGCTCCGGTCCATCGTTCTGCGTGCGCAGTTGCGATGGCAAGTATTTTCCGCTGGGCCGCAGCGCCAGCCCGGCGCAGATGTGCCAGGCGTTCTGCCCGGCCAGCACGACAAAAGTGTTCTTCGGCAGCAACATCGACGGCGCCTCGTCGGCGAACGGCGAGCGCTACGCGGATTCCGAAAATGCCTTCGCCTATCGCAAGGCATTGAAGCCTGACTGCACCTGCAACGGCCGCGATCCTGCCGGCCTCGCGCCGGTCGACCTGACGCTCGACTCGTCCCTGCGTCCCGGCGACGTGATCGCCACCACCAACGGCCTGGTCGCGTTCTCCGGCGTCCGCACCGGCAACGGGCAGACCGCCGAATTCACCCCCGTCTCGTCCTATCCGGGCCTGACCTCGGACGTCCGTGCCCGACTCGGCGAGATGAAGGTGGCGCCGGTGTCCGCCGAGATGATCACCGACGAAGCCCCGATGCCGGAAAGCGCGGTGCCCGCCGCCGCCGTTACGGTGGTGCCAAAGCGCGCGCCTACCGCGGCCAAGCCAGTGGCCAGCGGCAAGCGCGCCGAGATTGACTGACGGCACGCACGCTCACCTCGCGTGTCCCTGACATGAACTGCGCTTAAACCATCATCGCCCGACGATGACGCCGATCACATTCGGCGCGGACATGTACTTGTCCTCGATCGCGGCGCGCGCGGCGGCGCGATTTTCCGGCGTCAGCAAGCCGCGCTTCTCCGCCAAAATCATCCAGCAATATCCCCACCAGTCGGTCAGCATGCCCTCGTCGTCGATCAGGTCGTAGCCCTGCTCGGCGGCGAAGATCCGGGCATGGGCCTCGTCCAGCGAATCCAGCCAGGCGTGGTCTTCGAGCGAGAACAACTCGTCGCTGAAATCATCGGTGGTGTAGCCCCACACCGAGAGGCAAACCGCGTTAAATTCGCGGTCGATCTGGTCGTCATCGATGTGATGGCGCCGTGCCACCTGATGCAGCCGCGACAGCGAACGGGCGAAGTCTGCGATCCGGGTGAGCGCAAACTGATCGAAGGCAATGGTGGACATGTAGTCCTCGCAGATTGGGACAGACCCTAGGTATGGGCGGCGCACCCGCCGAATCGTAACGATATATCAAAGACTTGCTAAAATGTTCTTAATTTGTTCTACGACGGCGCCGGTCCTCCTCCACGAGCAATCCATCCGGAAATCAATGGTTTACGCAGCCTTGTCTGTCCAGGCGGCCGGCCTTATCAATATCAACCTAAGGATGATCTTAAGGGCCGCATATCTCGCATTGAGGGAGAAGCAGATGCCTGTCATCGACGCTGCGCGTGCTGACGCCATTCAGGTGATTGAAACGCTGCAGCAGCGTTACACGCCCGGTGTCAAAGAGCCGGATAGCGAGTTCTCGAAAGAATTCTTTAAAAAGATGACGGCCGGTATCGGGCTTCCCGACAATTTCGAGGCCGAATATCAAAGCAATCTGCTCGACGTCAAAAAGAGAATGTTCAGCAGATACGAAAACCCGACCTGGTTCATGCTGGTGTCGCAGTTTTCGGAACGGATTGAAAAAGCCCTCGATAAGCAGGCACCGGATAAAAAGCGCAAAAAGATTCTTTTCGGGACGCTGCACACCGGCCGCATCAACGGTGTAGCGATCGGGACCAAGAATCCCGAGTACTACGTCATCCTTCTGGAGAGCGGACTGTTCGGCTTTGCAAACCTGTTGGCCAAGGGCGTGGCCCAGGCATTCCCGCAAGGCGAAAAGAAGAGCGACGGCAGCTTTTCGATCTCGACCAAGATGGACAAGGTTAAACAAAATATCCAGGCCGATGACGATATCGCAACCCGCCTTGTCGACCTCGTCATGGCCTACATCGTCGCCGGCGATCCGCACGCCGCAAGACCGTATTTGCCGAAAAAGGAATACGTCGCACTGATCTCGATCTGGCGTGACGCGATGGAGTATTTTGTGTTGGCGCACGAATACGGCCACGCGGTCAGCGGCCACCTGGAAGCGTCGCCTGCGACCGCGACGTCGGAAGGCAATGAAATCCCCTCAAGCTGGAAAGAGGAATTCGAGGCGGACTATGTGGGTTTGGTCACCACCTTGAATATTCTCATGGAAGACCGCTTGAGCCCCAGCCTGACCTATGCCGGCGTCGAGGCGTTCTTCCTCGGGCTGGAATTGATCGAGCGAGCACTGGCGGTTTTTCAGGGCCGGGAGATACGGGAACATGGAACGGCGAGTCATCCACCAGCCATGATGAGAAGAGAAGCCATGCGGCATTGGCTGCGCCAGGGGCTTCCCGAGCAGGAAAGCAAGTCCGCGATCCAGCTGGCGGATATTTTCCAGGAGGTGATCGAACTGATATGGCCGCGCCTCGAGGCCACGCTTCGCGAAGGCCAGAGGCGAGGCGCCCAGATTCATCCGATGTGGACGAACTACTAGTCGCGCCGGCATTCGTCAAAGTCGTTTCGGTTTGCTGTTGCGCCGGCAGCGCGGAGCGACACGCACGTGCGCGGTCCTCCGCTTCGATGAGGGCGCGGACAACCCTGTCCCGATTTCCATCGCCAAAATGGAGCGCCGGGAGGCGCCAGGGGTTTGCGAGACCCCTTGAAGCAGGCCTTGCGAGGGCCCGCTTGCACGTCAGCACCGCGGGGGTGCGAACCCCGCGAAGGAGACGCGCGCGTTACGGCATCGGCGGGGTTGCGAAGCCCGCCGCGCGAACGCTGCGCCTCCCGGCGCTCCACCAGCATCGCCCGGAGGCGGCGCTGCGGCCGGTTCGCCGGGCGCCGTGTCATGAGCACGGAGCGAGCGGACGGGCTGGAGCGGACGATAGTTATTCGAGGATTAAAGTCAAGAATGAATTTAGCCGTAGGCGGATTAGCGAAGCGTAATCCGCTACCGCGCGGAGGAGCGGCGCAATACGCTTCGCTATTGCGCCCTACGGCCTAATCGCCTTCGTCGGGTGGCTCAGCAAACCCATTCTCATCCCACGCTCCCCAACTGTCGTAATCGACCATGGTCTCCAGCCAGTCGTCGATCGCGTCGTTCTTAGGGTGCACCGCCATGAGTGCGGCTTCGCGGCGCAATTCCTCAACAAATGCCGGATCCCGCATTTGCGCCGCAACGCGCTCGCGCAACGAGAGGGCGGGTGGGTCAATTGGCGGCGTCGGGAGCGACTGCGCAGGACGAGGTGCGTTTTTTTCCAGTCTCCGAGCGCGAGAACATTGCTGGCGCAGAGGATTTCGATACCGAGGATGTGGCCGGATGCGTCCACATCGTAGATGAACGGGCCAGCTTCTTCGGTGTGATTGTAGTTGCCTTGGCCGATACGGAAATAGACCGCATCGGCGTCGGGATCGTATGTCATCTCGGTCATGACGGCAGGCTCGCGCTTTGGTTGAGTATAAAAGCGGTATATCAGATCATCTCGTTTTGGGCAGGGAGGTAGTAGGAGCCAAAATGACGAAAGATATAGAACGTATCAAAGAGATTTTGGCTGCGATAAAGCCTCTTGCCGCAGAGTATTATCAACTAACAGGGAAGCCGTTAGGCGTAACCGGCGAAATCGCGGAATATGCAGTGGCCGAAAAGTTGAATTTGACGCTCGTTCCGCCGCGCATGGCAGGCCATGATGCCATTCGTAAGACAAAGAACGGTAATGAGCGGATACAGATCAAAGGGCGAGCCTTTGATAAGACGTTGAAACGCAGTCAGCGAATTGGAAGAATCAAAATTGATGCTGCTTGCGATAAAGTAATTTTAGTTCTGCTTGACAACGCTACTCTTGAGCCGACCGAAATGTGGGAGTCTTCATACAAACAAGTCGTCGATCACCTAGAAAAGCCTGGTTCTAAAGCACGTAACGAGCGCGGCAGTATGAGTGTCAGCGCTTTTAAAGCATTTGCGCGGCATATCTGGCCGTTGAGCTAACTCAGCTATCCACCTTCAGCGCCGCAATAAACGCTTCCTGCGGAATTTCGACCTTGCCGAACTGCCGCATCTTCTTCTTGCCTTCCTTCTGCTTCTCCAGAAGTTTGCGCTTGCGGCTGATGTCGCCGCCGTAGCACTTGGCCGTCACGTCCTTGCGCATCGCGCGGACGGTTTCGCGGGCGATCACCTTGCCGCCGATCGCGGCCTGGATCGGGATCACAAACATGTGCGGCGGGATCAGGTCCTTCATCTTCTCGACCATGGCGCGGCCGCGGCCTTCGGCGCGATTGCGATGCACCAGCATCGAGAGCGCATCGACCGGCTCGGTGTTGACCAGGATCTGCATCTTCACCAGATCCGCCGCCTTGTAGTCGGTGACGTGATAGTCGAACGAGGCGTAGCCCTTGGAGATCGACTTCAGCCGGTCGTAGAAGTCGAACACCACCTCGTTGAGCGGCAGGTTGTACTTCACCATGGCGCGGGTGCCGATATAGGTCAGCTCCTTCTGCGTGCCGCGGCGGTCCTGGCACAGCTTCAGCACAGAGCCGAGATATTCGTCGGGGGTCAGGATCGTCGCCTCGATCCACGGCTCCTCGATCTCGGCGATCTTCACCACGTCGGGCATGTCGATCGGATTGTGAATCTCGATCTCGCTGCCGTCCGTCAAGTGCATCTTGTAGATCACAGAGGGCGCGGTCGCGATCAGGTTGAGATCGAACTCGCGCGATAGGCGTTCCTGGATGATCTCCAGATGCAGCAGGCCCAAAAATCCGCAGCGGAAGCCAAAGCCGAGCGCGGCGGAGGTTTCCATTTCGAACGAGAAGCTGGCGTCGTTGAGCCGGAGCTTGCCCATCGCGGCGCGCAGCGTTTCGAAGTCGTCAGCATCGACCGGGAACAGGCCGCAGAACACCACCGGGACGGCGGGCTTGAAGCCCGGCAGCATCTCGGTGATCGGATGGCGGTCGTCGGTGATGGTATCGCCGACGCGGGTGTCCGCGACTTCCTTGATGCCGGCGGTGATGAAGCCGATCTCGCCAGGGCCAAGTTCTTCAACCACGGTCATCTTCGGCGTGAAGTAGCCGACGCGCTCCAGGTCATAGGCGGCGTTGGTGCCCATCATGCGGATGCGCTGGCCCTTCTTCATCACGCCATCGACGACGCGAACCAGCACCACAACGCCGAGATAGACGTCGTACCAGGAGTCCACCAGCAGCGCCTTCAGCGAGGCGTCGCGGTCGCCCTTCGGCGGCGGCAGCCGGTGCACCACCGCTTCCAGCACCATATCGATGCCGATTCCCGTTTTCGCCGAGATCATCACTGCGTCGGAAGCGTCGATGCCGATGACGTCCTCGATCTGCTGTTTGACCTGGTCGGGTTCGGCGGCGGGCAGATCGATCTTGTTGAGCACCGGCACGATCTCGTGGCCGGCATCGAGCGCGTGATAGACGTTGGCGAGGGTCTGCGCTTCCACGCCCTGGGAGGCATCGACCACCAGCAGCGAGCCTTCGCAGGCAGCCAGCGAACGCGAGACCTCATACGCGAAGTCGACGTGGCCGGGCGTGTCCATCAAGTTGAAGATGTACTCCTTGCCGTCCTTGGCGAGGTAGTTCAGCCGCACCGTCTGCGCCTTGATGGTAATGCCGCGCTCGCGTTCGATGTCCATCGAATCGAGCACCTGCTCCTTCATCTCGCGCGCCTGCAGGCCACCGGTCGTCTGGATCAGACGGTCGGCGAGGGTCGACTTGCCATGATCGATGTGGGCGACGATGGAGAAGTTGCGGATGTTCGAAATCGGGACGGTTGTCATGGGCGCGGGATAGCATTCGCGCCGTGATGCGGCAACCTTATTGCGGGTTTTGGCCGGGATCTGGAGGCGATTCGCCTCACGGCATCCTGATTCCACTGCGGCCCGAAACGCGCTAGGCAGGGCCCATGATCAAAGCCGTTTCACGACCCGCCGCGCGTCCGCGCCTCCGCTCGCTCGGCCGCCGCGGCGCCGGGCGCCTGATCGCCTGGGCGCAGGATGCGCGCCTCGGCACGCTGCTGGTTTCCGGCTTTGTGCTCGCCCACGTGGTGCTGTGGACGGCGATCCTGACCCAGCTCAAGGCGGCGCAGGACGTTCACTTCGACGTCGCCGAGGCGTTCGCCTGGGGGCAGAAGCTGCAGCTCGGCTATGGCAAGCACCCGCCGCTGTCGGGCTGGGTCGCCGGCGCCTGGTTCAGCCTGTTTCCGCCGACCGACTGGTCGACCTACGCCCTCGCCATGGCCACGGTCGGCGCCGGCATGGTGATCTGCTGGCACATCGCGTTGCGGGTGGTGGATCGCCGCCGTGCCTTCTTCGTGGTGGTGATGCTGGCGCTCTATCCGATCTTCAATTTCAAGGGCTTCAAATACAATCCCGACCTGCTGCAACTGGTAACGCTGCCGCTGGTGGTACTGGCCTATCTCGACGCCTTCGACAAACGCACGCTGCGGTCCGGCGTATGGCTGGGCCTCGCTGGCGCGCTGGCGCTGATGACCAAATACTGGGTGGTGACGATGATCGGCGCCGTCGGGCTGGCGGCGCTGATCCATCCGGCGCGGGTGCTGTTCCTGCGTTCGCCGGCGCCGTGGGCCGCGATCGTGACCATGGTGGCGGCGATGATCCCGCACTTCATCTGGCTGCGCGAGGTCAACTTCGCGCCGTTTCTCTATGCCGGCGATTCCTATGCGATCTCGACCCATGCGCAGAGCCTGCAGCTCGCGCTGGGCTACATCGGCCATAACCTGGCCCTGCTGGCGCTGCCGGTGGTGCTGGCCGCGTTGGCGCTGGCGTGGAGCCCGCGCTGGTGGAGCCTGCCGTTCCGCGACGTCAGGACGTTCTTCGCGCGGCCGTGGTCGATGCGGGACAATCCCGGCGTGCGGCGCGACCAGGCGCTGAACATCTGGCTGATCCAAGCCATCGTCGCCGTCGGGCCGCCGCTCGGTGCATTTGCGTTCGGGATCTATATCAAGACCGACTGGGGCATCTCGCTGTTCTTCCTGGTGCCGCTGGCGGTGATGGCAATCCCGTCGCTGCAGGTACCGCGCGCGGCCTTGATGCGGCTCACCGCCACCTGGCTGGTGCTGACCCTGGCGACGCTGGCCCTGTCGCCGCAGATCGCCGTCGCCACCCTGCCGCGCAACGCCAGCGGCAGCTTCACCCACGGCTCGCATTCGCAACTGGCCCGCGCGTTGACCGACCTCTGGCACCAGCGCTTCCATTCGCCCTGGAAGGTGGTGGCCGGCTATACCGATGTCGGCGAGCCGATGACCTTCTACAGCCCGGACCATCCGATGCCGCTGACGCCCAACGAGCCGTGGCCGTCCGGCCTGACCTCGCTGGACGGGGCGCAGCGCGAAGGCTTCATCGGCGTCTGCGAAGTCGGCGACTGGAAACAGGCCACCTGCGACGCCTGGATGAAGGACAACGCTGCACAGGGCGAGCGGATGGTGATCACCACGCGGCGGTTCTTCAAGGGCATGGCGGGGGCGCCGACGGCATGGAACGTGGTGATCGTGCCGCCGGGGAAATAGGAGACGAGGCTACTCTTCGCCGAACTTGTTCCCGACCAGCTCGGCCAGCGCGTCGATGGCCGCCTGGGCATCGGGGCCGATGGCGGAGACCATGATGGTCGTGCCGGGCCCGGCGGACAGCATCATCAGGCCCATGATGGAAGTGCCGCCGACGCTTTCGCCGTTGCGGGTGACGGTGACCTCGGCATTGAAGCGCTCGACCATCTGCACGAACTTGGCGGACGCCCGCGCATGCAGGCCGCGCTTGTTGATGATGGGCAATTCGCGGGAAACGGGACTCGAGCCCGTGCCGATCATCTCGGGCGCTGTCGCACCATCGTTCGGGTTGGCTTCGTCGGTCCCGTCGCTCATTTGCCGGCGAGGACGCGGCTGGCGATGGTGACGTATTTGCGGCCGGCTTCCTGGGCGGCGGCGATCGCCTCGGGCAGCGGCATGTCGGCGCGCACCTTGGCAAGCTTCACCAGCATCGGCAGGTTGATGCCGGCGAGCACTTCGACCTTCGGTCGGCTCATGCAGGAGATCGCCAGGTTCGACGGCGTGCCGCCGAACATGTCGGTGAGGATCGCGACGCCGGCGCCGCTGTCAACGCGCGCGACCGCTTCGATTATGTCACTGCGACATAAATCGGAGTCATCTTCAGCGCCAATCGTGACGGCTTCAATTTGCTTTTGTGGACCCATTACGTGTTCAAGCGCCGCCTTAAACTCGTCGGCAAGGCGCCCATGGGTCACAAGTACTAGACCAATCATCGGAAACTCCTCGTGGGTGCTTTTGGTGCACCGCACGAAAGGGCCACTTTGACCATCCAGAGCCCTCATGCAAGGGGACTCTTCGCGTTTCTCCCTTAAAATGCGATCTAATGGGGGAGCCGGCGCGGGTCTATTCGGTGGCGATAGTGGGACTAATATGGTTACCAATTCCCTTCGAACAATCGTCCATCGGGTCGAGCGACGTTGAACTTTCGATGGTGGTCAGGGCCGCAACGACCATCAACAAGGCCGAAAAGCCGGCCCCGACCGGAATCCGGGGCAATTCGACGCCGTGCACGGTCGTTCGGAGCGCCTCAGGCGCCGGCAGCCGGGCGGCGTCGGCAGCCTCAAGGTCGATCACCAGCCCAACCATGGCCTCTGCGGCAAAGTCGAGCCGCCGGATGCCGAGACCGCGAATCTCGATCAGCCCGGCCAGTTCCGGCACCGGGCGGACCCAGAGCCGTCTGCTCTTTGCCTCCGCGAACAGCCGGTCGTCGCCCACCAGCATCGCCTCCGGGATCTGACCGGCCTGGCCGGCCAGGATCAATTCGAACACTAGCCGGGACTTGCCGGCGCCCGACGGGCCACGGATCAGTACGGCGCGGTCGCCGACCAGCACGGCCGAGGCATGGATGCTGAGGCTTGCCGCGGCGGTCATGTGGCGGGCAGCCGGACCACGAAACGGGCGCCGTGGACCGGGATCTCACCCTCGGCATCAATCGGGCCGATGCGGTTCTCCGCCCAGATCTTGCCGCTGTGCGCCTCGACGATCTGCTTCGAGATCGACAGCCCCAGGCCGGAGTTCTGGCCAAAGCCCTGGTGCGGCCGGTCGGTGTAAAAGCGCTCGAAAATCCGCTCCAGCGCGTCGGGCTCGATGCCCGGGCCATCGTCATCGACCAGGATTTCGATGCTGGATTTCAGCCGGCGGCAGACGATCCGCACCTTGCCACCAGGCGTCGAGAACGACTGCGCATTGACCAGCAGGTTGGAAATCACCTGGCCAAGCCGGGAATCATGCCCGGGCACCGAGAAGGTATCGACCGCCGGTCCCTCGAAGCGGATTTCGACGCCGACGTCATGGCCGAGCTTGGTCTCGTTGGCCACCGAGGTCAGCGTGGTCAGCAGCCGGCGCATATCGACCGGCGCTACGTCGTTGCGCTGCAGCTCGGCGTCGAGCCGGCTGGCGTCGGAAATGTCGGAGATCAGCCGGTCGAGGCGTTTCACGTCGTGCTCGATCACCGCCAGCAGGCGGGCGCGGCTGTTTTCATTCCTGGCAAGCGGCAGGGTTTCGACCGCCGAGCGCAGCGAGGTCAGCGGGTTCTTCAATTCATGGGAGACGTCGGCGGCGAACATCTCGATCGCCTCGATGCGGTTGTACAGGGCATCGGTCATGTCCCGCAGCGCGCCGGACAGATGACCAATCTCGTCGCGTCGGTTGGTGAAATCGGGAATTTCGACGCGGGTGCGAATGCGGCGACGAACCCGCTCGGCGCTGTCCGCCAAACGCCTGACAGGACCGGCGATGGTTGAGGCGAACAGCAGGGATAGCGCGATCATCACCACCGCGGCGACCGCGAACACTTTCAGGATCGCGAGCCGTTCGGCGGTGACCATCTGATCGATGTCATCGCCTTGCGTCGACAGCATCAGCGAGCCGTGCACCGCGCGAAACCGCTGCACCGGCACCGCGACCGAGACGATCACCTCGCCGCGGTCGTTGATGCGCACCATGCTGCTCTTCACGCCATCGAGTGACTGGGCGACTTCCTGGTAGCCGTTGCCGTTCTCCGGACCGAGCTCGCGGTATAGCGGCAGGTCGCCGCGGTTCAGCCAGGTGCGCACCGCGATCATGGCGCGCTCGGCGAAGCCCGGCTTTTCGCTGGACGGCGGCGGCAGTTCGAAGCGCAACACATCGCCGCGGCCATACAGGCTGCGGCTGTCGAGGATCAGCACGCCATCACGGTCGTAAATTCGGGCGCGCGTCTTGGTCGGCGAGATCAGCCGCCGCAGCACCGGTGCGACCCGCTCCGGATTGATCGGGAAATCCAGCCCGGACAGTTCGTCCGGCGCGCCATAGGTTTCGCCGGGCTTGAGGTCGAGCAGCCGGTCGGGATCGATGGTGATGGTGTTGGTTTCGACGGTGGCGGAGGCGGCGATGGCGCCGGCGATGATTTCGCCCTGCACCAGCAGGCTCTGGGCGCGGGCGTCGATCAATCCGGCGCGGAACTGCGACAGATAGAGAATGCTCGCCACCAGCGCGATCAGGCCGGCGAGGTTGAGGGAGACGATGCGGCGAGTCAGGCTGGAGAACGTCAGCGCAACGAAAAAACGTCGCAGACTGCGCAGCCAGTTCAGCGGCCGCTGCCATCCGCGAGTCTCGGTATCGACGTCGGTCTCGGTTGCCAACGGCGACGTGCCATCGACATCCGGGTTTCCATCAGGCTGCGTTCGATCCAGCAATGCCAAAACTGTCCGGTTGTTTGCGATACGTCTCGCGCTGCGCGCCTTGCGCCGCAGTCTACGCCATGCCGGCGGGGCCGTCAGGCCCCAACCGCCGCCCCGACCCGCTCCGATCAGGTTTCCTTGAATCGGTAGCCGACGCCGTACAGCGTCTCGATCATTTCGAAGTCGTCATCGACGACCTTGAACTTCTTGCGCAGCCGTTTGATGTGGCTGTCGATGGTGCGGTCGTCCACATAGACCTGGTCGTCATAGGCGGCGTCCATCAGGGCGTTGCGGCTCTTTACGACGCCGGGCCGGGTGGCCAGCGCCTGCAGGATCAGGAATTCGGTGACCGTCAGGGTAACGGCCTCGTTCTTCCAGGTGCAGGTGTGGCGCTCCGGATCCATCCGCAACAACCCGCGGTCGAGCGCCTTGGCGTCGGTTTCCTTCGGCGTGGCAGTCGGGTCCTTCGGCGCGGCGCGGCGCAGCACGGCTTTGACCCGCTCCACCAGCAGGCGCTGCGAGAATGGTTTGCGGATGAAATCGTCGGCGCCCATCTTGAGACCGAACAATTCGTCGATTTCCTCGTCCTTGGAGGTCAGGAAGATCACCGGCAGGTCGGACTTCTGGCGCAGGCGACGCAGCGTCTCCATGCCGTCCATGCGGGGCATCTTGATGTCGAGGATCGCCAGGTCGGGCGGGCTGGTTCGGAAGCCGTCAAGCGCCGACGCGCCATCCGTATAGGTCATGATGCGGTAGCCCTCGGCCTCCAGCGCGATCGATACGGATGTGAGAATGTTGCGGTCGTCGTCGACCAAAGCGATTGTGGGCATGAGCCTGCTTTCCGAAGCGGGAGGGGCGGACGCGAACGATTTCGTCGTTCCGCCGTAAGGTGGCCTTAAGAGCACAGTCAACGAGCAATGCAAGCTAGGCCGAAATGTGACCGAGTTCCATGAACGTGTCACCGGGGTGTAGGTTCCAATGCTGATATAGCCACTGGATGGGCCGAGAAAAAGGCAGTTTTTGTAATGAAAGTCTGGATTTAACCGATGCAGCCGACCCCTAATTTCGATCCTTCCCGGGTCGCCCGCTCGTTGCTGCGGCGAAGCCGGCAGGGCGCGCTGGCAACGCTGATGGCGGGGAACGGCGATCCCTATTGCTCTCTCGTCAATCTGGCCAGTGCGCCCGATGGCTCGCCGGTCCTGCTGATTTCACGGCTGGCGCTGCACACCCGCAATATCCTCGCCGATCCCCGGGTATCACTGATGCTCGACGAACGTGCGCCCGGCGACCCGCTTGAGGGTGCCCGGATCATGCTGGCCGGGCTGGCCGAGCTAGCCGGCGATGACCAGACCGCCCATCTGCGGCAGCGCTATCTCAGCGTCCATCCCACAGCGGAAGTGTTTGTGAACTTTAATGATTTTGCATTTTTCCGGATCGCGCCCAAGGCCGCGCACCTGGTCGCGGGCTTCGGCCGGATCGTCGATCTCGCCCCCGAGCAATTTCTGACCGACCTGACCGACGCCGAAGCGGTGCTCGGGGCCGAAGCGGAGGCGGTTGCCCATATGAATGCCGACCACCGGGACGCGCTGGGCCTCTATGCCACGAAGCTGCTCGGCGCTCCGGCCGGCGACTGGCGCTGCACCGGCTGCGACCCCGATGGCCTCGACCTGCAGGCCGGCTCATTGGTGGTGCGGCTGGATTTCCCGCGACGGATCGCCACCCCTGCTGCGCTGCGGCAGGTGTTGCGCTACCTGGCCGAGCAGGCGCGGGCGGCCGGGAATTGAGCGGGATCAAGGCGGTAACGCGATAACCAAATATGACAGCTCTGCCTTGTCCGTGCCCGCGTTCGCCACTAATACGTCGCGCGACGGAGGCCCGACGGGCTATATTGGAATCTACCGCGGCGGGCATGGGACTGTCAGCAGTCCCACTGAGGATGTCCGCGGACTTAAGGAGGAGTTCTTCGTGCAGGAAACCGGCGTACGCAACGGGGCCTATGGCGCCGACAAATTCGGACTGACCAATCTCAAGGCGGTAAACTGGAATCTCGGCGCTCCGCAGCTTTATGAGCACGCGTTGCGCGTCGGCGAGGCCGAGCTCTCCGCCGATGGCGCGCTGTGCGCCGACACCGGCGATTTCACCGGCCGCAGCCCGAAGGACAAGTATACCGTTCGCGACGCCTCCACCGAGAACATGTGGTGGGCCGGCAACCAGTCCATCACGTCGGAACAGTTCGAGGCGCTATATGTCGATTTCAAAAAGCACGCCGAAGGCATGGAGCTGTTTGCGCAGGATCTCTACGGCGGCGCCGACCCGACCTTCGCGATCAAGACCCGCGTCTTCACCGAGCTCGCCTGGCACTCGCTGTTCATCCGCACGCTGCTGATCCGTCCGGAAGCCGCCGCGCTGACGGACTTCGTGCCGGAGCTCACCATCATCGACCTGCCGAGCTTCCGCGCCGATCCGAAACGTCACGGCTGCAAATCGGAAAACGTCGTAGCCATCGATTTCGCCCGCAAGATCGTCCTGATCGGCGGGTCTTATTATGCCGGCGAGATGAAGAAGAGCGTATTCACCACGCTGAACTACTACCTGCCTGCCAAGGGCGTGCTGCCGATGCATTGTTCGGCCAATGTCGGTCCCGACGGCGACAGCGCGATCTTCTTCGGCCTGTCCGGCACCGGCAAGACCACGTTGTCCGCGGACCCAAAACGCACGCTGATCGGCGACGACGAACACGGCTGGGGCCGCGACGGCATTTTCAACTTCGAAGGTGGCTGCTACGCCAAGACCATCAAGCTGTCGGGAGAGGCGGAGCCCGCGATCTACGCCGCCAGCAAGCGCTTCGGCGCGGTGCTGGAGAATGTGGTGCTCGACAAGAACACCCGCGTGCCGGATTTCGACGACGGCTCGAAAACCGAAAACACCCGCTCGGCCTATCCGCTCGACTTCATCCCCAACGCCTCGCGCACCGGTCGCGCGCCGCAGCCGAAGAACGTGGTGATGCTCGCCGCCGACGCCTTTGGCGTGATGCCGCCGATTGCCAAGCTGACGCCGGCGCAGGCGATGTATCACTTCCTGTCCGGCTACACCGCCAAGGTGGCCGGTACCGAACGCGGTCTCGGCTCCGATCCCGTGCCGGAATTCTCCACCTGCTTCGGCTCGCCGTTCCTGCCGCTCGATCCGTCGGTGTATGGCAACATGCTGCGCGACCTGATCGCCAAGCACAATGTCGATTGCTGGCTGGTCAACACCGGCTGGACCGGCGGCAAGTACGGCGTCGGCACCCGAATGCCGATCAAGGTGACGCGCGCGCTGCTCACCGCAGCCCTCGACGGCAGTCTGCGCAACGTCGAATTCCGCACCGACAAGTATTTCGGCTTCGCGGTGCCGACGGCCCTGCCCGGCGTGCCCCCGGAGATCCTCGATCCCGTCAACACCTGGGCCGACAAGGCCGAGTTCGATACCACCGCGCGAAAACTGATTGGCATGTTCCAGAAGAACTTTGCCAAGTTCGAAGCGCAGGTGGATGCGGATGTCCGCGCCGCGGCGCCGGAAGCGAAGATGGCAGCGGAGTAGCGCTAATTTGTTTGCGATAAAAAGGGCGGCTCATCGAGCCGCCCTTTTTTTGTGTCGTTGTGTGTCCTGCTGCCCGTCAGCAATATCCCGACACATCGTGCAACTTTCGATTAACGCCACGCCTCCCTACTGCAGCAACCGAAACTTTGCGGAGCGCAGCGGCATGGCCGATATCATGAGCATTCTGGCGTCGGGCTATACCGCCTCGGCGCTGGCTACGCCGTCGAATACGCCCTACACCAACGTCGATGCCGCCAGCTATAACGGCAACTGGGATGGCACCTATTCGAGCGGCGAGACCTTCAAGTTCGCGATCTCCAATGTCACCGGCTTTCGCGCCCAGGTGAAGTACCAGAGCGGCACCACCATGAAATACCAGAGTGTGCTGATCAAGGACAATTCATTCCGGGTCGGCGACAGCAAGTTCACACTGTCCGGCGCCGGCAAGGCGACGGTCAAGACCGCGGTGACCGATCCCGTCACCAGCAGTACCAGCCTTGTCACCGGAACGGCAACGCAAGAGACGTGAGCACACCGCCAGCGACAAATCGCCCGGTCAGGCCCGGCGATGACCGTTGAGTGTGCGGCGCGGCTTTGCCGCGCTCACGTCACCTTGCGCTGGGTCGGCAGCGCCAGTGACGACGGCGGTTCGCCGGCCACCGGGACGTCCCAGATATCCTCGGCGTATTCGCGGATGGTGCGGTCGGAAGAGAACCACGCCATGCGCGCGACGTTGAGGATGCTGGCGCGGCTCCAGGCCGAGGGCACCTGCCAGCGCGCGTCGATGCCGCGCTGGGCGTCATAATAGGAATCGAAATCGGCCGACACCACGTAGTGGTCGAGATGGCGCAGCGCGTGGCCGATCGACTGGAAGCGGCCGGGATCGTCGGGCGAAAAATCGCCGCGCTCGATCGCTGTGATGGCGCGGCCGAGATTCGGCGACTTCGAAATCACATCGGACGCGTCTAGCCCGCGGGCGCGGCGCGCCACCACCTCGGCGGCGTCCATGCCGAAGATCGCGATGTTCTCCGGGCCGACATTGTCGCGGATCTCGATATTGGCGCCGTCCAGCGTGCCTATGGTCAGCGCGCCGTTCAGCGACAGCTTCATGTTGCCGGTGCCGGAGGCCTCCATGCCGGCGGTGGAAATCTGCTCGGACAGGTCGGCGGCGGGAATGATGATCTCCGCAAGGCTGACATTGTAGTCCGGCAGGAAGGCGACCTTCAGCTTGTCGCCGATCGTCATGTCGTTGTTGACGACGTCGGCGACGTCGTTGATCAGCTTGATGATCAGCTTGGCATAGCGATAGCTCGCCGCCGCCTTGCCGGCGAAAATCTTGACCCGCGGTACCCAGTCCTTGCCCGGCTCATCCTTGATGGCCTGATACAGCGCCACGGTCTCCAGCAGGTTGAGCAGTTGTCGCTTGTATTCATGGATACGCTTGATCTGCACGTCGAACAGCGCCGTGGGATCGGCCTGCACGCCGATCTTCTCACCGATCACCCGCGCCAGCGCGACCTTGTTGTGCAGCTTCACCTTGCCGAATTGCTGCTGGAACGAAGCATCGCCAGCAAAGGCTTCGAGTCGCACGAGCCGGGTGGGATCGTCGAGCACCGCTTCGCCGCAGGTCGCGCGCAGCAGGTCGGTGAGCTTGGGATTCGCCAGCATCAGCCAGCGCCGGAAGGTGATGCCATTGGTCTTGTTGGTGATGCGGCCGGGGTACAGCGCGTTGAGATCGTGGAACACGGTCTCCTTCATCAGCTCGGAATGCATCGCCGAGACGCCGTTGATGCGATGCGAGCCGACGAAGGCCAGATTGCCCATGCGGACGCGCCGGCCGGCACCCTCGTCGATGATCGACACCGAGGCCCGGTAGGCCGTGTCGCCGGGGCGGGTGGCATCGGCGCGGTCGAGATGCGCCTCGTTGATGCGGTAGATGATCTCGAGATGCCGCGGCAGCAGCCGCTGGAACAGCTCGACCGGCCAGGTCTCCAGCGCCTCGGGCAACAGCGTGTGGTTGGTGTAGGATAGCGTCGCGCAGGTGATCTGCCAGGCAGCGTCCCAGCGCATGTTGTGCTGATCGACCAGGATCCGCATCAGTTCGGCGATCGCCAGGCTCGGATGGGTGTCGTTCATCTGCACCGCGGCCTTCGTAGCGAGGCCGCGCAACTGGCCGTCCGACGCCAAATGCCGCTTCACCAGATCCTGCAGCGATGCGGAGACGAAGAAATACTCCTGTCGCAACCGCAGTTCGCGACCCGCCGCACTTTCGTCGTTGGGATAGAGGAATTTGCAGATCGCTTCGGCGCGGGCCTGCTCGGCGCTGGCGCCGAGATAGTCGCCGGTGTTGAAGACGTCGAGCTTGAGCGGATCCGGCGCACGCGCCGACCACAGCCGTAGCGCGTTCACGTGCTGGCCGCGCCAGCCGACGATCGGTGTGTCGTAGGCAACCGCTTCCACCGTCTCGCCGGGATGCCAGATTAGGCTCTTGCGGCCCTTGCCGTCCTCGACGGTCTCGAGGCTGCCGCCAAAATGGACGTGATACATCACTTCCGGCCGCTGCAATTCCCAGGGGTTGCCGAAGCCCAGCCACTCGTCGGGGTATTCCTGCTGCCAGCCATGGGAAATGATCTGTCGGAACAGCCCAAAATCGTAGCGGATGCCGTAGCCGAAGGCCGGGATCGCCAGCGTCGCCATGCTCTCCATGAAACAGGCGGCGAGGCGGCCGAGACCGCCATTGCCGAGCGCCGCGTCCGGCTCGCACTTGCGGAGGTCGTCGAGGCCGACGCCGAGATCGCCCAGTGCGGCGTCAAACAGCGGCAGCAGACCCATATTGTTGAGCGCGTCAGTGAACAGCCGGCCGATCAGGAATTCGAGCGAGAGGTAATAGACCCGCTTGCGACCGGCGTCGTAGCTCTCCTTCTCGGACAGCAGCCAGCGGTGCACCATGCGGTCGCGCAGCGCCAGCGCGGCAGCCTTGTACCAGTCATGCCGCGTCGCCATCGCGGCATCCTTGCCGATCGCCAGCGTCAGCTTGACGAGGATGGCGCTCTTGATTTCAGCCAGTGCCAATTCGTCGACCGGGACGTTCTGGGGCTGGAATTTCGCTGGCATTGATTGATCTGGCAAAACTGAAATCCTGATCCTGTGTCCCTGTCGGGAAATCATAGCCGCATTTGACGGGCGCCGGAACCCGGCCCGCTGGCGAGCTTTTACCGGAGCATGCCTGCGAATTGGGCAAAATCGGTGGCGCAATCACAGGGTGGTGCGCGCCCCGCAATGCCCGCTTTACAAGGACCTGCCCGGCGCCTCCCGTCGCTCCATTCCGGCAATATGCAATGAAGGCTCTTTTGCGCTCCCGATGAAGCGAATGCTGACGCGACCAGCGCACTGCAGCATCCAATGCGCTTGCCTGCCCCGCCGCGCCGAACCATGCTGCGCTTGCGACGCCGAAAACGGCGCGTGAACAGGGGGAGGACGGGATGATTTCGCACCGCGGGTTGGCGGCGACGACGTTGGCTATTTCGCTGTTACTGGGCGCCGAGGCGCGCGCGCAGCAATCCACGCTGCCGCTCAAGATCGGCATCCTCGCCGACTTCGCCTCGGTCTATTCCGACATCGGCGGCCAGGGTAATGTTGAGGCGGCCCGGATCGCGATCGAAGAATTTGGCGGCCAGATGTTCGGCAAGCCGATCGAGGTGGTGACCGCCGACGCGCTGAACAAGGCCGACGTGGCGGCCACAATCACCCGCAAATGGTACGAAGCCGAGAACGTCGATATGATCATCGACATGCCAACCTCGGCGACCGCGCTGGCCGGCATGGAAATGTCGAAGCAGTTCGAGAAGATCATGATCGTGACGGATGCCGCCAGCTCCGACATTACCGGAAAATCCTGCTCGCCCTATACCGCGCACTGGACCTACGACACCTATGGCAATGCCCACACAGTCGGCAGCGCCATCGTCAAACAGGGCGGCGATTCGTGGTACTTCATCACGGCCGATTATCTATTCGGCCATTCGATCGAGCGCGACACCGGCGACGTGGTGCGCGCGGCCGGCGGCAAGGTGGTCGGCTCATCGAAGCATCCGCTCAACACCGCGGACTTCTCCTCGTTCCTGCTGCAGGCGCAAGCGTCGAAGGCCAAGATCGTCGGCCTCGCCAATGGCGGCGGCGACACCATCAACGCCATCAAGCAGGCTTCCGAATTCGGCATCGTCGCCGGCGGGCAGAAGCTGGCCGGGATCGTGATGTTCATCTCCGACATCCACAGCCTGGGGCTGAAGATGGCGCAGGGCCTGATCATCACCGAGGCCTATTACTGGGACCTCAATGACCGCACCCGCGCCTTCGGCAAAAAGTTCCACGACAAGATGAAGCGGATGCCGACCATGAACCAAGCCGCGACCTACAGCGCGATGCTGCATTATCTCAACGCCGTCAAGGCCGCGGGCACGCGCGCGACCAAGCCGGTACTGGCGAAGATGCGCGAGACGCCGGTGCGCGACGCCTTCACCGACAACGGCGTGCTGCGCGAGGACGGCCGCATGGTGCACAGCATGTTCCTGCTCGAGGTCAAGAAGCCGGAAGAGTCCAAGGCGCCGTGGGATTACTACAAGGTGCTCGCCGAAGTGCCGGGCGACCAGGCATTTCGCCCGATGAAGGACGGCGGTTGTCAGTATGTGAAGTAGCGGGTTCCAGACCCTGCACGTAACTCTACTCTCGTTTCCCGGACGCGGTGCGGCATTCTTATGCCGCTCCACAGATCCGGGATCCCGGTTTCTTCTTTCGCAGTTACTTACCAGCATAAAAACCGGGGCCCCGGATCTGCGAAGCAATACTTCGTATTGCATCGCGTCCGGGGAACGCTCTCACGCCACTTGTGCGCGCACCGAGATCTCATCGTCGGGATCGGCGATCACCTGCGCGCGCAGCAGTTCGATGATCTCGTCATTCGGTCGCGCCTTGCTGAACAGGAACCCCTGCGCCTCATGGCAGCCCTCGGCGCGAAGACAGGCCAGTTCGGCTTCGGTCTCGACGCCTTCGGCGGTGATGGTGACGCCGAGGCCGATGCCGAGGCTGATGATCGAGCGCACGATCGCCTGGGCGTCGCGATTGCCGCCGAGGTCGCGCACAAAGGACTGGTCGATCTTGATCTTGTCGAACGGAAAACTGCGCAAATAGCTCAGCGATGAGTAGCCGGTGCCGAAATCGTCCATCGAGATCCGCACGCCCAGCGCGCGCAGCGCATGCAGCGTTGCCAGCACCTGGGTACTTTTTTCCAGCAGCAGGGTTTCGGTGATCTCCAGTTCGAGCCGCCGCGGCGGCAGGCCGGATTGCTTCAGCGCGTCCATCACCACGGACAGCAGATTGCCAACGCGGAACTGGAGCGGCGAGAGATTGACCGCGACGTGGACTTCGTCGGGCCACCGCGCGGCTTCCATGCAGGCGCGGCGCAGGATCTGGGTGCCCAGGGCGTTGATCAGGCCGGTGTCCTCGGCGACCGGAATGAACTCCGCTGGCGAGATCATGCCGCGCTCCGGATGCGGCCAGCGTACCAGCGCCTCGAAGCCGGTGATGCGGCCGGTCCTGAGATCAATCAGCGGCTGATAATACGGCCGCAGCAGATCGTCCTGGATTGCCGCGCGCAACTCGATCTCGATCTTGCGACGGCTCTGGGCGCGGGCGTCCATGCCGGCTTCAAAGAAGCTGAAAGTGCCGCGGGAATCGTTCTTGGCACGCGACAGCGCCATGTCGGCGTTCTTCAGGAGGCGCTCTGAATCGTCGCCGTCGCCGGGCGCCATGGCAATGCCGATGCTGGCCCCGATCACCACCGAATGGCCGTCGAGCAGATAGGGCTCGCCGATCGCCTCCAGCAACCGGCGCGCCAGCAGCACTACTTCCTCGGGCCGGCTGACGCCGGTCTGGATGATGGCGAATTCGTCGGAGTTGAGCCGCGCGATGGCGTCTTCCTCGCGCAGCGACGAGCGCAACCGCCGCGCCACGCCGCGCAGCAGCTTGTCGCCGATGCCGTGGCCGAGCGTGTCGTTGACGCCCTTGAAATTGTCGAGGCCGACGAACAGCACGCCGACCTTCTCGCCATTGCGGCGGGAATGCGCGAGAATTTCATCGAGCCGCTGCCGCAGCAAATTGCGGTTCGGCAGCCCGGTGAGGCCGTCGTGGTGAGCCATGAAGGCCAGCCGCATCTCGGCGCGCTTGCGCTCGGTGATGTCCATCAGCGCGAGCATCACCGCGGGCTGTTCGCCATAGGTCATGTGGCGCGAGTAGATCGCCAGGTCGATCAGCGAACCGTCGGCCTTGACGTGCTTCCAGGTTCGCGCCGCCTGCTCGTCGCTGCTGTGGTCGCCGACCCAGGGCGGCTCGGATTCGAACGCCTGTAGATGGCGAATGGTCAGTTTCTCGAACTCGGCACGGGTGTAGCCATAGTGCTCCACTGCAGCGTCGTTGACGCTCAGCACGCGCTCGTCGTCGAGGGCGCAGACGATCATCGGCACCGGATTGGCGTCGAACAATAGCCGAAATGAAGCCTCGCGCTGCTTCAGCTCGGTGATATCGACGCGCAGGCCGATCACGCCGCCGTCTTCGGTCAGCCGTTCCTCGATCAGGATCACGCGGCCATCGGCAAGCACCTGCTCGTGACGCTGGCCGGGATGAAACAGCTTGGTCACCCGCTCGGCGATCCACTCATCCTCGCGGCCCATCGCTTCCGGATAGTCGCCGCGCTCGACGCCAACGCGGATCGTGTCCTGCAACCGCGCGCCCGGCTCAAACAGATCCGAGCTGCGGTTGTAGATTTCCGCATACTTCTTGTTCCAGAGGATGTAGCGGCCGTCGGCATCGAGAAATACGATGCCCTGCGGCAGGATGTCGATCGCCTCGCGCAGCCGTTCGTGGGATTTGCGGGCGTCGGCGATGGCCGCCTCGGCCTGGGCGCGCTGGCGCACGATTTCGCCGATCTCGCTGGAGACTCGACGGCCTTGCGGCACCAGTTTCGGCACAGCTTTCATCGAGCGGCCAAGCCGCAACGGATGATCGGCCCGGGGCCTTGGCTTTTTCTTCGCGGCGGGCCGGAATTTCGGCATTACATTTCCACTGGCATTCTGCGTGTGGACTGTTCTGCAAGAAGTGTCTGAAAAAAGGGTGTCACCGCCTCATTGGATGGAGCCGAATACCAGCGATCAGCGTACGGTTGTACACAAACACTGCCTAACGCGCAGGCAACGGCCGCGAAATCAACGTTAATCAATTGCTAACATCATTTGAAACGATGGTGCAAACGACTGAAAACGCTACCAGAAACATCAATGGCCGCGGCTTCCTTGAAGAGATAGCACAGCGCCGCCAAAAATAGCGTCAGTGGGCGGTATGGTTAGCGAAGCGTTAACGATGCGCGGCTGAAATGATCAGGGACTTCCGCTACGATTGGCCTCCATGAAACCGTGCCTGATTCCTGCTCTGCTGCTCGCCTCGATTGCTTCTGCCGCCATGGCGCAGGACAAGGGCAGCGTCGATCCGAAGCCATTGCCAGCGCTGGCCAATCCCAATGATCCGCATATCGGCGCCAAGGAGCTGTTCGGCCGCAAGACGTTGCCGTCACGCACCGCGACCGAGGTGATCGGCTTCTACGCCAAGGGCTGCATTGCCGGTGCCGAGGCGTTGCCGATCAACGGCCCGACCTGGCAGGTGATGCGGCTGTCGCGCAATCGGAACTGGGCGCATCCGCAGATGGTCGAACTGCTGGAGCGGCTGTCCGCCAAGGCCAACAAGGTCGCGGGCTGGCCCGGCCTCCTGGTCGGCGACATGTCGCAGCCGCGCGGCGGCCCGATGATCACCGGCCATGCCAGCCATCAGGTCGGGCTCGACGCCGACATCTGGCTGACGCCGATGCCGAACCGCCAGTTGTCGCGCAACGAGCGCGAGGACATGTCGGCGGTGATGATGGTGCGCCGCGACCGGCTCGACATCGATCCTACCGTGTGGACGCCAAGCCACCTGCCGGTGATCCGCGCCGCGGCGCAGGAATCCAGCGTCGAACGCATCTTCGTCAACGCCGCCATCAAGAAGGCGCTGTGCCGCGAGGCCAAGGGCGACCGTAGCTGGCTGTCCAAGGTGCGGCCGATGTACGGCCACGACTACCACTTCCACATTCGTATCAAGTGCCCGCTCGGCGCCACCGAATGCGAGTCGCAGCCACCCCCGGCAGATGGCGAGGGCTGCAGCGCCGGCGATTTCAAATACTGGTTCAGCGACGCCGTGCTGCATCCCAAGCCGCCACTGGTCCCGCCGAAACCGAAGCCGCCGATGACCCTTGCCGAACTGCCGGCGGCATGCCGTCAGGTGCTGACGGCGCCGTGATCGCTTCTCGCTGAACGGCTATTCCTGCGGTCGCCAAATGCGCTAAGGTAGCGTGTCGTCACGCCGCAAGCGAACGACATCCGCGGCGACGATGGTCCCGACGTCCCATTTTGGCATCTGTCAGCCGGTGCGCGCATCGCCGCGCGCTGCTCTACCTTGCGAGAACCATCATGCGCATCAGTGCACGCAACCAGATCAAGGGCACGATCCTCGAAGTGACCAAGGGCGCGACCACGTCACACGTTCGCGTCGATATCGGCGGCCAAGTCGTAACCTCCTCGATCACCAACGAGGCCGTCGATGAGCTCGGCCTCAAGGCCGGCGGCCAGGCCATCGTGGTGATCAAGGCTTCCGACGTCATGATCGCGGTGGACTGACCATGCGCACGCGTCTGATCGTCGCATTGACGTTGCTCGGCGCGGCGCCCGCGTTCGCCGCCGAGCCGAGCGGCTGCGACAAGTTCAAGTGGCCGATCGACCGCGAGCGCGCCGCGCTGACCGCGCCGACCCGCGCCGAGATCGCGTCTGGGGCTGAGATCCCGGTGCCGATCAGCGTAACGCTGACCCTCAAATCGCCCGCGGACGCCAAGCTGCCCTCGCCGCCCGAACGCAAGCCGAAAGACGGCACATTTGCAGGCTTTGCGCGCTTCCAGAAAGCACCGAAGGCCGGCACCTACACGATCAGCCTGTCGGCTGGCGCGTGGATCGACGTGGTGCAGGACGGCGAGATCCTGAAGCCGATGGAGTTCAGCGGCGCGACCGATTGCGCCGGCATTCGCAAGACCATGAAGTACGATCTTGCCGCCGGCCCGTTCGTGATCCAGGTCAGCGGCGCGCCGGAGAACAGCATCAACATGGCCGTGTTACCCTCCGAGTAGACACGACGGGGTCTTTACCCCCTTGATCAGCCTGATAGTGTTGTCCTGCGATATCCCAGACGGACCGTAAGTCCCCGGGATTGCCGGAACGGCGCTTCCGCCTGTCGCACCCACATCCAACCAACGCCTGATTTGCGCGCGCTTTGCGCCGCGAACACGCATGGAGCGCCAGATGAATCGTCTTATGACTCCCCTTGCCGGAATTTTCGCCGCTTTCACGATCCTGCTCGGATCGACCTTTTCGCCCGCTCTCGCGCAGGACAAGAGCCTGACGGTGTTCGCCGCCGCGTCGATGAAGAACGCGCTCGACGACATCAACGCCGCCTACACCGCCAAGACCGGCGTCAAGGTCACCGCCAGCTACGCCGCCAGTTCGGTGCTCGCCAAGCAGATCGAACAGGGCGCGCCGGCCGACGTGTTCGTCTCCGCCGACACCGACTGGATGGACTATGCGATCTCCAAGAAGAACATCGCCGAGCCGACCCGGGTCAATCTGCTCGGCAACAGCATTGTGCTGATCGCCGCCAAGGATTCCAAGCTCGACAACGTCAAGATCGGCCAGGGCTTCGATCTCGCCACTCTGGCCGGCGACGGCAAGATCGCCACCGGCGACGTGAAATCCGTACCGGTCGGCAAATACGCCAAGGCCGCGCTGGAAAAGCTCGGTAGCTGGACCGCGGCGGAGCCCAAATTCGCCATGGCTGAAAGCGTTCGCGCCGCCTTGACGCTGGTGTCGCGCGGTGAGGCGCCGCTCGGCATCGTCTACGCCACCGACGCCAGGATCGACCCAGGCGTCAAGATCGTCGGCACGTTTCCGGCCGACTCGCACCCGGCGATCATCTATCCGGTCGCCGCGACCGCGACCGCCAGGACGGAAGCCGCCGACTACCTCGCCTTCCTGAAGACCACCGCATCGAAGACCATCCTTGAGAAGTACGGCTTCAGCTTCCTGGTCAGCCCGACGACCTGACAACGTGTTCGACATCACTCCCACCGAATGGACGGCGATCCTGCTCTCGATCCGGGTCGCCGTTATCGCCACGCTGATCTCGACGCCGATCGGCATCGGCGTCGCCTGGCTGCTGGCGCGGCGTGACTTCTGGGGCAAGCCGATCGTCGATGCCATCATCTATCTGCCGCTGGTGCTGCCGCCGGTGGTCACCGGCTATCTGCTGCTGCTAACGCTGGGCAAGCGCGGGCTGGTCGGCGGCTGGCTGGCCGAGCATCTCGGCATCGTATTCGCGTTCCGCTGGACCGGCGCGGCGCTGGCCTGCGGCGTGATGTCGTTTCCCCTGCTGGTGCGGCCGATCCGGCTGTCCATCGAGGCAGTGGACCGCAAGCTCGAACAGGCCGCGGGCACGCTCGGCGCGTCGCCGTGGAAAGTCTTCGCCACCGTGACGCTGCCGCTGGCGATGCCCGGCGTACTGGCTGGCATGGTCCTCGGTTTTGCCAAGGCGATCGGCGAGTTCGGCGCCACCATCACCTTCGTCTCCAACATTCCCGGCGAGACCCAGACGATCTCCTCGGCGATCTATTCGCTGATCCAGACGCCGGATGGCGACACCGCCGCGTTGCGGCTGGTGATCATCTCCATCAGCATCGCCATCGCGGCGCTGATCGCTTCGGAGTGGTTCGCGCGCCGCGCGACGCAACGCTTGCATGGGAATTGATCGTGCTGCGCGTTGACGTGTTCAAGAAGCTCGGCGAGTTCGCGGTCGATGTCGCTTTCACCAGCGAGGGTCGCGTCACCGGCCTGTTTGGCACCTCCGGCGCCGGCAAGACGTCGCTGGTGTCGATGATCGCCGGTCTGGTGAAACCCGACCGCGGCGTCATCGCCATCGATGGTGACGTGCTCGACGATACCGCAGCCGGCGTCCACGTGCCGGCCCATCGCCGCCGGATCGGCTATGTCTTCCAGGACGCGCGGCTGTTTCCGCATCTCAACGTGGCGCAGAATCTCGATTACGGCCGGCGGATGAACCGGCTCGATCGCGATCCCGTGCAGGAAACCCGCATGACGGATCTGCTCGACATCGGCGACCTGCTGGCGCGGCGGCCCGGCGGGCTGTCCGGTGGCGAGCGCCAGCGCGTGGCACTGGGGCGTGCGCTGCTGTCGCGGCCGCGGCTACTGCTGCTCGACGAGCCCCTCGGCGCGCTCGATGACAAACGCAAGGCGGAGATCCTGCCCTATCTGGTACGGCTGCGCGACGAGGCCGATATTCCGATGGTCTATGTCAGCCACGACGCCGACGAGATGCGGCAACTGGCGACCAGCGTGGTGATGCTGAAACGCGGCCGTGTCGCGGCATTCGGCGGGGTCGAGGTGTTGCCGCAGGCGTCATAACGGCCGAAGTGTTTAGCTCATCTTGCCCCTCAATCTCGGCGTCGTCCCTGCGAACGCGGGGACCCATACACGCCGCGATCTCGGGCTAAAACGCCGCGAGCAGTGGCGTTCTTATTTTGAAGCCTGAGGGTATGGGTCCCCGCATTCGCGGGGACGACTCGTGGAGAGGCCGTACCTCTCGTGGAGAAGCCATATCCTCAGGCGCCCGACAACGACTTCCACACCTTCAACAGCTTGCGCCTGGCAAACTGCTTTCGCGTCAGCTTCGGCGGCGCCGCATCTTCATCTTCGGGCAGACGCAGGCCGACGACGTTCACGCGGCCGCCGCCGAGGCTGCGCGCCACCAGGTCGATGGAGTCGACCGGCAGCGCGGCCCCCACCGTCGGCGCGTGATCGAGGTGGACGTCGAAATAATCCGCCAGCGTCAGCGTTGCTTCGTCCGGATCGACGGCGATGCCGTAGATCGCCGCGAGGTCACCCAACGTGATCTCGCCGGACACCACGAAATCGCCGAGCAGATGCGGATCCGGCGCCGTGCTGGGCGGCATATCGACGAAAAAACGATCGAGCGACTCGGCCTTCTCCGGCGGCGCCAGCAGATAGAGGTAGTCGCCGGCGGCGACCGGGTCGGCCTCGGCAGGCGACAGGATGCGCTGGTTGCGGATCACCAGCGTCGGCTTCGACCACGACGGGATCAGCCCGCGCTTCAGATACAGGCTTTTCGGCCGCACCGAATAGCCCACCAGCTGCTGCTCGAGCTGGCCCGGCAAGTCGAGCTCGATGCGGCGCGGGCCCTTGTCGGTGCGCGGCAGCGCGACGTGCAGCTTTCGCGCGGCGAAGGCCAGCGTCCAGCCCTGCAGCAGCAGCGAGATGATGACGACGACGAAGGCGACGTCGAAATACAGATAGGCCTTGGGCAGCCCGACCAGCATCGGGATCGAGGCCAGGAAGATCGCCACCGCACCACGCAGGCCGACCCAGGCGACAAAGGCCTTCTCGCGCCAGTTGAAGCGGAACGGCGCCAGGCACAGGAAGACGGCGATCGGTCGCGCCACCAGCATCAATACGAATGCCACCGCGACCGCGGGAAGAATGCTGCCGACCAGGCGCTGCGGCGACACCAGCAGGCCGAGCAGCACGAACATCACGATCTGCGCCAGCCAGGTGGCGGCGTCGAGGAACGCCACCACCGAATTGTGCGCGCGGGTCGGCCGATTACCGATGACGATGCCGGCAAGATAGACCGCGAGGAAGCCGGAGGCGTGAAACATCTGCGCCAGTCCGAAGATCACCAGCGCCGCGGTGCAGACGAACGGCGCGTGCAGCCCTTGCGGCAGCGCGACCCGGTTGAGCAGCAGCACCACCAGCCGGCCGCCGACCACGCCGATCAGCGTGCCCAGCACCACTTCCTGGATGAATTCCATCACCACATGGCCGGCTGAGCTGCCGCCGAGCGCGAGCAGCTTCACCAGCATCAAGGTGAGAAACACTGCGAACGGATCGTTGGTGCCGGATTCCACTTCCAGCGTCGCGCCAACGCGCGGCCGCAGCCGTAGCCCCTGCGCATGCACCAGCAGAAACACCGCCGCCGCGTCGGTCGAAGCCACCACGGCGCCGATCAGCATCGCCTCGGTCCACTCCAGGCCGAGGGCATATTTGGCCACCGGCGCGGTGATCAGCGCGGTCAGCAGCACGCCGGCGGTGGCCAGCACCATGGAGGGCGCCAGCACGGCGCGGATGCTCTGAAAGCGTGTTTTCAGCCCGCCATCGAACAGGATCAGCGCCAGCGCGACCGAGCCGACCAGATAGGTGGTGTGGACATCGTCGAAACGGACCCCACCGGGCCCGGACTCGCCGGCCAGCATGCCGATAAACAGAAAGAACAACAGCAAGGGGGCGCCGAAGCGCAGAGCAAGCAAGCTCGACAGGATGCCGGCCATCACCAGAACGGCGCCAAGAAGGATGGCGATGCTGACTGAATCAAGTGAGGCCATGAGACTCCGCAGTGATAAATACTTGCAACTGCATCTCTATCGTCGCCTCCCCGCGAGGCCAACCGATTTTTGCCCGTAGCTGCATTTGGCCTGATTGCCGTTAAAAGCTGACATTTCAACACCGGCCATCGATGGCGCTCGGGTGGCGCTTGTGTGATTCTACCGCACATTCGAATCAATTTGACGCCAGCGCGAGAACGAGACGTCCGGATGCTTGAATTGAAAGACACCTACGAACTCGCCCTCGCCACCGCGCGCTCGTTCGGGGCGGAAGTGACGTCGCCATGGTTCTATCTGCAGTTCGGCGTGATCCTGATCGGCGCCGGCTTTGCCTTCGCGATCGGCGCGGGCGTACGGTCGCGGATCGACATGACATCGCAGGCCATGGGCTGGCCCGGACCGCTGCGGCTGTTGATGCGGATCCTGGTCACCAGCGCGTCCACCGTGGCCTTCGCGGTGCTCATGATCATCGCCCGCATCGTGATGTCGCATTCCACATGGCCGAGCCGCAGCTACCTTCTCGCCGTTTCCGCCAAGCTGGCGCTGGCCTGGCTGGTGATCCGGCTGGTCACCAGCGTCATCCGCAACGAATTCATCGTCCGGCTGGTGTCGATCTCGGCCTGGTTCGTTGCCGCGCTGAGCATCCTCGGCCAGTTGCAGCCGACCATCGAGATGCTGGATTCGATCGGGATCGATCTCGGCGGTCTCCGGCTGACGCCGCTGCTGCTGATCAAGCTCGGCGTGCTACTGGCTGTGGCGCTGTGGCTATCGAATCTCGCCAGCAATTTCCTCGAGGGCCGCATCCGGCAGACCCATGACCTGACGCCATCGATCCAGGTGCTGCTGATCAAGCTGGTGCGGCTGCTGCTGATGGTGTTCGCCGTCGCGCTGGTGATGGGCGCGGTGGGTATCAACCTGTCGGCGCTGGCAGTGTTTTCCGGCGCGGTCGGCGTCGGCATCGGTTTTGGCCTGCAGAAGATCGTCGCCAATTTCATCAGCGGCGTGATCCTGCTGGCCGACAAATCGGTAAAGCCCGGTGACCTTGTCACCATCGGCGACAGTTCCGGCCGCATCAGCGCGATGAACACGCGCTACATCTCCGTCGCTGCCGGCGATGGCCGCGAATTCCTGATCCCGAACGAGGACCTGATCACCCAGAAGGTGGTGAACTGGACCTACACCGACAAGGACACGCTGGTGAAGGTCAATTTCGGCACCAACTACGACGCCGATCCGCGGCTGGTCTGCAAGCTGGCGATCGAAGTCGCCGCGGCCTCGCCGCGCGCCAGCCTGGCGAAGCCGCCGAACTGCCTGCTCACTGAATTCGCCGATGCCGGCATGAAGTTCGCGCTGACGTTCTGGATCGACTCGCCGGATGGCATGGATGCCGTGAAAAGCGACGTGATGCTGGCGCTATGGGACGCCTTCAAGCGCGAAGGCATCAAAGTGCCCTACCCGGTGCGTGAATTGCGGATTCGCGGCGGCGCGTTGCCGGTGGAATCCACGGTTGTCGAAGTCCCCGGCACGCTGTGAAATTTGCCGACGAGCTGGTCCCGGCGACGCTGCTGCGGCGCTACAAGCGGTTCCTCGCCGACGTCGAATTGTCCGATGGCAGTGTCATCACCGTCCATGTCGCCAATCCCGGCGCCATGATCGGGCTGCAGACGGCCGGAGCGCGGGTCTGGTTGTCGAAGTCGCCGAACCTGGCGCGAAAACTGCCTTATTCCTGGGAGCTGATCGAGGCCGATTTCGGCAATGGCCCTGAGTTGGTCGGCGTCAACACCATGCACCCCAACGCCATCGTCGCCGAGGCGCTGGCGGCGCGGGCGATCCCGGAACTGGCCGGCTACGCCGGCGTCCGCCGCGAGGTGAAATATGGCGCGGCCTCGCGGGTCGATTTCCTGCTCGAGGATCAGGCGCGGCCCCCCTGCTATGTCGAGGTCAAGAACGTGCACATGATGCGCTGGCTCGGACTGGCCGAATTCCCGGATTCTGTGACCGCGCGCGGCGCCCGGCATCTGGAGGAACTGGCCACCGTGGCGAAGGCGGGCGCCCGCGCCGTGATGCTGTTTGTGATCCAGATCGGCTCTTCCAGCCGCTTCGCGCTGGCCCGGGACATCGATCCGGCCTACGGGCGGGCCTTCGATACCGCCCGCGCAGCCGGCGTCGAGGCGATCGCCTATACCTGCGAAATCCGACAGGATGGCCTTATTCTGGCCGGCCCGGTGCCGATCGAGCCATAACGAGCCATGAGCCCCCAGCGCGGCAGCTCTGGCTTGCGCTACGCGCCCCAGCGATTAAGTTGAGCCTTCATTACATATTCCCGTCACACGATCCCGCCTGGCAAGATTACCCAATGAGCTACGTCGAAGCCTCCGAAGCCTCCCAGCGCAAGACCGGGCAGATCAAGCTGCACGGCCCCGGCGCCTTTGCCGCCATGCGCAAGGCCGGCGCGCTGACGTCGCTGTGCCTCGACGAACTTACCGATCTGGTGAAGCCGGGCGTTTTGACCTCGGCGATCGACGATTTCGTCCGCGATTTCGGCTTCAGCCACGGCGCCTTCCCCGCCACCCTGATGTATCGCGGCTACCGTTATTCGAGCTGCATCTCCATCAACCACGTGGTCTGCCATGGCATGCCCGGCGACCGCGCGCTGAAAGAAGGCGACATCGTCAATGTCGATGTCACCTTCATCGTCGATGGTTGGTACGGCGATTCCAGCCGCATGTACGCCGTCGGACCGATCGCCCGGAAGGCCGAACGGCTGATCGACGTCACCTATGAATCGCTGATGCGCGGCATCGCCGCGGTGAAGCCTGGTGCCACCACCGGCGATATCGGCCACGCCATCCAGAGTTTCGTGGAGCCGCAGCAGATGAGCGTGGTGCGCGATTTCTGCGGCCACGGCGTCGGCCGGCTGTTCCACGACGAGCCGAACATCATTCATGTCGGCCGCCCCGGCGAGGGCGTACCGCTGAAGCCCGGCATGATCTTCACCATCGAGCCGATGATCAATCTCGGCAAGCCGCATGTGAAGGTGCTGTCCGACGGCTGGACCGCGGTGACCCGTGACCGTTCGTTGTCAGCGCAGTTCGAGCACACCGTCGGCGTCACTGCCACCGGCGTCGAGATCTTCACGCTGTCGAAGCGGCACAACGAAAAGCCGCCGACGGCGGCCTGATCCGGCCAGCTTCGCTTCGGGGCTGCTTTTCGACTCGCGACAATTCATGGTTGCAAAACCCGCTGGGCGCGGCATGCTCGCGGCCATCCTGAATTGAAGTGTGCGTCCATGCCCGCAGATGCCAACGATCCCTACCCATCCGGCCTGAGCGAGGCGCCGCATTATCACGGCCATCGCGAGCGGCTGCGCGAGCGCTTCCGCGACGCCGGCGCGAATGCGCTGAGCGACTACGAGCTGATGGAAATGGTGCTGTTCCGCGCCCTGCCGCGGCGCGACGTCAAGCCGCTGGCGAAATCCCTGATCGGCAAGTTCGGCTCGTTTGCCGAAGCGGTCCATGCGCCGGATGCGCGGTTGCGCGAAGTCGCCGGCCTCGGCGAAGCCGCGATCACCGAGATCAAGCTGATCGCCGCGGCAGCCAGCCGCGTCGCCAGGGGCGAGCTGAAGCAGCGCACCGTGCTGTCGTCATGGGCGACGGTGATCGACTATTGCCGTACCTCTATGGCCTTCGCCGACAAGGAGCAGTTTCGCGTGCTGTTCCTCGACAAGCGCAACCAGTTGATCTCCGATGAAGTGCAGCAGGTCGGCACCGTCGACCACACGCCGGTCTATCCGCGCGAGGTAGTGAAGCGCGCGCTGGAACTGTCGGCCACCGCGATCATCATGGTGCACAACCACCCCTCCGGCGACCCGACACCCTCCCAAGCCGATGTGCAGATGACCCGCTCGGTGATCGACGTCGCCAAACCGCTGGGAATCGCGGTGCACGACCACATTATCGTGGGGAAGAACGG
>NZ_JAQGJD010000110.1 GCF_028290785.1 Tardiphaga sp. | reverse complement strand
AAGTCTTGGCGCGCTCCTTCAGCTGCGGCATCGCCTGCAGCAACTGGGCCCGGCTGGCGTCGGTGAGCTTGGCCTTCACGTCGCCGCCGTTGGGAACGTAATCCAGCACGTCCTCGAACATCGTCACAAGAGATTGATCGTCGGCGTGGCGGATGTAGTGACCGTTGAGGTTTTCCAGCTTGGCGAAATCGAACCGCGCCGCCGAACGTCCGATGGCCGGCAGGTCGAAATCCCGGATCATCTCCTCGGTCGAGAAGATTTCCTGGTCGCCGTGGCTCCAGCCGAGCCGCACCAGGTAATTGCGCAGCGCCTCCGGTACATAGCCCATGGCGCGGTAGGCATCGACGCCGAGCGCGCCGTGGCGCTTCGACAGTTTCGAGCCGTCGGGGCCGTGGATCAGCGGGATGTGCGACATGCTGGGGATGGTCCAGCCGAGCGCCTCGTAGATCTGCTTCTGGCGAGCGGCGTTGATCAGGTGGTCGTCGCCGCGAATGACATGGGTCACGCCCATGTCATGGTCGTCGACCACCACCGCCAGCATGTAGGTCGGGTTACCGTCGCCGCGCAGCAGCACGAGGTCGTCGAGGTTCTCGTTCTTCCAGGTGACGCGGCCCTGCACCTGGTCGTCGATGACCGTCTCGCCGTCCAGCGGCGCCTTGAGGCGGATGGTCGGTTTGACGCTTTCCGGTGCCTCGGACGCGGCGCGGTCGCGCCAGCGGCCGTCATAGAGTTTCGATTTGCCCTCGGCGCGGGCCTTCTCGCGCATCTCCTTTAACTCGTCGGCCGAGGCGTAGCAGTAATAGGCCTTGCCCTCGGCCAGCAACTGCTCGGCGACTTCACGGTGCCGGCCGGCGCGGGCGAACTGGTAGACGGTGTCGCCGTCCCACTCGATGCCGAGCCACTTCAGCCCCTCCAGGATGGCGCCGATGGCCGGTTCGGTGGAGCGTTCGCGATCGGTGTCCTCGATCCGCAGCAGCATCTTGCCGCCACGGCCGCGGGCGTACAGCCAGTTGAACAAAGCGGTGCGGGCGCCGCCGATATGCAGGAATCCGGTCGGGGAGGGCGCGAAACGGGTGACGATGGGTGCGGTCATTAAATGGCTTCGATCGATGCTGGAGACGGTTGGCGGGCGTTTATCATAAGGTTGTCACGCTGTCCTCCAATTACCAGCCAGTACGAGGGGCCGGTTCCAGACCGCTGTTCCGGCCCTTGGCGCGGCCGCCGGGATTTGGCACATAGGGCGCAGCTTGAAAGGCACCCCATGACAGACGAATCGACCGCCGGCACCGCCGCAGAGGCAGGCCGCGACTTTATCCGCGACATCGTGGCAGCGGATCTGGCCTCCGGCGCGCACAAGCGCGTGGTGACGCGGTTTCCGCCGGAGCCCAACGGCTACCTGCATCTCGGCCACGCCAAGTCGATCTGCCTGAACTTCGGGATCGCCGAGGAGTTCGGCGGTATCTGCAACCTGCGCTTTGACGACACCAACCCGACGAAAGAAGAGCAGGAATATATCGACGCGATCCAGCGCGACGTGCGCTGGCTCGGCTTCGACTGGGGCTCGAACCTGCATTACGCCTCGGACTATTTCGAACAGCTTTATGCCTGGGCGCAGGAGCTGATCCGCGCCGGCAAAGCCTATGTCGATGACCAGTCGCAGGAGGAGATCCGCGTCAAGCGCGGCACGTTGACCGAGCCCGGCCAGAACAGCCCGTTCCGCGAGCGTTCCGTGGAGGAAAATCTCGACCTGTTCGCGCGGATGCGCGCCGGCGAATTTCCCAACGGCGCGCGCGTGCTGCGCGCCAAGATCGACATGGCATCGGGCAACATCAACTTGCGCGACCCCGTGATCTACCGCATCCTGCATGCGCATCACCCGCGCACCGGGACGGCTTGGAGCATCTATCCCAGCTACGACTTTGCCCATGGCCAGTCGGACGCTATCGAGCACGTCACGCATTCGATCTGCACGCTGGAATTCGAGGATCACCGGCCTTTGTACGACTGGTGCCTGGAGAACCTGCCGGTGCCGTCGAGGCCGCACCAGTACGAGTTTGCGCGCCTCAACATGACCTACACGCTGCTGTCGAAGCGCGTGCTCACCGAGCTGGTGCGCGGCGGTCACGTCAACGGCTGGGACGATCCGCGGATGCCGACGCTGGCCGGTCTGCAGCGTCGCGGCGTGCCGGCGGCGGCGTTGCGGGAATTCATCAAGCGCATCGGCGTGGCGAAAGCCAATAGCACCGTCGGCATCGACATGTTTGACTTCGCGGTGCGCGAGACCCTGAACCGCACCGCGCAGCGCCGCATGGCGGTGCTGAAGCCGTTGAAGGTCGTGATCACGAACTATCCCGAAGGCCAGGTCGAGCAGCTCGACGCCGTCAACCATCCCGAGGACGAGTCGCTGGGTTCGCGAAAAATTCCGTTCGGCCGCGAGCTCTACATCGAGCACGACGACTTCATGGAAGAGCCGCCGAAGAAATTCTTCCGGATGGCGCCGGGCCGCGAGGTGCGGCTGCGCTACGGCTACTTCATCACCTGCCGCGAGGTGATCAAGAACGCCGCCGGCGAAGTCACCGAACTGCGTTGCATCTACGATCCGGAAACCCGCGGCGGCAACGCGCCGGATGGACGCAAGGTCAAGGCGACGATCCACTGGGTTGCCGCGGCGCAGGCCGTGCCGGCGGAAGTGCGGATCTACAACCTGCTGTTCACCGCGCCGCAGCCCGACGCCGCGAACTTCGCGTCGCAGATCAATCCGGACTCGCTGGAGACGCTGACCGGCGCCATGGTCGAGCCGGCGCTGGCTGGTGACAATTCCGACGCCGCGGTGCAGTTCGAGCGGCAGGGCTACTTCTGCCGCGACCGCGACTCCGCGCCGGGCAAAATCGTGTTCAACCGCACGGTAGGGCTGCGCGACAGCTACGCCAAGGCGACGTGAGGTCTCTCCGCCGTCGTCCCCGCGAAAGCGGGGACCCATAGCCTCCGACCTTTCAATCTGAGGCGCGGTCTCTCCGCTTGACTGCCCTACGCCTGCACGGCGTATGGGTCCCCGCTTTCGCGGGGACGACGTGGAGAGGATGGAGCGCTCCACATTCCCCATCCGTTCCCGTAGTCGCCCGGTATTCCCATCCGCTAGCATCGCGTCGGGGAAAGCCGGGCGACGAGCAGCGCGATGGCGAACGGGGGACGCAACAACCGACCGCGCGTGCATGCCGGCACCTGGCCGCCGCAGGCGGCGCCGGCGATCGGCGTGGCGCGGCCCGGCCTGGGCTTGTGGCCTTCCTTCATTGCCACCTTGCAGGCGTGGGTGCGTGCCGAGACCGGGCCCGGACGCTTACTGCCCTGGGTGCCGGTCGCTTTCGGCAGCGGCATCGCGTTGTATTTTGCCGCGGAGCATGAGCCGGTGGCGTGGGTCGCAGCATCCACCGCGGCCGCGTTGTGTATCACCGCGTTGCTGGCGCGACGGCAGAGCTGGTTTCCGTGGCTCGTGATGATCGCCGCGATGGCGTCCGGCTTCGCGGTGGTGTCGCTGAAGACCGCGCGGATTGCGCACGGCGTGCTAGCGCGGCCGATGTACGGCGTTGCGCTCACGGGCTTTGTCGAGACCCATGAGGAGCGCGAGCGCACCGATCGTTTCGTGCTGCGGGTCGCGACGATGGACAGTCCTCGCGCGTCGATCAAACTCGAACGCGTCCGGCTGTCGGTGAAGAAGGGCACCGCGCCGAAAGTCGGCAGCTTTGTCGAGTTGAAGGCGCGGCTGCAGCCGCCGCTGTCGCCGCTGCGGCCGGGCAGCTACGACTTTGGCCGCGACTTGTATTTCCAGGGCATCGGCGCCTCCGGCTTCGTCACCGGCGGCATCAAAGCGGTCGATCCGCCGACCGAGCCCGGTCTCCGGCTGCGCTATGCCGCCATTATGCAAGGCCTTCGCGACGCCATCGACGCGCGGATCCGCACCACGCTGTCGGGCGACGCCCGCGCCATCGCCACCGCGCTCTTGACCGGGCGTCGCGACGCGATCTCGCCTGAGGTCAACGACGCCATGTTCATCTCCGGGCTCGGCCACGTGCTGTCGATCTCCGGCTATCACATGGCAGTGGTCGCCGGCGTGGTGTTCTTTGCGGTGCGCGCGTTGTTGGCGCTGATCCCCGTGCTCACCGTGACATTTCCGATCAAGAAGTGGTCGGCCGGCGCCGCGCTGCTGGCGGCGCTGTTCTATTTGTTGCTGTCGGGCGCGGAGGTGGCGACGCAGCGCTCGTTTTTTATGACGGCGGTGGTGCTGACCGCGGTGATGGTGGACCGCCGCGCGATCACGTTTCGCACGCTGGCGGTGGCGGCGATGCTCGTGCTGGTGGTGGCGCCGGAAGCCCTGGTGCATCCGAGCTTCCAGATGTCGTTTGCGGCCACGCTGGGTCTTGTCGCACTGGTGCAGGGCGGCATGCCGATCCTGCTGGCTTCGGCCGACCATTCCGCCACGGCGCGCGCGGCGCTGTGGGGCGGCCGCGAGATCGCGATGCTGACGCTGGCCTCGCTGGTCGCGGGGCTGGCGACGACGCCTTACGCGGCGTTCCACTTCCACCGCGTCACGCCCTACGGCGTGCTCGCCAATCTGCTGGCGATGCCGGTGGTATCCGCGCTGGTGATGCCGGCGGGACTGCTGGGGTTGGCCGCGATGCCGTTCGGTTTCGATGGCGTGTTCTGGCGGCTGATGGACCTCGGCATCCAGTGGATGATCGTGGTGACGCAGTGGGTGGCGGCGCTGCCGGGCGCCATCGGGCGGATGGCGGCGTTCGGCAGCGGGCCCTTGATGGCGGCCACGGCCGGCATCGTCATGCTCGGGCTGCTGCGCACGCCTCTGCGGTTCGCCGGCGCCGGCGTGCTGGCGCTGTCGATCGCCTGGGCGCTCATGGTGCGGCAGCCGGATGTGCTGATATCCGGCGATGGCCACAGCGTCGCGGTGCGCGGCAGAGACGGGCGGCTGCACCTGATGCGCGGCGCCAGGGATTCATTTTTGCTGAAGGAATGGCTCGCAGGGGATGCCGATGCGCGGCTGCCGAACGATGCGTCGCTGTCGGACGGCGTGGCCTGCGATGCCGCAGGCTGCGTCACGGCCCTTGCCGACGGCGCGCTGGTGGCGCTGACGCTGCAGGCCGATGGGTTCGCGGATGACTGCGCGCAGGCGGCGATCATCGTCACCGCCAAACAGCCGCCGAACGATTGCGCGGCGCTGGTGCTCAACTCCGCGACGCTGCAGAAAAACGGCGCGACGGTCTTGCGATATGATCGTGGCAGGTGGGTCGCGGAGGCGGTGCGGCCGGATGGCATCGACCGGCCGTGGTCACCGGCGGTGCCGGATGCGCCCGAGCCGGAAACCGGCGACCGACCCGCCACGAGCCGGCCGGTAGATGCGACGCCGGCCGAGGCTGACGTGCAGGCAGAAGAACAGTGAGCGATCTTGCTTCACTTCCCTCTCCCCGCAGCAGAGCGGGAGAGCTTGAGACCTCAATACCGGCGGTACAGCCCGACCAGCTTGCCCTGGATGCGCACCCGGTTCGGCGGCAGGATGCGGACCTCGTAGGCGTCGTTGGCGGGCTCCAGCGCGATTGAGGCGCCGCGACGGCGGAAGCGCTTCAGCGTGGCTTCCTCCTCGTCGATCAGGGCCACCACGATGTCGCCGGTATCGGCGCTCTCGTTCTTCTGGATCAGCGCCATGTCGCCGTCGAGGATGCCGGCGTCCTGCATCGAATCGCCGCGCACTTCGAGCGCGTAATGTTCGCCGGAGCCCAGCATGTCCGGCGGCACGTTGATGGTGTGGCTGCGGGTCTGCAGCGCCTCGATCGGGGTGCCCGCCGCGATGCGGCCCATCACCGGGACCGCCACCGAACGGCGGCTGTCGTCCTCGATATCGCCGCTGCCGTTGCCATTGCCGCTCATCGGGCGGACCTTGCCCAGGGTGCCTTCGATCACGCTCGGCGTGAAGCCGCGACGGCCGGCGGCGGGGGCCGCGGTGCTGACGCCGAGTTCAGGCAGCTTGATGACTTCGATGGCGCGCGCGCGGTTGGGCAGCCGGCGGATGAAGCCGCGCTCTTCCAGCGCGGTGATCAGACGGTGGATGCCGGACTTGGAGCGCAAATCGAGCGCGTCCTTCATCTCGTCGAACGACGGCGGCACGCCGGCTTCCTTGAGCCGCTGATCGATGAATTTCAGAAGTTCATACTGTTTGCGCGTGAGCATCTGGGTCCATCCTTCGTTGACGGGTTGTGCCGCCGCATCGTCGTGTTGGGTTTTAAGTCAGGCTTCAAGGGCAGAAGGCCGCGAAGCCTCGAAACAAATCATGAACGAACACTATATGTTCCATATGTGTTCCGCAACGCTTAATTTCCCGTCAACAAAACCGCAAGCGCTTAAGTCGGCAGTCGCATAATCTCGCAGGCGGAGCCTGCCGGTGCCGCCGCCGCGAACGGCCTGCGGATCAGAAGTCCCTGTGCGGCAGCGAGATTCCCCAACAGCGAACTATCCTGCCGGGTCACCGCGGTGGCTATCAAAGCGCCATCGTCGCGGCGCGTCAGCACGGCGCGCAAATAATCCTCGCGCTGGTCGTTGGCGCCGAGCTCGCGGCCAAGCACCGCCGATTCGATGATGTGATTCACATGCGTGCGTCCCGACAGCGCGCGAATCAGCGGCACCATGAACAGGAAGGCGCAGACATAGGACGACACCGGATTGCCGGGCAGGCCGATCACACGCATCGCGCCGCGCCGGCCATGCATCATCGGCTTGCCCGGCCGCATCGCGATCCGCCAGAACGCCATCTCGACGCCGGCTGCCTCCAGCGATGGCTTGACCAGATCATGATCGCCGACCGACGCGCCGCCGGTGGTGATCAGAATATCAGCGCCGGCCGCGATGGCGCGCTGGATGCCGTCATTGGTCGATTCAACGGTGTCCCGGGCGATGCCGAGATCGATCACGTCGGCGCCTTCGGCACGTGCCAGCGTGCGCAGCGCAAAGCCGTTGGAGAGCACGATCTGGCCGGGGCCGGGGACCGCGCCCGGCATCACCAGCTCGTCGCCGGTGGCGAGCACCGCGACGACGGGGCGGCGGCGGACCGGCAATTCCGGATGGTTCATGCCGGCGGCGAGCGCCAGGTCGCGGTCGGTTAGCCGTGAGCCCGCGCGCAGCAGCACGTCGCCAGCGTTGAAATCGACGCCGGCCGGCCGGATGTGTTTTCCCGGGCTGGCGGCTTCGTTGATGGTGACGGTGTCGCCGTCGCGCGTCGCGTCTTCCTGGATCACCACGGCATCGGCACCGTCGGGCACGACGCCCCCGGTGAAGATCCGCAGCGCCTGGCCGGCGGCAAGCGCGCGCGCGAACGGGCGCCCGGCAGCGATCTCGCCGATCACCCGGAGGCGCGCGTCCATGGCCGCATCGGCGGCACGCACCGCATAGCCGTCCATCGCCGACATCGGTTGCGGCGGCTGCGTGCGCAGCGCCGCGACGTCGCGCGCGAGCACGCGATGATACGCCGCCTCCAGCGCCACCCGCTCCTCGGGCAGCGCATCGGCGCCGGCGAGAATCGCGGCCAGCGCATCGGCAACCGGCATCAGGGCCATGCTACTTCTTCTCCATGCCGGCGATACAACGCGCAGCGAACCGGCCAAATCAGGCGCCGTTCTAGCGCAGCGGGGCAGGCGAGGCAAAAGCGCAGCGGTGCCGGGTCGCTCCGTTTACCCTGTCGCACGCCTCAACCGGCGCGTCGGTTGCATCGCGGCTATCATCGACTAGGTTCGGCCATGGTTCAAAAACTGCTCATCGCGCTGGTCTGCATCTGCATTGCCGGCATCGCCGCCGTGACGCTGGCGCAGGTCGGCCTGCGGCCGCATCTGTTTTCCTATCCGTCGCTGGACCGCGTGTTTGCCTTCGCCGTACTTGGCCTGTTGCTCGGCCTGGCACTGCCGCGGCGGCTGCCGATGGTGCTGGCCGTACTGATCGCCGGCGCCATCGCGCTCGAACTGCTGCAGTTCGTCCGCGCCGACCGCGACCCGCGCTTCTTCGATGCCATCGCCAAGATCGTCGGCGCGGTGGCCGGCGTTGGCGTCGCCTGGGGGCTGGCCGAAATCATGCGGCGGCGACGCGCGAATGCCGGATAGCCCATCCCCGCACTGGCGCGATGACGTCGATGCGCTGGCGTTCCGGCCGAACGGTCACGACGGCCTCTGCCTGGTGCACCGACACGCCTTCCGGACGTTGCTGCGGGCGATGCCGCGGCCAGAGCAGTGCGAGGATTTCTTCGCCGCGCACCGCGACGCCTTCCAGGCCGCCGCCCGCGCCAAGCTGCTGCGCGCCAAAATCGCGGCGGGCGCGAACTTTCATCTCACCAGCCGAGACCTGCGACGGCAGCTCAAGATCGGAGTCGCGCCGGCCGCGGTTCTCGGTTAAAATGCAGCCAGCCTGACGAGGATTCCCATGCAACAGACCCAAACCGCCCATCTGCCCGCCATCGCTGCCGATTCCAGCGCCGTGATGCAAGCCGTGCTGGCCATGGCGCTCGGCCTGTTCATCGTCGGCGTGGTCGGGTTCTCGCACATCAGCGCCGTGCACAACGCCGCGCACGATGTCCGCCATGCCAACGCGTTTCCCTGCCACTGAACCATGCCGGTTTTCAGATCGATCGTTTTCTCCGCCGCGCTGGCTGGATTGATCGTGGGCGCGGTGATTTCGGCCGCGCAGTTTGTTGGCACCGTGCCACTGATCCAGAAGAGCGAAGTTTTTGAGCGCAAGGTCGAGGCGTCCAAGCCTGCGGCGACGCCGGCGCCTGCCGTTGCCTCCCATGATCATGCAGCCGCACACAGCCACGCCGTCGAGTGGGAGCCGGAAGACGGCTTGCAGCGCAACGCCTTCACCGTCGGCGCCAACATCCTGACCGCGATCGGCTTCGCGCTGCTGCTCACCGGCGTCTATGCGATCCGTGGCCGCCCGGTCGGCTGGCGCGAAGGCCTGGCGTGGGGGCTCGGCGGCTTCGTGGTTTTCACCGCGGCTCCCGGCCTCGGCCTGCCGCCGGAATTGCCGGGCATGCCGGTGGCCGATCTGACGCTGCGCCAGACCTGGTGGATCGGCACCGCGGCGGCCACCGCCATTGGCCTCGGACTGCTGGCGTTCCGGCCGCAGGCCTGGGCCGCGCTTCTCGGCCTCGGTCTGATCGCGCTGCCGCATCTGGTCGGCGCGCCCGTCGCGCCGGAATCCCATAGCGAGGTGCCCGCCGCGCTGTCGCACAGCTTCATCGTCGCGGTGACGCTGACCAGCCTGCTGTTCTGGGCGCTGCTCGGCGTCTCCACCAGCTTGGCCTACGCGCGGATTTCGCGGAGCTAGCGTTGCCGCCGCTTTCGCCGCACGTTCGGATTTTGTCGCCGTGCCGTTGAACTGCAGGCGTGGCGTCTCCGAGCCCCGTCCGGCGGCCTTCGATGATTACGTCGCGTCGTTGTCGGTCACCAGATAGTGGCCGGACTTGCCGCCCTTCTTCTCGATCAGGTGGATGCCCTCGATGCGAACGCCGCGCTCCACGGCCTTGATCATGTCGTAGATCGTAAGACATGCCACCGAAACCGCAGTCAGCGCTTCCATCTCGACGCCGGTCGGGCCGGTCGTCTTGACCGAGGCGCGGACCCGGCAGCCCGGCAGCTTCTTGTCCGGCGCAATATCCAGCGTGACTTTCGACAGCGCCAGCGGATGGCATAGTGGAATGAGGTCAGCGGTACGCTTCGCCGCCATGATGCCGGCAATCCGCGCGGTGCCGAGCACGTCGCCCTTCTTGGCATTGCCGGAGACGATCAGCTCCAGCGTCGCCTTGCTCATGATGACCAGTCCCTCGGCCACGGCAATGCGCTCGGTGGCCGGCTTCTGCGACACATCGACCATGCGCGCTTCGCCGGCGGCGTCGATGTGGGTGAGGGCGGGGGCGTCTTTTTTTGATGCGGTCTTGTTTTTCTTGCCGGTCATTTTCAGAGTCCTAGTTATGTTGCGCACGAAGATCGCGGTGCACGCGGGCCACCCTCCCCTGGAGGGGGAGGGTCGGAGCGAACGATGCGCAGCATCGTTGGCTCCGGGGTGGGGTGAAGGTGTTGCGTTGTACGCGGCCGTCGATCTCTCGCTGGCCCTGTCACCCCACCCCGATCGCTGTGCGATCGACCCTCCCCCTCAAGGGGAGGGTAAGCAAGATCGCCGTCGCTTACGCCGCGCGCTTCAGCAACGCCTTGGTCGCCGCCGTCACATCGCTCTGCCGCATCAGGCTTTCGCCGACCAGAAACGTGGAAATGCCGACGCGCTCGAGGCGCGCGAGATCCTCGGCGGCAAAGATGCCGCTCTCGCCGACCATCAGGCGATCCTTCGGGATCATCGGCGCCAACGTTTCGCTGGTGGCGAGCGTGGTCTCGAAGGTGCGTAGGTTGCGGTTGTTGATGCCGATCATCGGCGAGCGCAAATTTAACGCGCGCTCCAATTCAGGCTGGTCATGCACCTCCAGCAACACGTCCATGCCCCAGGCGATGGCGGCGTCCTCGAGGTCGCGGGCGGTGGCGTCATCGAGCGCCGCCATGATGATCAGGATGCAGTCGGCGCCATGCGCGCGGGCTTCCACCACCTGATAGGTGTCGAACATGAAATCCTTGCGCAGCACCGGCAGCTTTGTCGCCGCACGCGCCGCCACCATGAAATCGACGTGTCCCTGAAACGACGGCGTGTCGGTCAGCACCGACAGGCACGCCGCGCCGCCGGCCTCATAGGCTTTGGCGAGCGACGGCGGATCGAAGTCGGCGCGGATCAGGCCCTTCGACGGCGACGCCTTCTTCACCTCGGCGATCAGCGCGAAGTCGCCGGCCGAGAGCTTGTCGTAGATCGCGGTCATGAAGCCGCGCGGCGGCGATGCGGTCTTGGCCAGCGCCTCGACTGATGCCAGCGGATGCGCGCGCTTGGCAGCGGCGATCTCGTCGCGCTTGTAGGCTTCGATCTTCGTCAGGATGTCAGACATCTCGTGTCCTCAGCTCGGTGCGTTCGAGACGGCGACCAGCCGCTTCAGCTTTTCCAGCGCCGCGCCGCTGTCGAGCGATTGCTGGCCGAGCGCGACGCCTTCCTTCAAATCCTTGACGCGGCCGGCGACAATCAGCGCTGCGGCGGCATTGAACAGCGCCACATCACGAAATGCGCCGGGCTTGCCGTCCAGCACGGCCTGCAGCGCGATGGCATTGGCCTGGGCGTCGCCGCCTTTCAGCGCGTCGGGGCCGGCGCGGGGCAGGCCGACGTCTTCCGGCGTGATTTCGAAACTGCGGATCGCGCCGTTCTTCAGTTCGGCGACGAATGTCGGGCCGGTCAGCGTGATCTCGTCGAGCCCGTCGGAGCCGTGCACCACCCAGGCGTGCTCCGAGCCGAGGTTCTGCAGCACCTGCGCCAGCGGCAGCACCCATTGCCGTGAGAACACGCCGACCATCTGATGCTTGACTCCGGCCGGATTGGACAGCGGGCCGAGCAGGTTGAAGATGGTGCGGGTGGCGAGTTCGACGCGGGTCGGGCCGACGTTCTTCATCGCCGGATGATGCGACGGCGCGAACATGAAACCGATCCCGGTCTCGGCGATGCAGTGGCCGACCTGGTCGGGCGTGATGTCGATCTTGATGCCGAGCGCGGCCAGCACATCGGCCGCGCCGGAGCGCGACGAGAGGGCGCGGTTGCCGTGCTTGGCGACGGGCACGCCGCACCCGGCCACGATGAAGGACGCGCAGGTCGAGACGTTGACCGAGCCGGATCCGTCGCCGCCGGTGCCGACCACGTCGACCGCGCCGGGAGGCGCCGTGACGCGCAGCATCTTGCTGCGCATCGCCGCGACCGCGCCGGTGATTTCATCGACGGTCTCGCCGCGGACGCGCAGCGCCATCAACAGCCCGCCCATCTGCGACGGCGTCGCTTCGCCTGACATCATGCTGTCGAACGCGGCGGAAGATTCCTCCCGCGTCAGCGTGGCGCCGGTGGCGACCTTGGCGATGATTGCCCTGAGATTGTCCATCAGATGCTTTCAGAGTGATGCGGGGACGTCGTTGTAGCTCTTCTAGGATGGGTTGAGCCGTTGCGAAACCCATCGTCAAGACGATCGGCCCGATGGGTTTCGCCGGAAGTCACGCTGTCGCGCGACTTCCGGCTCCACCCATCCTACACTTCATCAGTTGTTGTTGCTCGCCGCGCCGGTGGCGATGGCGAAGGCTTCTTCGTTGATGCTGGTGCCGATCTGGCTTTCCAGCCTGGTGACATACTGCGCGACCTGTTCGTCGGTCTGGCCGCGCTGCAACGTCTCCTTCAGCTTCTTCACCTCGTCGGAGGCCATGTCCACCGGCGGCGCAATGATGTCGGTGATGCGGTACACGATCCATTCGGCTGGCGTGGCACCCGGCGCCTGGCCGGCATCCTCCTTGGCGCCGCGGAACACCGACTGGATCACGCCGGCGGAAAGCCCGGGGACGCTGGCGTCGCGCTTGAACGGCGCCGAGGTCTCGACCTTGAGCCCCGCCGCAGCGGCTTCGTCGGCGAGCTTGGCGCCGCCGCTCAGCTTCTTCGCCATCTCGTCGGCCTTGGTCCGCAGCCGCGAGGTGATCTGATCGTTGCGCCAGCGCGCGATGGCCTGGTCCTTGACCTCGTCCAGCGTGCGGTCGCGGGCCGGCGTCACGGCGAGCACGTCGTACCAGACATAGCCGCCGCCAACCTGCAGCGCGTCGTTGTCGACACCGACATCGCTGTTGAAGGCCTGCGAGACGACGTCCACGCCGGCCGGAATGCCGCCGACCGGCTTGCCGTTGGGGCCCTGGCCGGCGCGATCGACCGCGTCGATGGTCACCGAGGTCAGGCCGAGCTTCTTGGCGGCATCGATGACGTTGGCGCCGCCGCCGCGCTCGTCTTCCATCTTGTTGTGCATGTCGGACACCACGGCGCGGGCGCGCTCGATGGCCAGATCGCGCTTCAACTGAACCGCGACGCTGTCATAGCTCGGCTGGGTGCCGGGCTCGATCTTGCCGACCTTGACCAGGGTGACGCCGAACCGGCCGGCGACCGGCTGGCTGATGCCGTCCGGCGCCAGCGAAAACGCGGCGTCGGCAACCGAGGGATCGATGATGCCGGCTTTTGTCACCATGCCAAGATCGATGTCGGACGGCGACAGCTTGCGCTCTTTGGCGAGGTCGTCGAACGAGAACGTCGCGTTGAGCCTGGCGCGGGCCGCCGCGGCTTCTTCCGCGGTCGGGAATACGATCTGCGAGATCTGGCGCTGCTCCGGCGTCGAGAGCTTGTCCTTGCGTGCCTCGAAGACCTTTTTGGCATCGTCGTCGGTCACCACCGACCACTTCGCCAGCTCTTCCGGCGTCATCGCGACGAAGGCGATCTTGCGATATTCGGGGGCGCGGAACTGGGTCTTGTGGTCCTCGAAATAGGTGGCCAGCGCCTCCGGCGAGGGCGCGTCCACGGTGCCGGCCTGGGCGGCTTCGAGCTTCACGAAGTCGATGGTGCGCTGCTCGTTCTGGAAACGGCTGAGCGCCTCGATCATGGTCTTCGGCGGCTCGATGCCGGCGGTGACGGTTCCCGCGATCTGGCGGCGCAGCGATACCTTGCGCTGCTCGGCGAGGTAGCGCTGCTCGGAATAACCCAGCGACCGGATCAACTGCTGGAAGCGCGGCGCGTCGAAGGTGCCGGTGGAACCTTTGAAATTCGGATCGTTGACGATCTGGCGCATCACTTCGGCGTCGCTGACGCCAAGGCCCTTGCGGCGGGCGTCCTCGTCGAGAGCGGCTTCGGCGATCACCTGCTGCAGCACCTGGCGATCGACGCCGAAGGCGCGGGCCTGGTCGGAGGTCAGCGGCCGGCCGAACTGGCGGCCGATCTGCTGCAGTTTGTCATTGAAGAGCTGGCGGAACTGCTCGGTGGAGATTTCGGTGCTGCCGATCCGCGCCAGCGTCGATTTTCCGTAGCCCTTGAAGATGTCGGCGATGCCCCAGATCGCGAAGCTGCCGATCAGCACGACCATGACCACGGTCATGACGGTCTTGCCGAGCCAGTTTTTCGAGGCGTTGCGCATTCCGCGAAGCATGGGATCAATCTATCTGTCAGGAGGGGCACCGGCTCGCACCTGCCGCGAAACTCGCAGAAGGGCGTCGCCGGATGGGAGGCGCACCATAAAGTGGCAGAAGCCGCGTCGCAACCGGCAGCGGCGGGGCGGATTGAAGCGGTAAAGGCCGATCCCGGCGATTGGCCTTGCGATGGAACTTGGGGAGGCCTACCGCTTTGTTGAATCGGGCCGTTCCGGTCCACCGGGGAACGCAGATGCGGATCGAATTGCGATCAGGGGCTGCCTTATTGGGATTCTGGCTGGCGCTGAGCCCGGCGCTCGCGCAGCGGAATTCGGGCACGGAAAACCCCGGCGCCGTTCAGCCGAAGGCCGGCATGCCGCCGATGCCCGGCGCCAACAGTTTCTCCGAAAGCCAGGCGCGCAGCCGGATCGAATCGCAGGGCTATGCCGAGGTCTCGCCGCTGGTGAACGACCGGCAGGGGATCTGGCAGGGGACCGCCAGGAAGGGCAATGCCCGGGTGCATGTCAGCGTCGATTACAAGGGCCACGTCACGGCTGGCAAGGAATGACGCCATGAGCAAGGTGACCATCTCGCGGCTGTTCGACCATTGTTCCGACGCACAGCGCGCCGTCCTCGGTCTCAAGGAGGCCGGCGTGGCACCCGATGACATCAGCCTGATCGCCAATAATGCCGACAAGTGGTACGCGCCCGACTTTGCCGCCGGCGCCGGCAAGGGTGCGGCGATCGGCGCCGGTTTTGGCGGATTCGGTGGCCTGCTTGCCGGCTTGGGCCTGCTGGCGATACCCGGCCTCGGCCCGGTGGTGGCGGCCGGATGGTTGGCGGCGGTGGCCGCGGGGGCGGTCGCGGTGGGCGCCGCCGGCGGCGTGATCGGGATGCTGGCCGAAGCCGGCGTTGCCGTGAACGATGCCGAAGTGTTCGCCGAAAGCATCCGCCGCGGTGGCAGCCTGGTCAGCGCGCGGGTCGATGCCGCCGACAAGGAACGCCTCGAAGAGATCCTGCATCCGTCGTCGGTCGATATCGGCCAACGCCGCGAGGCGCTGGCGGCAACCGGCTGGACCCAGTTCGATCCCGCGGCGCCGGAATTCACGGCCGAGGAAATCCAGCGCGAACGCGGTTTGCGCGGGGCGGGGCGAGCTTGAGCATCGCAGCGGCCTCTGTTAGCCCAGAGCTCTCCTTTCACCGCGGGATCTCCTCATGACTGACGCCGTTCGGCCGCTGATTGCCGGAAACTGGAAGATGAACGGCCTCAAGGCCGCGATGACCGAGTTCGAGGCGATGCTGCGCGGCGCGCCCGAGGTGATCGACCGGGCCGATCTGCTGGTCTGTCCGCCGCTGACGCTGCTGGCGCCGTTCGCCATGAAGGCCGCCAATTTCGGCCAGGAAGGCAGCCGAGTGCTGACGGTCGGCGCGCAGGATTGTCACCCCAAGGCCTCCGGCGCCCATACCGGGGACGTCTCCGCCGAAATGCTGGCCGATGCGGGGGCGACCGCCATCATCGTCGGCCATTCCGAGCGCCGCGCCGACCATGGCGAGACCGATGCCGTGGTGCGGCAAAAGGCGCAGGCCGCCTGGCGCGCCAAGGTGACGGCCATTGTCTGTATCGGCGAGACCCAGGCACAGCGCGACGCCGGCCAGACCCTCGACGTGTGCGGCGCCCAGCTCGCGGGTTC
>NZ_JAQGJD010000106.1 GCF_028290785.1 Tardiphaga sp. | reverse complement strand
ACCACGTAGAAGATCGCCTGGTACCAGCCGTTGGCCGCGAGCCACGGCGCCTGCGCCACGGTCATGCCGAGCAGCGACCACACCACCACGAGGACGAGCAGGAAGATGGTGCCGAGGAACTTGCGGGTGCGAATGGTCATGACGGAAATGTGCGGTCCGGGCTGAGATGGGGCAGGGCGCCTGCTTTGCAGCCGCCGTCGCGCGGACTATAAGGTGCGCACCAATCCATTCAAGGCGTTGATTTCCGAGACCGTTTTCAGAGACCTGTTCCCGAGATATTCCCGATGACCGGCATCACCCATCCACGCGACAGACGGCTGCAACCGGTGCGCTGGTGGCTGATCACGGTCGCCGCGCTGATCGCGCTGATGGTGCTGGTCGGCGGCGCGACGCGGCTCACCGAGTCCGGGTTGTCGATCGTGGAATGGAAGCCGGTCACCGGCGCGCTGCCGCCGCTGACCCAGCAGCACTGGAGCGAGGCCTTCGAGGCCTACAAGGCGATCCCGCAATACCGCGAACTCAATTCCGGCATGAGCCTCGACGAGTTCAAGACCATCTTCTGGTGGGAGTGGAGCCACCGGCTGCTCGGCCGCGTCATCGGCATGGTCTATTTGCTGCCCTTCCTCTGGTTCCTGTGGTCGGGCGTGCTGACCTCGGAACTGAAGAAGCGGCTCTGGGTCATCTTCGGGCTCGGCGCGCTGCAGGGCGCGGTGGGCTGGTGGATGGTGGCCTCCGGCCTGACCAAACGGGTCGAGGTGTCGCAATATCGCCTCGCGACGCATCTGATCCTCGCGCTGGTGATTTTCGCCGCGATCGTGTGGACGCTGCGGCGGCTGAAGGTTCGCGCGCCGTTGCCGGCGCCGGCGCGGCTGCGCGTCACCAGCGCGGTGCTGCTCGGCCTGACATTCCTGCAACTGTATTTCGGCGCGCTGGTCGCCGGGCTGCGCGCCGGTCGCGTCTTCAACACCTGGCCGGAGATCGACGGCGCGTTGATCCCGTCGGCGGCGCGGCTGTTCTTCGAAGCGCCGTGGTGGCGCAACCTGTTCGACAATACGCTGACGGTGCAGTTCGAGCACCGCATGACGGCGTATCTGCTGTTCGCGCTGGCGATCTGGCACGCGATCGATGCGATCCGGTCGCGTGCGGGGGCGGCGGCCATCAACGGCGCGCTGTGGCTGGTGGCGGCGATCGCCGTGCAGGCGGTACTGGGCATCCTGACGCTGCTGCATCAGGTGCCGATCGACCTGGCGCTGTCGCACCAGGCGGTGGCGATCGTGGTGCTGACCCTGGCGGTGCTGCAGGTCGAGCGGTTGAAGACGCGGCGACCGGTGGCATCGGCGCAGAAGCTCGGTCTGGTCGGCAAGGCCGCCTGAAAAGGCCGTCTGACTCGAACGATTCTAATCCGCGGAGCTTCGTGGGCTCTTTCTTTGCCGTGGCAAGTTTGTATGTCCGTGGGGACCATCAACCACGGACCGCATCATGTCTTCTGCTTTCATCCAGGCCGCCGTCATTCTGCTGCGCGAGGGCCTCGAGGCCATGCTGGTGATCGCGGCCTTGGCGGGATATCTGCGCAAGGTCGGTGGCAGCCACCGCGTGGTCGCGCTGTATGTCGGCGCGCTGGCGGCGATCGTTGCCAGCCTGATCGCGGCCTGGGCGTTTGCGGTATTCAACTCCGGCGACCATAGCGACGTGTTCGAGGGCATTGTGATCCTGTTCGCCGCCGGACTAATGCTGTACGTCAGCGGCTGGCTGATGGTGAAGCAGGATCCACGCGGCTGGCAAGACTACCTCGCGCACAAGGCCGACAACGCGCTGGCGCAGGATACCAGCCTGGCGGTGGCGGTGCTGGCCTTTCTCGCGGTGTTTCGCGAAGGTGCCGAAACCGTACTGTTCATCAACGCGCTCGCCACCACCGAAGGCGGCTGGAGCGCCGGGCTGTTCGCTGGGCTCGCGGCGGCGACTGCGGGCCTCGTCGTGCTGTTCTATTTCATCAACCTGATCGCCCAGAAGCTGCCGCTGCGGCCCTTGTTCATCATCACCTCCGCGTTCCTGTTCGCGATGGCGATCAAGTTCATCGGCGAGGCCATCCAGGAATTCCAGGAGCAGGCGATCATTTCCGTCACCGAGGTAAAGGGTTCGGCGCTGTTCAGCGCGATCGGGTTGAATCCCAGCGTCGAGGCACTGTCGATCCAGTTGCTGGTGATCCTGTTCGCGCTGGCGACCTATTCGGTGGTCCAGCGCAACGCGCGGCTGGTGCGCGAGGACAAAGCGGCGCGCGCGAAGGCGATGTAGGGCTAAGAACGGGAAGGATGCTGCCGCACCAGTCGGATTCAGCGCGGTGAAATCGTCCCCCGGACGCGGTGCACTGCGCCGCTTCTTCGCGGCGTGGTGCGCCGCAGAGCCGGGGCCCCGGTTGTGCGAAGACGAAACCTGGATCCCGGATCTGCGGAGCGGCACTTCGCGCCGCACCGCGTCCGGGACACGAGTCCAGCGGATCAAACGCTACGCGCTCAGCGCCTGTTCCAGATCTGCGATCAGATCTTCCTTGTCCTCGATGCCGATCGACAGCCGGACCACGTCCGGGCCGGCGCCGGAGCGCGTCTTGGCGTCGTCATCGAGCTGGCTGTGGGTGGTCGAGGCCGGGTGGATCACCAGCGAGCGGGTATCGCCGACATTGGCCAGGTGCGAAAACAGTTTCAGGTTCGACACGAGACTCACGCCGGCCTCGTAGCCGCCCTTGAGGCTGAAGGTGAACACTGCGCCGGCGCCCTTCGGGGCGTATTTGCGGGCCAGCGTGTGGTAGCGGTTGCTCGGCAGACCGGAATAGTTCACCTCGGCCACGGCTTCATGCGCCGACAGCCACTCCGCCACCGCCTTGGCGTTCTCGCAATGCCGTTGCATGCGCAGCGGCAGCGTCTCGATGCCGGTCAGGATCAGGAAGGCGTTGAACGGCGACAACGCCGGGCCGAGGTCGCGCAGGCCGAGCACGCGGCAGGCGATGGCGAAAGCAAAGTTGCCGAACGTCTCCTGCAGCTTGATGCCGTGATATTCCGGGCGCGGCTCTGACAGCATCGGATACTTGTTGTCCTTCGACCAGTCGAAGGTGCCGGCATCGACGATGATGCCGCCCAGGGAATTGCCGTGGCCGCCGAGAAACTTGGTCAGCGAATGGATCACGATGTCCGCGCCGTGGTCGATCGGCCGGATCAGATAAGGCGTCGCCAGCGTGTTGTCGACGATCAGTGGCACGCCGGCCTTGCGCGCAACCGCGGCGATCGCCTCGATGTCGGTGATGCTGCCGCCGGGATTGGCGATGGATTCGATGAAGATCGCCTTGGTGCGCGGCGTCACCGCGCGCTCGAATGAGGGGATGTCGTCGCTGTCGGCCCACACCACGTTCCAGCCAAAGCTCTTGAAGGCGTGACTGAACTGGTTGATCGAGCCGCCGTAGAGTTTTCGCGAGGCGATGAATTCGTCGCCCGGCATCAAAAGCTGCTGGAACGCCACCACCTGCGCGGCGTGGCCGGAAGCGGTCGCCAGCGCGGCGGTGCCGCCTTCAAGGGCGGCGACGCGCTCTTCCAGCACCGACGTCGTCGGGTTGGTGATGCGGGTATAGATGTTGCCGAACGATTGCAGGCCGAACAGCGAGGCGGCGTGGTCGGAATCGTTGAACACGAACGATGTGGTCTGGTAGATCGGCGTCGCGCGCGCGCCGGTGGTGGGGTCGGGCTGCGCGCCGGCGTGGACGGCAAGGGTGGCAAACCCCGGAATGCGATCGTTCATAGTCACTCCCTGTATGGCAGAATTGTTGGCGGCATGCTGATCGGGCGGGTCGCCGGCGTCAAGGCGATCAGGCATCTTGACGCGACTTCGCAACAGCCATGCTGCGCTGTATCATAGCGGCGAAAGAAATTGCCGTATCCGGCGATCAGACGATGTCGTTCTTGTTCTTGGCGGCGCGGTCGGCTGCATCCGTCCCGCCGCCGCCAATGCTGCCGCGATTCAGCGACAGCCGCATGCCCATGGTCGGTGGCGGTGCCCGCTTTGAGCTGAGGGTGCGCGAATTGACACCCATCCAGGAAATCTCCGACGACAGCCGGCCATATTCGATCTTCGGGCAGCGGTTCATCACCACCTTGATCCCGGCGGCTTCGGCCTTTGTCGCCGCCTCGTCGTTGCGGACGCCGAGTTGCAGCCAGATCACCTTCGGCAGCGGGTTCAGCGTCAGGGCGTCATCGACGATCGGCATGACGAATTCAGCGCTGCGAAAGACATCGATCATGTCGATCGGCCGATCGATCTCGCGCAACGAGGCTACGAACGGTTTTCCTACCAGGCTCTTGCCGACCTGGCCGGGATTGATCGGGATCATGTCGTAGCCGCGCTCGGCGAGATACTTGAACACGAAATAGCTCGGCCGCACGTTCTGCGGCGAGGCGCCGACCATGGCGACGGTTTTGACTGAGTTGAGGATCTCGCGGATGTAATCGTCGCTGTAGGAGTCGTGGTTCATTTCAGCTACCGGTCTTCCCATTTCGGCACGCGCTTCTCGATGAAGGCACCAATGCCTTCCTCGGCGTCGGCGGCCATCATGTTCTCGGCCATCACTTCGGCGGCGAAGCGGTAAGCGTCCGCAAGGCCCATCTCTGCCTGGCGATAGAATGCGGCCTTGCCGAGCCTGACGGTATGCGCAGACTTGCGTGCCACCTGTTCGGCGAGCGCAATGGCCGCGTCGCGTTCAGTGCCGGCGGGCACGATGCGGTTGATCAAGCCGATCTCGCGGGCGCGCTCCGCACTGATCGGCTCGCCGGTCAGCAGCATCTCCATCGCCTGCTTTCGCGGAACGTTGCGCGACAGCGCCACCATCGGCGTCGAGCAGAACAGGCCGATATCGACGCCGGGCGTGGCGAATGTCGCAGCTTCCGAGGCCACGGCCAGATCGCAGCTCGCCACCAGCTGGCAGCCGGCGGCAGTGGCGACGCCTTGCACCGACGCGATCACCGGCTTCGGCAGCAGCACGATCGCCTGCATCATCGCGCTGCAGATCGACATCATGTGCGCAAAATAGGCGCGACCGCGATCGGCGTCGGCGCGGCGGGCGGTGAGCTCTTTCAGGTCGTGGCCGGCCGAGAACGCCGTGCCGTTCGCCGCGATCACCACGGCGCGGACCGCGCGGTCACCCGCGATCGCATCGAGCGCGGCGTGCAATTCGCCGATCAGGCCTTCCGACAGGCTGTTGCGCGCACCAGGGCGATTCAGCGTGAGGATCGCGATGCTGCCGAGCGTCTCGCGCAACAGGATCGGCGGCGACGCAATGGGCGCACGGGCAGGCTGGGCCATGAGTGAATCTTCCATCGCTGGGCAGGACCGTCACCATATTGTAACAGAGGCGGACAGGCGAGAGCAGGGCGGGGACAGATGACGATCGCGAAAATGAGCGTGGCCGAACTTGAGACATTCCTGCACAAGGAATTTCCGCAGGCGTTCGGCGCCGGTGACATCTCCATCGAGAGCGCCGACGGCACCACCTGCCTGCTGCGCCAGGCCTATGGCGAGCGGATGCTGCGGCCCGGCGGCACCGTATCGGGACCGACGCTGATGGCGCTGGCCGACCTTGCCATGTATGTGGTGCTGCTGTCGGCGATCGGCCCGATCGGCCTTGCGGTGACCACCAGCCTCAACATCAATTTCCTGCGCAAGGGCCAGCCCGCCCAAGACGTGCTCGCCGCGGCCAAGCTGCTGAAGCTCGGCAAACGCCTCGCAGTGGGAGAAGTGACCCTGTTATCAGGCACTTCCCCCGATCCGATCGCCCACGTGACCTCCACCTATTCCATTCCGTTTGCTGGCTAAATATGAAGGTATTATAGAACCAGATTTATAACATGATGATTTTACTGTGTAATTTTACATATTTCGACACGATTTGGCATTGACGGAATCCGCCGCCCCCACTAGAAACGCGCCTAGTTCGGCGGATCGCCGTCGATGCCTCCTTTTCATGGATTTTCACAATGAAGACGTTTTCGGCAAAGCCAGCCGAGATCACGAAGAAGTGGATCGTCATCGACGCCACTGGTCTCGTGGTCGGCCGGCTCGCCACGCTGGTCGCGATGCGACTGCGCGGCAAGCATCTCCCGATCTACACGCCCCATGTTGATTGCGGTGACCATGTCATCATCATCAACGCCGCCAAGGTGGTTTTCACCGGCCGCAAGCGTGAGCAGAAGGTGTATTATCACCACACCGGTTTCATCGGTGGCATCAAGGAACGCAGCGCCAAGTCGATCCTCGAAGGTCGCTTCCCGGAGCGCGTCGTCGAGAAGGCCGTCGAGCGCATGATTCCGCGCGGACCGCTGGGCCGCGTCCAGTTCGGCAATCTCCGCGTCTATCCCGGTGCCGAGCACCCGCACGAAGCCCAGCAGCCCGAGCCGTTCGATGTTGGCGTGCTGAACCGCAAGAACATGAGGGCCGCATAATGTCGGATACCATGCAGTCTCTCGACCAGCTGTCGTCGCTGAAGGTGTCCGCGCCGGACGCGCCGAAATACGTCAAGAAGATCGACAAGCAGGGCCGTGCCTACGCGACCGGCAAGCGCAAGGACGCGGTTGCCCGCGTTTGGATCAAGCCGGGCGCCGGCAAGATCGTCGTCAACACCCGCGAAGTCGAAACCTACTTCGCGCGTCCCGTGCTGCGCATGTTGATCCAGCAGCCGCTGGTCGCCGCCGCGCGTGCCGGACAGTATGACGTGATCTGCACCGTGGCCGGTGGCGGATTGTCGGGACAGGCGGGCGCGGTGCGTCACGGCATCTCGAAGGCGCTGACCTGCTTCGAGCCGGATCTGCGCGGCGTCCTCAAGAAGGGCGGCTTCCTGACCCGCGACTCGCGTGTCGTCGAGCGCAAGAAGTACGGCAAGGCGAAAGCCCGCAAGTCCTTCCAGTTCTCGAAGCGCTAATCGCTTCGTTGCAATTTGTCTCGAAAGCGGCAGATCGAATTTCAAAGGGCGCCTTCGGGCGCCCTTTTTTGTGTTCCCGATGCAGACGAATTGATGCGGTTTTTCATGAAAAGTTTTGCTCGCGCGCAAACGGAATTCCAATCGGTGGCCCGCTACATTTACCAATGGCGCGATAACGCCATCCGTCTTAAGCGGCGGATATCCTGCAACGATTGCCGGTAGCCAATTATGTCGCTCGATTCTTCCACGCTTTATCTGGTCGCAACATTGGTTGCCGCGATGCTGGGTGGGATGCTGTTGTTCTTCGGACGACAGGAGAAGATCGCCGCTTTGAACTGGTGGGGCTTTGCCTACCTGTTAGGGGCGACGTCCGTGGCGCTTTGGACGTTGGCCGGCGCGATGCTGGGCGAGGTGCTCGCACTGGCCTTCAACGCGGTCGGCTTCGTGGCCTGCGCCATGGTGTGGAATGCCGCGCGCGTCTTCCATGGCCGCCGGCCGAGCTGGGTCGGATTATTCGCCGGCGCGGTGGCCTGGATCGTGGCCCTCGCTACCCTGCCGCCGGATGCGACGACGCTGCGCATGACCGTAGGCGCCGGAATCGTCGCTCTCTATGCGGCGCTGACCGCCCACGAGTTGTGGTCGGAGCGGCGCAAATCGGTGCAACGGAGCTGGCCGACGGTTCTCGTGCCGCTGCTGCACGGCTTCGTGCTGATGCTGCCGATTTTGCTCGGCGACCTGCTGCACGCCGACCACAGCAATTTCAACAGCAGCGTGTGGGTCGGCGCCTTCGCCGTGGAACTGGTGCTCTACGCCGTCGGCACCGTGTTCGTGATCTTCATGCTGGTCTCGGAGCGCACGGTGACGGCGCACAAGGTCGCCGCATCCTGCGATCCGCTGACCGGCATGTTCAACCGCCGCGGCTTTTCCGAAGCCACCGCGCGGATGATCGAGCGCGAGGCCAAGGCCGGGCGTCCGATCACGGTGATGATCTTCGACATCGATCACTTCAAGTCGATCAACGACCGCTTCGGCCATCCGGCCGGCGACGAGATCCTGAAACTGTTCGCCAATGTCATCTCCAGCACGCTGCGCATCTCCGACCTGTCCGGCCGCATCGGCGGCGAGGAATTTGCGGCTATGCTGCCGTGCAATCTCGAGGAAGCGATGCACGCGGCCGAGCGCGTCCGCGAAACCTTCGCAACCTGCGGGATCGAAGTCGATGAAGCCCCGGTGGTGACCACGGTGAGCATCGGCGTCGCCGGCGGGCCGGCCGGAACCGAACTCGACGTGCTGCTCGCCGCTGCCGATACGGCGCTCTATCAGGCCAAGCGCAGCGGCCGCAACCGCGTCGAGGCGGCCGAGGAACAGCCGCTGTCGCTGGAGCAGGGGCGTCGCGCGATCGCTGGAAAAACCGCGCCGCCGAAATCTGCCGTGGTGCGCGGCGGCGTCAACCTGAGCGCTCAGAACGCCCGCTAAGGCGCTGTTTACCAGTCGATCTTTATGATCGCGCCATGATCACCTCGCGCCACTCCGACACGAATTCCGCCCTGCAGTCGCTGGAAGCCGCGGCGGTGTCCGCGCGTTCCGGCTTCGCCTGCATGTTCTCGAATTCGGACGAATACGAGACCGCGCTGATCAGCGAGCGCCGCGCGCAGGGCCGCTACGGGGCTACGCACAGCAACTGGCCGACGATCGCCTTCGTCGGCTGCTGCCTGATGGTGGCGGGAACGGTGCTGCTGTTCGCCTGAGCCACGATCGTCTTCACCGCGCCGGTCATTTGCGGTAAACACGGCCACTTCAACAGAGGGCCGCGACACCATGATCACTGAAATCGCACAGATCGACGTCAAGCCGGGCACCGAGAAGGATTTCGAGGCCGCGGTCGCCAAGGCGCGTCCGCTATTCCTGCGCGCCAAGGGCGGCCAGGGTTTTGAGCTGCACAAGTCGGTGGAGAAGCCGCAGCGCTACCGCCTGATGGTGCAGTGGGACACGCTGGAAAACCACACCGTGGATTTCCGCGGCTCGCCGGATTTTGCCGAATGGCGCGCGCTGGTCGGATCGTATTTTGCGGCACCCCCCGAAGTCGAGCACACCGAAACGGTGCTGACGACCTGAGCGAACCGGCCTTAGGCTGCCTTGACGATCGGCGCGGATGACGCGTCGTCGTCCTCGCGCAGGAAATCGATCACCACCTTGATGATCGCCAGTACCGGCAGCGCCAGCGCCAGTCCCCAGACGCCGAATACGATGCCGAGCATGATCTGGAATGCGAACAGCGTGGCCGGCGGAATGTCGAGCGCCTGGCGCTGCAGGATCGGCGTCAACACGTAGCTTTCCATGGCATGGACGCCGAGAAACAGCACGAAAGCGCTGGCGGCGGCGACCCAGCCCGAGGCGAGGCTGGCGAGCACCACAATCAGGCCGGCGAGCAACGCGCCGACGGTCGGAATGAAGGCCAGCAATCCGGCCTGGACGCCGAGAATAAAGGCGCTGGGAACCCCGATCAGCATCAGGCCGATCCAGGTTACGGCGCCGACCGCAACCATGGTGATCATCTGCGCGATCAGCCAGCGCTCCAGCGTATCGCTGATCCGGTCGACGATGTCGGTCATGTCAGCACGGTATTTTTTCGGCGTCAGGCTCAGCACGCCCTTGCGGTAGACGCTCGGCTGCGCCGCGAACGACAGGCCGAGAAACAGAACGATGAAGAAATTCCCGAGCGCACCGACCGCGCCGAGGATGATCTTGAGCGTCTGGCTGACGATCGCGCCGCCGCTCGACGCGAAAGCGCTGGCGCTGGGCAGGTTGTTGGTTTTCGGCTCTGTCCCCGTGGTCGGCGCCGGCTTGGCCGGCGTCTCCGGCTTCGGCGCGCCGTCTGCGTCGGTTCCGAGACCGCCGAAGTCGAGATAGCTGGTATCGACGCCGTGCCGGTCCAGGAAGGATTTGACGTTGACGATCTGCGATTTCAGCGTGGTGCTCAGAACCTTGGTCTGGTCGGCAATGGTCGAGCCGCCGAGAAACACGACGCCGCCCAGCAATGCCGCCAGCAGCAGGCAAACGGCAGTCAGGCGCAGGGCGTGCGGGCCGCCCATGACACGGGCTAATAATTCGGTCAGGGCATTGAGGCCGACACCGAGCAGGATGCCGGCGAAGATCAGGAACAGCGTCGCGGAGAAATACCAGGCGAACAGCACGAAGATCGCGAACGACACGGTGGCGATTCCGCCGACGGCGATCGACCAGGCCCAATCGCTGCGCGTCTGGCCATTGTCTTCAAGGGGCACGTGAAATCCTCCGCGGTCCGACACCGCTGTACTGTTCCGCCAAATTCGGCCGGGATCAAGCCGGGACGACTTCCCGCAAGTCGGTTGGTTCGCCGCACCAAAAAGGCGCCCCGTTGCCGGGGCGCCTTTCGTGTTCGGCTGTCACGCGGGCGGGGGAACCCCGCCGGTGTCTTACAGCGAGTAATACATGTCGAATTCGACCGGATGCGGGGTCATTTCGTAGCGCATCACTTCGGTCATCTTCAGCTCGATGTAGCTGTCGATGAAGTCGTCGTCGAACACGCCGCCGTGCTTCAGGAAGCCGCGGTCCTTGTCGAGATTCTCAAGGGCTTCGCGCAGCGAACCGCACACCGTGGGGATCGACTTCAGTTCTTCCTTCGGCAGGTCGTAGAGGTCCTTGTCCATCGCCGGACCCGGATCGATCTTGTTCTTGATGCCGTCGAGGCCCGCCATCAGCATTGAGGCGAAGCCCAGATACGGGTTGGCCATCGGGTCGGGGAAGCGGACCTCGACGCGCTTGGCCTTCGGCGAGGTGGTGTAGGGGATGCGGCACGACGCCGAGCGGTTACGCGCGGAGTAGGCCAGCAGCACCGGAGCTTCGTAGCCCGGGACCAGACGCTTGTAGGAGTTGGTCGACGGGTTGGTGAAGGCGTTGATGGCCTTGGCGTGCTTGATGATGCCGCCGATGTAGAACAGGCAAGTTTCGGACAGGTCGGCATACTTGTTGCCGGCGAACACCGGCTTGCCGTCCTTCCAGATCGACTGGTGCACGTGCATGCCCGAGCCGTTGTCGCCATAGACCGGCTTCGGCATGAAGGTGGCGGTCTTGCCGTAGATGTGGGCGACCTGATGGATGCAGTACTTATAGATCTGCATCTGGTCGGCCATGTAGGTCAGCGTATCGAACTTCATGCCGAGTTCGTGCTGGGCCGAGGCCACTTCGTGGTGATGCTTCTCGACCTTGACGCCCATCTTGGCCATCGCGCCGAGCATTTCCGAGCGCATGTCCTGCACCGAATCCTGCGGCGGGACCGGGAAGTAGCCGCCCTTGGTGCGGATGCGGTGGCCGAGGTTGCCGCCCTCGTAGTCGGTGTCGGAATTGGTCGGCAGTTCCGACGAATCCAGCTTGAAGCCGGTGTTGTAGGGGCTCGACGAGAAGCGGACGTCGTCGAACACGAAGAACTCGGCTTCCGGACCGACCATTACAGTGTCGCCGATCCCCATCGACTTGACCATGGCTTCGGCCTTCTTGGCGATGCCGCGCGGGTCGCGGTTGTAGGGCTCGCCGGTGGAGGGCTCGAGAATGTCGCAGGTGATGACCATGGTGGTCTCTGCGAAGAACGGATCGATCACGGCCGTGGCCGGGTCGAGCATCAGCATCATGTCGGATTCATTGATCGCCTTCCAGCCGGCGATCGAGGAACCGTCGAACATGGTGCCTTCGGCGAAGATGTCTTCGTCGATCATCGAGACGTCGAAGGTGACGTGCTGCCACTTGCCGCGCGGATCGGTGAAACGCAGGTCGACGTATTTGACGTCATTGTCCTTGATGGACTGCAGGACTTCTTTGGCGGTCGTCATGAATACCTCTTTGGCTGGTCGTCGCAAGGCGGCCGCGTGCGAGCGGCGGCCGGCTATCTCTAGCCGGTCCGGATTGCTTTCGATAGGCCTCAGGAGGTTGTGACCGCAGCCTTAGATGGCGTCGAGGCCGGATTCACCGGTGCGGATTCGGACAGCTTCCTCGATGTTGGAAACGAAGATCTTGCCGTCGCCGATGCGTCCGGTTTGGGCCGCGCGGCGGATCGCATCGATGGCTTTCTCGACCAGATCGTCGGAGATCACGATTTCGATCTTCACCTTGGGCAGGAAGTCGACGATGTATTCCGCGCCGCGGTACAACTCCGCGTGGCCCTTCTGCCGGCCGAAGCCCTTGGCCTCGGTGACGGTGATCCCCTGCAGTCCCACTTCCTGAAGCGCTTCCTTCACCTCGTCGAGCTTGAATGGCTTGATGATGGCTTCGATCTTCTTCACTGAGCGTCTCCCCGGCACTTCAAAACTTCAGGCCGCACGTTGCATTACAATTGCGCATATCGCGCCGACTGTTCGATACCCTGTTTCGGGCGTTAATGCGCTGCCGCCACATCGCCTTGGCGATTTCTCGCTCGTGCGCGGACGGTCGGCCACCTCCAATGACAATTTGCCGGGTGAGCGCGATGGATCCATAGTCGATCTCCTCAAAAGCAGGGTCCGTGCCAAGTCGGCGATCCGGCTATTTAAGGCGCATAATCAGTTCATTACCCAGCTATCGAACCGGCTGCCGGACGAGGTACGCGCATGATTATGACTTCGCAATAGGCAATCAGCCTAAATCACGTGCAGCCTGCAGTTTTCTCGACGTCAACAAATACGCATTGCCTCAGGATGAGGCGCATACAGGAGTCTCCATGGAAGTCCTCACCACCGCCGAAATGGCCGTTGCCGATCGGCTGACGATTGCCGGCGGCACCTCGGGCTTTGACCTGATGTGCGACGCCGGCCGCGCCGTGGCGGACGCCGCCGTCGATCTGGCGGAAGAGGGGCCGATCCTGGTAGTCGTCGGCCGCGGCAACAACGGCGGCGACGGTTTCATTGCCGCGACCGAACTGGCGAAGCGCGGGCGGCAGGTCTCGGTGATCCTGCTGTGCGATCGGGCGACCTTGAAGGGCGACGCCGCGCTGGCGGCGCAGACCTGGGCGGGCAAGGTGCTGCCCTGCGATCCCGCGTCGATCGGTGCGCCCGCGCTGATCATCGACGCGCTGTTCGGCGCGGGGCTCGACCGGCCGGTGAAGGGCGATCCGCTGGTCATGATCGAGGCCATCAACGCGTCGGGCGTGCCTGTGCTGGCCATCGACCTGCCGAGCGGCATCAATGGCAACACCGGGGCGGTGACGGGCGCCGCCGTGCGAGCGGTGGAAACCGTCACCTTCTTCCGTCCCAAACCGGGCCACATGCTGCTGCCCGGAAGGGTGCATTGCGGTCAGTTGCGGGTGGTGGAGATCGGCATCGAGGCCGACGTGCTGACGGAAATCCGTCCGGCAGCTTTCGAGAATCTCCCGGACTTCTGGTCCGGGTCGTTCCCCGTACCGCGGCTCGACAGCCACAAGTTTTCCCACGGCCACGCCGTCGTGGTGTCCGGCGACATCGCCGCCACCGGCGCGGCGCGGCTGGCCGCCCGGGCCGCGTTGCGCGGCGGCGCCGGTCTGGTGACGGTGGTGTCGCCGCGCGATGCGCTGGCGGTCAATGCTGGCGCGCTGACCGCGGTGATGGTGCGGCCGGTCGATACCGTAGCGGAGTTCGCGGCGCTGATCGGCGGCAAGGTCAATGCCTGCGTGCTCGGGCCGGGCGCCGGCGTTGGCGACAAGACCCGTGAGTTTGTGCTGGCGCTGCTGGCCGCCAGACGCCACGCAGTGCTCGATGCGGATGCGCTGACCAGTTTTGCGGACACGCCCGAGCAACTGTTCGAAGCGATCAAGGCGGCCGGCGAAGCGCATGTCGTTCTGACACCGCATGAAGGCGAGTTTTCTCGTGTTTTCAATGACCTGAGTGGCGAAGCTCCAGCTCGCTCGAAGCTTGAGCGGGTGCGGATGGCGGCCGAACGCGCGGGCGCGGTGGTGTTGCTGAAGGGGCCGGACACGGTTGTCGCTGCCCCGGACGGCCGCGCCACCATTGCCGCCAATGCGCCGCCGTGGCTGGCCACCGCCGGCTCCGGCGACGTGCTGGCGGGCATCATCGGCGGCTTCCTCGCACAAGGCGTGCCGGCCTTCGAGGCGGCCTGCATCGGGGTCTGGATGCACGGCGAGGCCGGCAGCGAGGCTGGCCCCGGCCTGATCGCCGAGGACCTGCCGGAGGTGCTGCCGTCGGTGTTCCGGCGGCTCTATGACCGACTCGAATTCGATTACTGAGCGGGGACCGTAGCCCGGATAAGGCGGCGCAACGCGCAGCGTTGCGGTGACGCCATCCGGGGGCGGAGGTTCAATGAGGGACCGGCGCCGGCTTATCCGGGGCTACGGATCGACGCCCTCAGCCCACTTCGTACCAGCGGACCAGGCGCGGCGCCGCCCAGTCCGTAGCCATCGCTTCCATCAGGAAGCGGCCGGGGTGTTCGGCGGCGAAAGCGATGCGCTGGGTCTGGCCGGCATCGATCGCCAGGGTGTCGAGCCAGAACGGCTTCCAGCCGTCGTCGAGACGGTCGAGCAGGCGGAAGTGGTGGCCATGCAGATGAAATATGCTGGGGACCGCTGCGCGGTTGGTCAGCGCCAGCACGACGGTGCGGCCGGTCTTGGCGCGAAAGCTCGGGACGGTCGCGGCGGCGAGGTCGGCCGGCCGGATCCAGTCGGGGACCGGGGCGGCCGCGCCGAGCGTCAGATCGATCCGCTGGGCGTTCTTCAGATCGAGTTGAGCCGGCAAGCCGTTGCCCGGCAACGGCGCTGCCGGCGGCTGTGGCTTGTCCCGGGCCGGGACATCCTGGGACACGACGAGCCGGCCGATCGGGCGGGCTTGCTTGCCGTCGTGAAGCAGGATGGTCGAGGCCGATCCGGCGGGTTTGGTGGCATCGACGAACACGTCGATCCGGGTGCCCGGCGCCAGCACCAGTTGGCCATTGCGGGCGAGGAAGGGTTCGGCGGGCTGGCCATCGATGGCCATGACACGCACTTCGTGGTATTCAATTTTTATTGCGATTACATTGCGTTGGCAGCCATTGATGAAGCGGATTCTGAGGCGATCCTGGGCCCGTACCGTCAGATCGAGGCCGGACTTGCCGTTGACGGTGAACAGGGCCTCGGCGTCCTTCGGATCGACGCCGGGGGCCACAGGAGTGCCATCCGGCCGCAACCGAAAGTCCTCGATCAGCAGCACCTCGTCGCGGTCCGTCGCGACCGCTTCGGTCTCCTGGACGACCAGCGCCCGGGCGGGCGAGGGCAAAGCCTGGCCATCCCCGAGCAGGCGGGTGTCGATCATGGCGGTGCCGGCGTGGCGCAGCCGGACCTTGAAGCTGTCCTTGCCGCCGGCGGCCAGTGCCGGGCGGCCGAGCAGCGGCTCGGCACTGGCCGCGCCGTCCTGGCCGGTCCAGTTGAGGGCGACGGGAATGGGAAGCTGATTCTCCAGAGCGACGTCGATCTCGTCGCCACGCCGGAACCGGAGCGGGCCATCGGCCGCCGGGGACGCCAGCAGCCAGCAGGCGGTCTCGGCGCCTGGCCGCAGCGCAGCCGTTCCAGCCCGGGCCTGCAGCGCGAGCGAAGGGCGGCTCTGGGCGAGGCCGGCCGAGGCCAGCCACGGCGCGCAAATCGCACCGCCGAGGCCAGCCAGCAGGGTGCGGCGTGAGACCGGGACGATCGGTGGGGTCATCTCCGATCCCGACCATTTTCCGCCCGTGAAGTCCAGCCGCCGGGCGAATGTGTCGCGGGGCTTGCCAAACCCATTTTTTTGATGCGAACCATCATCCCCATGTTATAAGCCCGCCGCTCGCGGCATCGCGACGGACGGTGCTTTCTTGCGGGCGTGGCGGAATTGGTAGACGCAGCGGCTTTAGGTGCCGCCGACGCAAGTTGTGGGGGTTCGAGTCCCTCCGCCCGCACCAAGCGCCCAAAGCGTTTGAACTGAAGTTTTCCGGGCACGTTTGCGCAAGGCGATTCTTGAAAAAGAGGCCGCCTTGATGAAATGGGTCCGATCCACCGACGGCGGGCTTCGGCCCGGCGCCGTACAGACAGATTTTATAACGTCCGGCCGTCGCGCCGGACCAGCGGGAAGAAGATTGACGCCATGCAGGTGAATGAAACCGTCTCCGACGGACTGAAGCGCGAATTCCAGGTCAACGTTCCGGCCGCCGACATCGAAGCCAAGGTCGATGCGCGCCTCGATGACATGAAGGGCAAGGTCAAGCTCAACGGCTTCCGTCCCGGCAAGGTCCCGATGGGCCATCTGAAGCGCCTGTACGGCCGCTCGGTCGCCGCCGAGACGGTGGAAGAGCTGATCCGCGACACCAACTCGCAGATCTTCACCGAGCGCGGCTTCCGCCTCGCCACCGAGCCCAAGGTGACGATGCCGACCGAGCAGAAGGAAGTCGAAGACATCCTGTCCGGCAAATCGGACCTCAATTACACCGTGGCGATCGAAGTCGTGCCGGCGATCGAGCTGGCCGATTTCAAGAGCTTCACGGTTGAGAAGCCGGTCGCCGATGTGTCCGAGGCCGACGTCGAGGAAGCCATCAAGCGCGTCGCCGACCAGAACCGCACCTTCACGGCGAAGGCCGAGGGCGCCAAGGCCGAATCCGGCGACCGCGTCACCGTCAGCTTCAAGGGCACCATCGACGGCACCCCGTTCGATGGCGGCACCGGCGAGGACATCCAGGTCCTGATCGGCTCCAACACCTTCATCCCGGGCTTCGAGGAACAGTTGATCGGCATCGGCGCCGGCGAGACCCGCACCCTCAAGGTGTCGTTCCCGACCAACTACGCCAGCGAAACCCTGGCCGGCAAGCCGGCCGAGTTCGAGACCACCGCCACCATCATCGAGTCGCCGGTCGATACCGTGATCGACGACGAATTCGCCAAGACCCTCGGCCTGGAGTCCCTCGACAAGCTCAAGGAAGCCGCCAAGGAGCGCCTCACCCAGGAATACGCCGGCGCGACCCGTCAGCGCGTCAAGCGCCTGCTGCTCGACCGGCTCGACGAGACCCATCAGTTCGGCGCGCCGCCGTCGCTGATCGAGGAAGAATTCAAGCTGATGTGGAATTCCATCAAGTCGGAGATGGAATCCACCGGCAAGAGCTTTGCCGACGAAGAGACCACCGAAGAAGCCGCGATGGAAGAATATCGCAAGATCGCCGACCGCCGCGTGCGCCTCGGCCTCGTGCTGTCTGAGATCGGCGAGAAGAACAAGATCACCGTGACCGACGACGAAGTCAGCCGCGCAGTGGTCGAACGCGCCCGCTCGATGCCCGGCCGCGAGAAGGAAGTCTGGGACTATTACCGCAACAATGCCAATGCATTGGCCCAGCTTCGCGCACCAATCTACGAGGACAAGGTGGTCGATTTCATCCTCGAACTCGCCACTGTCACCGAGAAAAAGGTGTCGCGCGAGGAGCTCTACAAGGACGAAGACGCCAAGACGGCGGCTTGAAGACCTCGGTCTGACGCCTAATTCCTTGCTGCGAAACGCCGGCCGGGCACCCTCGGCCGGCGTTAATGATATCCGGCGATACCGCGGGGTATTGCCCCGCATCGCTTTGCCGTGGCGGCGCGAATCGGCTTGAACTGATGTCCACAGGCATCAACGGCCCCCGGCCTTGTTGCCGCTCGATTGGCTCATATCTGTGGGCTCTCGTTATTCCTGCATCACGGGACGTTCGTCCTCCCCCGGCAAACCGTAACCGGTTCCAGTCTTGCCGATGGACGCGCGCCTCGCCAACCTTGGGTGACCAATGCGCGATCCGGTAGAAACCTACATGAACCTGGTGCCGATGGTGGTCGAGCAGACCAACCGCGGCGAACGGGCCTACGATATCTTCTCGCGCCTCCTCAAGGAGCGCATCATCTTCGTGACCGGTCCGGTCGAAGATGGCATGTCGACGCTGACCGTCGCGCAGCTTCTGTTTCTCGAAGCCGAGAATCCGAAGAAGGAAATCTCGATGTACATCAACTCGCCCGGTGGCGTGGTGACGTCGGGCCTGGCGATCTACGACACGATGCAGTTCATCCGCCCGCCGGTATCGACGCTGTGCGTCGGGCAGGCCGCCTCGATGGGTTCGCTGCTGCTGTGCGCCGGCCAGAAGGACATGCGCTTCTCGCTGCCGAATTCGCGCATCATGGTCCACCAGCCCTCGGGCGGTTTCCAGGGCCAGGCTACCGACATCATGCTGCACGCGCAGGAAATCCTGAACCTGAAGAAGCGGCTCAACGAAATCTACGTCAAGCATACCGGCCAGAGCTACGAGAAGATCGAGGAAGCGCTGGAGCGCGACAAGTTCCTCACCGCCGACATGGCGAAGGATTTCGGCCTCATCGACAAGGTGATCGACAAGCGCGCCGAAGAATCGACGCCGAAGGCACCGTAAGTATCGACCTCATCGACGAGGGCAGGCGGCGCCGTGCGCTGCCTGCCTCGCAAGACAACCGGGATCAGCCCCATTGGTACTCCGTGCCGACGGTCGTGGCCGCGAAAGTTCTGCTTTCGTGCTTCTGCGACGTGTCATTCGCGCAACGACGTACCGATTTCGGGCCCGTGCTCGCCTAACGGCCGCAAATCACGCTATTGTCACGGCGTCGGGCGTCGTGCCGGTTAGCGAATTCTTGATCAACGGCTGGCAGCATGGTTCGCTCGGGCGGATCGGCTAGTATTGCGGAAGATTCGAGTTAGCCGTGATTCGTGCGGCATTCTGGAACGATGGTCTTTTTTGGTACGGATTTTGCTCTATCTATGGATAGGTTCCGATATGGGGCAGCCGGAACGAACAGATCGAACGGCGGACGGAGAAAATAATGAGTAAGGTCGGCACCAGCGACTCCAAGAACACGCTGTATTGTTCGTTCTGCGGCAAGAGCCAGCACGAAGTGCGCAAACTGATTGCGGGTCCCACCGTGTTCATCTGCGACGAGTGCGTCGAGCTCTGCATGGATATCATTCGCGAGGAAAACAAATCCTCGCTGGTCAAGTCGCGCGACGGAATCCCGACGCCGAAGGAAATCTGCAAGGTTCTCGATGATTACGTCATCGGTCAGAGCCATGCCAAGAAGGTCCTCTCGGTCGCGGTGCATAACCACTACAAGCGCCTCAACCACCAGACCAAGCACAACGACGTCGAACTGGCGAAGTCGAACATCCTGCTGATCGGACCGACCGGTTCGGGCAAGACGCTGCTCGCGCAGACGCTCGCCCGCATCCTCGACGTGCCGTTCACGATGGCCGACGCCACCACGCTGACCGAAGCCGGCTATGTCGGCGAGGACGTCGAGAACATCATCCTGAAGCTGCTGCAGTCGGCCGACTACAATGTCGAGCGGGCGCAGCGCGGCATCGTCTATATCGACGAAATCGACAAGATTTCGCGCAAGTCCGACAACCCCTCGATCACCCGCGACGTCTCGGGCGAGGGCGTGCAGCAGGCCTTGTTGAAGATCATGGAAGGCACCGTTGCTTCGGTGCCGCCGCAGGGCGGCCGCAAGCATCCGCAGCAGGAGTTCCTGCAGGTCGACACCACCAACATCCTGTTCATCTGCGGCGGTGCGTTCTCCGGCCTCGAAAAGATCATCTCGGCCCGCGGTCGCTCCACCTCGATCGGCTTCGCCGCCCAGGTTCTGGCGCCGGAAGATCGCCGCACCGGCGAAATCTTCCGTCACGTAGAGCCCGAGGATCTGCTGAAGTACGGCCTGATCCCTGAGTTCGTCGGCCGTCTTCCGGTGGTCGCCACGCTCGAGGATCTCGACGAGGCTTCGCTAAAGAAGATCCTGACCGATCCGAAGAACGCACTGGTCAAGCAGTACCAGCGACTGTTCGAGATGGAGAACATCGAGCTGACCTTCGCCGACGAAGCCCTGGGCGCGGTGGCCCGCAAGGCGATCGAGCGCAAGACCGGCGCGCGCGGCCTGCGCTCCATCCTGGAGAGCATCCTGCTCGAGACCATGTTCGATCTTCCGGGTCTGGAAGGCGTCGAGGAAGTGGTGATTTCCCGCGAAGTCGTGGAAGGCACCGCACGTCCGCTCTATATCTACGCGGATCGCGCCAACGCCGAGAGCAGCGCCAGCGCCTGATAGAGCGTTTCTGGCGACTTGCTGAAGACGCAAACAAAACGGCTGCCGAACCCTTCGGCGGCCGTCGCTGCGCAGGCCGATTGACCGCGATCCGCCTTTGTTACCGGTGTTTTACCAACTCTTGACACCCCCCCGGGCCATAGCCACCTAATGCTATCGGCGAACAAATCCTCCCTCAAGATTCGCCATAACGATCCGGACACGTAGAGCCCAAGAACTTTAAAGTTCTGCTGGCCGAGCAAGACGGAAAATCGGCACCTTGTGGCGGTTGCGCAAATTGGCGGACTGCGTGCAAGGGGGCACAGCAAAAGGAATGGGCCATGACTGCCTCTAAACCCCGGCCAACCATCGTTCACGGCGAAAGCCACTCTTATCCGGTGTTGCCGCTGCGCGACATCGTCGTCTTCCCGCACATGATCGTGCCCTTGTTCGTCGGCCGCGAGAAATCGATCCGCGCCCTCGAAGAGGTGATGAAGAACGACGCCCTGATCATGCTCGCCACGCAGAAGAATGCGTCGGATGACGATCCGGCCCCGGACTCCATTTACGAGATCGGCACCCTCGCCAGCGTGCTGCAGCTCCTGAAGCTTCCCGACGGCACCGTGAAGGTGCTGGTGGAAGGGCTTGAGCGCGCCAAGGTCGAGAAATATTCCGAGCGCGCCGAATACTACGAAGCGACCGCTACCGCACTGGCTGACACCGACGCCACCTCGGTGGAAGCGGAAGCGTTGTCGCGTTCGGTGGTGTCGGACTTCGAGAGCTACGTGAAGCTCAACAAGAAGATCTCCGCCGAAGTGGTGGGCGTCGTGCAGGCGATCACCGATTTCGCCAAGCTCGGCGACACCGTCGCGTCGCATCTCGCCGTCAAGATCGCGGATCGCCAGGGCATCCTGGAGACGCTGTCGGTCACCGCGCGCCTGGAGAAGGTGCTCGGCCTGATGGAGAGCGAAATCTCGGTGCTGCAGGTCGAGAAGCGCATCCGCTCGCGTGTCAAACGCCAGATGGAGAAGACCCAGCGCGAGTACTATCTCAACGAGCAGATGAAGGCGATCCAGAAGGAACTCGGCGACGACGAAGGTCGCGACGAGCTGGCCGACATCGAGGAGAAGATCGCCAAGACCAAGCTCTCCAAGGAAGCCCGCGAGAAGGCGCAGCACGAGCTCAAGAAGCTGCGCCAGATGTCCCCGATGTCCGCGGAAGCGACCGTCGTGCGCAACTACCTTGACTGGCTGCTGTCGATTCCATGGAACAAGAAGTCCAAGGTCAAGAAGGACCTCGCCGCGGCGCAGGCCGTGCTCGATGAGGACCACTACGGGCTCGAGAAGGTCAAGGATCGCATCGTGGAGTACCTCGCGGTACAGACGCGCGCGAACAAGCTAACCGGACCGATCCTGTGCCTCGTCGGACCTCCCGGCGTCGGCAAGACCTCGCTCGGCAAGTCGATCGCGAAGGCGACCGGACGTGAGTTCGTGCGCGTGTCGCTTGGCGGCGTGCGCGACGAGGCGGAGATCCGCGGACATCGCCGGACCTATATCGGTTCGATGCCCGGCAAGATCATCCAGTCGATGCGTAAGGCGAAGACCTCGAACCCGCTGTTCCTGCTCGACGAGATCGATAAGATGGGCGCCGATTTCCGCGGCGATCCGTCGTCCGCGCTGCTGGAGGTCCTCGACCCCGAGCAGAACGGTACGTTTGCCGATCACTACCTCGAAGTGGACTACGATCTGTCCAACGTGATGTTCATCACCACGGCGAACACCCTGAACAGTCCGGGGCCGCTGATGGATCGCATGGAGATCATCCGGATCGCCGGCTACACCGAGAACGAGAAGGTTGAGATCGCCCGCAAGCACCTGATCCCGAACGCGCTGTCGAAGCACGGTCTGGACGCCAAGGAATGGTCGATCGACGACGAGGCCTTGTTGCTGATGATCCGCCGCTACACCCGCGAAGCGGGCGTGCGTAACCTCGAGCGCGAACTCTCCACGCTGGCCCGCAAGGCCGTGAAGGAGCTGATGCTCTCAAAGAAGAAGGTGGTGAAGGTTACCGAGAAGACCCTCGAGGAATTCCTGGGTGTGCCGAAGTATCGCTACGGCGAGATCGAAAGCGACGACCAGGTCGGTGTCGTGACGGGTCTGGCATGGACCGATGTCGGCGGTGAGCTGCTCACCATCGAAGGCGTTATGATGCCCGGCAAGGGCCGCATGACCGTCACCGGCAACCTGCGGGACGTGATGAAGGAATCGATCTCGGCGGCGGCGTCCTACGTCCGCTCGCGCGCGATCACCTTCGGGATCGAACCGCCGCTGTTCGAGCGACGCGACATCCACGTCCACGTGCCCGAAGGTGCAACGCCGAAGGATGGTCCGTCGGCGGGCGTGGCGATGGCGACGACGATCGTCTCGGTGCTCACGGGCATCCCGATCCGGCACGACGTCGCCATGACCGGCGAGATCACGCTGCGGGGCAGGATCCTGCCGATCGGTGGCTTGAAGGAGAAGTTGTTGGCGGCAGCCCGCGGCGGCATCAAGACGGTGCTGATCCCCGAGGACAATGCCAAGGACCTCACCGAGATCTCCGATGCCATCAAGGGCGGGATGAAGATCATCCCGGTCGCCCGGATGGACGACGTGATCGCCAACGCCCTGGTGCGCAAGCCGGTGGCCATCGTCTGGGAAGAGGACACCAAGCTGCCGGTGAAGCCGGACGCTACCGACGAGGCCGGCAGCGGGCTCACCGCCCACTGAGGAACGCATCCTCTGCAACGACATCAGCGGCGCCCCTCGGGGCGCCGCTTTTTTGTGGTGTGGAGGATTTTCAGGATTGAAGGGCAGGGCCGTTTCCCGGACGCGGCGCGGCGCGAAGTGCCGCTCCGCAGATCCGGGATCCCGGCTTCTTCTACGCACCACCGGGGCCCCGGATCTGCGGCGCACCACGCCGCCAAACGGCGGCGCAGTGCATCGCGTCCGGGGAACGATCCTGCGAGCTGAATCCGATTCTGGTGCGCTAGGCTGACGTTCCGACCGCTTTCAGCAGGCAGCCGATGATTTTCAGGCTGCCATCCGCTTGCTGCTCCAGCGTGTACAGCGCGTCCCACGGTACGCCGTTGCCATCGATGATGCGGACGTCCTGCTCGATCCGGCCATTGGCGTTGCGGGCCTCGCCGAACTCAAAACTCCGGTGGCGGTAGACCGGCGAATAGTGGTTGCGCACCATGTCCATGAAGGCGCCTGGCTCCGGAAACATGCCCTGGATCGCCGGTGCCGCGAAGGAATAGGCCGTAGCGGCATCGTCGCGCCCGAGCGCCTCGGCCTGCGAACGGACCACGTTCTGCGCAGCGGCAATGTCGTCGGCGGCGTATCCGGGTGTCGCAAGGCTCACCAGCAGCGCGACAAGCATAACGGTGGCTCGCATGGGTCTCTCCTGTGCTGGCGCCTTGTGCTCTGCGGCAGCAAACCGTGTTGCAGCGCTTTGCGCAATGCAGTCCCTCCGAGATAACGCTCGAAGCAGATACGCCGAGGCGTAGCGTTCGGTTGCAGGGAAACACAAAGGAGTGCAGACAATGCGCCCAACGGTTGAACGGGAAGACGACGCCAGGAGCATCGACCTGATCGCGGTCATCGCATTGCTGATCGTCGTGTTCGGATCGATCTGCTATCTGACCAGCCCATCCAGCGATCAGATCACCACGGCTCTTATCGTGCCAAGCCAGTCGGTGCGCTGGTAAAAAATGGTAGGCGATGACGGGATCGAACCGCCGACCTGTCCCGTGTAAAGGGAATGCTCTACCGCTGAGCTAATCGCCCGTGAGGTGCATTTAGCGTATCGCCCCCCTCGCGCGCAAGGCGCGAACCAGTCGATCTCGCCGAAACGGTTCCGGTTACGCCCGCTCCTCGAAAATCATCGCGAGATGCACGATCGTCTCCGCGGCCTTCTCCATGTCCTGGCGGCTGACCCATTCGGTGCGGCCGTGGAAGGCGTGTTCGCCGGCGAAGATGTTGGGGCAGGGCAGCCCCATGAACGACAGCCGCGAGCCGTCGGTGCCGCCGCGGATGCTGGTGCGCTTGGGCGTCAGGCCGGTGCGGCGGATCGCTTCCATGGCGTAATCGACGATGTGCGAATAGTGGTCGATTACCTGCTTCATGTTGCGGTATTGCGGCTGGATAGCGATTCTCGCGGTGGAATGCGGATAGGCCTGCATCACGTCATCGACGATTCGCTGCAGCAGCGCTTCCTTCTCCGCGAGACCTTCGTCGGTGAAGTCGCGGACGATGAAGTTCAGCGTCGCTTTTTCCAGCGCGCCGGCGATACCGACCGGATGCAGAAACCCTTCTTTGCCTTCGGTGGTTTCCGGCGAGCAGCCGTCCTTCGGCAGCCGCTCGACGATGGCGGCGGCGATCTTGATGGCGTGCTCCATCTTGCCCTTGGCGAAGCCGGGATGGGTGCTGACGCCCTCGATGGTGACGGTCGCCGAATCCGCGGAAAACGTCTCGTCCTCGATATGGCCGGCGGTCTCGCCATCCATAGTGTAGGCGAAATCGGCGCCGAGCTTTTTCAAGTCGACCTTATCGACGCCGCGGCCGATCTCCTCATCGGGCGTGAACAGGATCTTGATGACGCCATGCGGGATCTGCGGATTGGCCATCAGGAAACGCGCGGCGTCCATGATCTCGGCAAGGCCGGCCTTGTTGTCGGCGCCGAGCAGCGTGGTGCCGTCGGTGGTGACGATGTCGTGGCCGATCTGGTCGGCCAGCGCGGGATTGTCCTGGGTTCGGATGACCTGGGCGGGATCGCCGGGCAGCACGATGTTGCCGCCTTGATAGTTCTTCACGAGCTGCGGCTTGACGTCCCGGCCGGTGCAGTCCGGCGAGGTATCCATGTGCGAGCAAAAGCAGATCACCGGCACGTTCTTGGCGGAGGTCGCCGGGATCGTTGCATAGACATAGCCGAATTCGTCGAGGTGGGCGTCGGCCAGGCCTAGTTCGCGCAACTCCTTCTCCAGGAGACGGCCGAGGTCTTTTTGTTTTTCGGTCGAGGGGCAGGTCGGGGACGCCGGGTCGGACCGGGTGTCGATCACCACGTAGCGCAGGAAGCGCTGCAGGACGTCGTGGGTGAAGTGGATGGACGATGTCGCGCTCAAATCACCACTCCGACGCTGCCGAAAACTTCATTCCGGGCCAGGCGAGGCCACGGCCCGGAATGATTGTGCCTGTTGCAGAAACTGTGATCGCAGGAAAGCGTCGATCAGACGGCTTCCTTCAGCTCCTTGGCAGCGCGGAACGCGACCTTCTTGCTGGCCTTGATCTGGATCGCTTCGCCGGTGGCGGGATTGCGGCCCATCCGGGCGGCGCGCTTGCGCACCTGCAGGATGCCGAGGCCGACGATGCGGATCCGTTCGCCCTTCTTCAGGTGCTTGGTGATGCGGCCGACCATGTCGCCGAGAATCGCTTCGGTCTGCTTCTTCGACAATTCGTGCTCTTCGGCCAGGGCAGCAGCGAGATGCTTGAGCGTGACGGTCGCCGGAGCGGCAGCTTTTGCTGCTGCTTTCGCGGCGGGGGTGGCGGCGGCAACTGCTTTTTTCGCCATGTTTTTGGCCCTCTTCGTTGGTGTCGGTCTGGAAAGATGAGACGTAGCAGGGCTTAAACGATTCGGGATACCGCTGCCTACGCTGTTTTGCCTGCAAATAGGGGCTTATTTGCATCGGCAGCGTCGCGGCAGGCCGGGCTGCGACGATGGTTTCGCAACGTCCTTGACTTCAAATGGTCCCCCCTTTATGTCCAGCCTCACTGCGGGATTTCAGACGATCCACGCGGGAGTAGCTCAGTTGGTTAGAGCGCTGCCCTGTCACGGCAGAGGTCGCGGGTTCGAGTCCCGTCTCTCGCGCCAGTTTGCCTAGTCATTTCAATGGCTCCGCATTCTTGGTTTTCCCCAAAAGTATTTCCACGGCGTCGACAGAAATACTTTCGGTCAGGTTCTGTTCTAAATTCCGCGATCCAATCACCCGCGCCTCGTCAAATCTCCGCACGCTGGCGACGTTCACTGGGTTGTAGGTTTTGCGCAGCCTGGTGTTGGCGCTGACCGTGTTCGCCATCTTGTTCGACTGGTCCGTCACCGAGCCGCCGCCGGCGTCTCCTTCGACAGCGCCTGAGCGGCGCATGTCGGAGAACTTGCGGGTTTCGTCGGGCCCGAACGCGAGCTCTCGCACCTTGTCGAAATCCTTAACAAGCCGATCCTTGGTGTAGGGGACAGATGGGCGAGGGCGCCCGCCGCGGCCGGGGACGGTCAGGGTGGGTGTCGTGCGGAAGATCGGCACGTTGCGCAGGAATTCAGCCCCAAACCCGTTGATGTAGGCTCGCAGCAATGCCTCGGACCACGGAGACAGCGTGGCGGCCGCGGCCTTGTTTGTCTTGGCTCGCTCGAGCGCGAACATCAGCCCGCCGGTGTCGACGCGAAGCTGCTCCAGCGTCAGGCTGCGGGCGTCGATCGGCGAGAGCATGCTGTCCCAGGCCACCGCCATGCAGACGGCGAGCCCGCGGTAATTGTTGCGCCATGCCACCTGGACAAGCTTCAGCACCTCCCGGCGCATCCACGTCGCCTGACGGGGATCCGGCGCCTTGTTCTCGAAGGCCTTCGACGGGTCCATATTGCCGTCGCAGTATTTCATGCTCGCCATCCGCTGCCACAGGGCGCGCCAGATCTTTATGACGAGGTGACGTTCGGTGACGGAGACCTCCTGTTCGATCCGCGGGATCAGTCCGCTGGTCTTGCCGGTCTTCTCGTCGATTGCGATGAAGTGCTCTGGCTCGATGGTATTCGGGTCGCAGTCGCCGAATTCTGACTCCAGGAACCGCCATGCACGCGGCCAACTGTCCCGTTTTGTCTGCTCTACCGACCAGATGATGCCGGCTTGCGCACGCGCCGCCCTGCGGATGGCCATGGCGCGATAAAAACCATCACCGACGCTGCCGGGCGGGTATTTGACGGACGCGCCAGCGGGCCTCTGAGGCGGCAGACCGAGCCGGGCAGCGTCCCAGTCGCTGTTGAGCTGTATGGCCCTGGCCTTATCGGCGTCTGTCGCCCGCGGCCGGCCGGCTGAATCCCGCTCCGGGCCACCCTGGCTCAGGTTGACCGTCCCGAAGCCGTGCTTGCGCATGGCGTTTGTAGGCTGCCAGCGCCAACGGCCTTTTGAGAAAACCAGATACCTGATTTTATCGGTGCCCATTCGATCCCAACTTTTCGCGAGCGTCGCGAGCCTTCGGCACCACCGTCAAAGACGGCGTGTTCGGAAATAGTCGTGGGAAGCGAGCTTTCCGCCAAACTGAAATTGCGTCCAGCGCATAATTGCCGGTCGTCGGGTCGGCCGGCGGGAAACCGCGGTCAAGCAGGCCGGGCAGGCAGTGGTTGAACTGTGCGAGGGTGAGCCCCATCGCGGCTCCGGCTTCCGCCGGCGTGATGTCCCCGGGTTCGATTTTGCGTGCTCTGCTCATGCGGCACCGTCCACATAACCGCGCCACTTGTCCGGCGACCGGGCGCTGTTCTGCGATTTCCGTTGGCTGATCTTCCGGCCTTTCGGCCAAACGTGCTTGCCGGGCTTCTGGACGAGCTCGACAGGCTCCCCGGTCGCCTTGGATGCGAGCACGGCCGCAAGCGCATTCGTTGCTTTGGCTAGCCGCTTTGCCTTCGCAATCCGCGGGACATCGATCTTGGCGGTGACGCCACGGTGTTCGACGATCGGGCGCGGCTCCAAATTCCATGCTTCGTCCGGCCCCAGGTGCGCGTGCGGAATCGGATAGTGGTCGAAGTGGAAGAGCGAGATGATCTGGTCGTCGCTCATCTGCCTTGCCATATCGTGCGGAATGACACGCTCAAGCTCGCCGCGGTCGTTCGGGCGAACGATGGTGAGCAGGGCAGACGCCAGCTTGGTGCGTAGCGAGATTGACTTGCGAGGCGCGGACATCAGACCAACTCCCTCAACAGGTTCTCGCGGGCTTCCTCGTTCGCCTCGCCGAAATTGTTCTCGAATTCGGCACGGATCGCCTTGGCAGTTTCGACGTCGCCAGGGTTCGACGGGTAAGCGCCCAGCTTCTCGAAGCATTGCCGAGCGTGATCGACCAAGCTCGCCGGCCGCTGTGCGCGTCCGAGGGCCTCCCTAAGCCGAAATTCCCATCCCTGCCGAAGAGTGGGCTGCGGAGCGACGGAGCCGCCAGACTCGTCGCCCCGCGCCGCTACATTGTCGGGCCCGGGAGGAGCGGCCGACAATTCGGATGGGGTGCCCGCGACCTGGGGTGTGGGGGCATCTCTGGTCGCGGGCATATCCGTCTGGCCTTGGGGGGCACCAGACGAATTGGAATTGATTGCGTCGTCCTTGAACTTGACGCCGTGCTCGGCGCCGAACGCATGGATGAGCTCGATCAGATCCGACATTTCAGATTTCGACAGATCGGACGACGACCGGCCGAGATTAACGAACCCGTTCCCATCGATATTCGGCACGGTTCGCAGCTCGCGCTTCAGAGCGTCGATGAATACGAATTTCCAGTCGTCCGCGGTCAGCTTCACGCCGTGCCACGGGCATTGCGTCGCAACCTCCGTTAGCATTGCCCCAGAGCTTCGAATTTTGATCATCCGACCGCTTCGCCTGCTTGAACTCAATCCGGAGTCCTACCGGCGCCTGCATCGACCATTTTGCAGCGCGCTCGCGGTCAGCTTGCGAGTGGATGGTGATCAAGGCCCGGGTCATGCCGCTGCCTTCAAGCCGTAGCCGCGAATAATGGCGACCGTGGCGGATAAATCCGCATTAAACTTCTCAACCGCTCCAGCCAGCTTGGCGATGTATTCCTCATCCCGATAAACACGCTTCACGAATAGTGGCAGCTTCGGGCAATAGCTGATGAAGTCCCACCACTCGCGTTCCGAAATCCACATGCAGCCATAAACCTGGGCCTTGTGCTCGTCTGGAAGCTCGCCCAGC
>NZ_JAQGJD010000090.1 GCF_028290785.1 Tardiphaga sp. | reverse complement strand
GCCAAGCGCGCGCTCGCCGCGCGCGGCATGGTCGAGGCCGTGACGTGGTCGTTCATCTCGAAACAACAGGCCGAAGTGTTCGGCGGCGGCGCGCCGGAACTGGCGCTGGCCAATCCGATCGCCGCGGATCTGTCCGACATGCGGCCGAGCCTGCTGCCCGGCCTGATCAAGGCCGCGCAGGCCAATGCCGATCGCGGCTATTCCGATCTGGCGCTGTTCGAAGTCGGCCAGGTGTTCAAGGGCGACCGGCCGCAGGACCAGTTCATCGCCGCGGCCGGGCTGCGCCATGGCCTGGCGTCGTCGAAGGGCATCGGCCGGCACTGGTCCGGTGCTTCAGCTGCGGACGCGCTCGACGCCAAGGCCGACGCCTTCGCCGTGCTGGCCGCCGCCGGCGCGCCGATGCAGGCGCTGCAGATCGTCTCCGGCGGTCCGTCATGGCTGCATCCCGGCCGCTCCGGCACCATCCAGATCGGCCCGCAGAACATTCTCGGTTACTTTGGCGAATTGCATCCGCGCGCCGCGGAAGCGCTCGGTGCCGATGGTCCACTGCTGGCCTTCGAGGTGATCCTCGACCGCATCCCCGATGCCAAGGTGAAAGCCACGCGCGCTAAGCCGCTGCTCGAGCTGTCCGCATTCCAGCCGGTGTCGCGCGACTTCGCGTTCATCGTCGATCGCGGCGTGAAGTCCGGCGACCTGGTGCGTGCCGCCGCGAATGTCGACAAGAAGCTGATCTCGGGCGTCACCGTATTCGACGTTTATGAAGGCAAGGGCATCGACGACGGCAAGAAGTCGGTGGCCATCGCGGTGACCATGCAGCCGCGCGACAAGACCTTGACCGATGTTGAGATCGAGGCGGCGGCGGCGAAGATCGTGGCGGAAGTGACGAAGAAGACCGGCGGCGTGCTCAGAGGATGATGGCGGCGCTCGGCCTCGCCTCCTACTCCACCGGCGCCCTCGTCCTTGTCGTCGTCACCGCATTCATCGCGGGCCTCGCCCGGGGCTTCTCCGGCTTCGGCTCGGCGCTGATCTTCATGCCGATCGCCAGCATGGTGGCCGGCGCGCAAGTGGCGGCGCCACTGCTGCTGGTGATCGACTTTCTCACCACGCTGACCTTGATCCCCAACGCCTATCGCCGCGCCGACCGGCGCGACGTCGGCATCATCTCGCTCGGCGCCCTGGTCGGCGTGCCATTGGGCACCATGATGCTGGCCTGGGGCAACCCGCTGGCGATCCGCTGGATCATCGTGACGCTGATCGGCGGGATGCTGGCGCTGCTGGCCTGCGGCTGGCGCTATCCCGGCAAGCCGACCGCCTCTGCGACGGTAGCGGTCGGCGGTCTCGCCGGATTTTTCGGAGGCCTGGCGCAACTCGGCGGCCCGCCGGTGGTGATGTACTGGCTGCGCGACACGGCGGTGGCCGCCGTCACCCGCGCCAACATCATCCTGTATTTCGCCGTTGCCGACATCATGATCATCATCAGCTATTCCATCGGCGGACTATGGACCACGGCGATTCTCGGCCTCGCGGCGATCACCGGCCCGCTATTCGCCCTGGGCCTGTGGCTCGGCTCAAAACTGTTCGGCAAGGCCAGCGACGAGGCCTTCCGCCGCATCTGCTACACGCTGATCGTGGTGTCGGCGCTGATCAGCCTGCCGCTGTTCGACGGGCTGTTTCGCTGACGCCGGCGTGATTTGCGCCGACAGCCGCTCGACGGCTATAGGCAACCCAAGCAACCAAAAAAATTCCGGGAGAGACCCATGATCGATCGCCGCGATGTGATGAGACTGGCTGCTACGGGAGCCGCACTTCTCGCAGCACGCCCTGCTCTCGCGCAGGCTCCGGCCAAGCCGCGCACAAAAATCGTCTTTCTCGGCACCAAGGGCGGCCCGCGCGTCGGCGTCGGCGCGTCCAACCCCGCCAATCTCGTTGTCGTCAACGACACGCCGTTCGTGATCGATTGCGGCATGAGCGTCAGCCGGCAGCTGGTCAATGCCGGCGTGCCGATTCCGTCGGTGAAGTACATCTTCATCGGCCATCACCATTCCGATCACAATCTCGAATATGGCAACCTGGTCTACAATGCCTGGGCGGCCGGTCTCTCCACGCCGATCCACTCGTTCGGTCCCCGCGGCATCGAGGCGATGACCAAGACCTATTGGGATCTGAACAAGTTCGATATCGACACCCGGATCGAGGACGAAGGCCGGCCCGATCCACGGACGCTGCTGGTCGCCAAGGACATCACCGAAGACGGCGTGGTGCTGCAGACCGCGGACGTCAAGGTGACGGCGTTCCGCACCCCGCATCCGCCGATCGTCGACAACTTCGCCTACAAGTTCGAGACCCCGGACGGCGTGATCGTGTTCTCCAGCGACACCGCCTACAATCCGAAGCTCGCCGAATTTGCCAAGGGCGCCGATGTGCTGGTGCATGAGGCGCTGTATGTGCCGGCGGTCGATCGTCTGGTGATCAAGACGAAGAACGGCGCCACGCTGAAGAAGCATCTGATGGAGAGCCACACCACCACCGAGGATGTCGGCCGCATCGCTGCCGCCGCCGGCGTCAAGGTGCTGGTCCTGAGCCATTTTGTGCCGGGCGACGACCCGGAAGTGACGGATGACAACTGGCGCGAGGGTGCTGCGAAACATTTTTACGGCAGGATCGTCATCGCGAAGGACCTGATGCAGCTCACACTGCCGGTATAGCGCGCAGCAGACCCGGCGCGGCTACTCCGCGCCGATCCCGCTCGAGCGCGACCGCCGCTTCGCCGGCCGCGCCGGCTTCATGGGCTCCGCCTGCTTCAGCGGCGCAAGCCGCGCCAGTGCCGCTTCCGCCGCGCGTTCGCCGCTGTCCCAGGCGCCGTCGACGGTGCCCCACAGCGTCTCGTGGGTGGCTTCGCCGGCGATGAACAGATTGCCCATCGGCTCGGTGAGCACGCGGCGCGACGCCTGGCCGCCCGGCGCGGCGGCCGACATGGCGCCCTGCACGAACGGCGCGGCGTTCCAGCGCGTCGCGCTGCTCTTCTTCACCGCCTTGGCGATATCGCTGCCGAACAGTTTCGTTAGCCACTCCACCGCAAACGCCGACATCGCCGCCTCGCCTTGCGCCGAGAGATCGCGGCCGAATGCGCCGGCGACATCGAGCGTACATAGCGAGGTGCCGCCGATATTGGCAAACAGCGCCGCGGTGCGCGCGTTGGCGCTCTGCTCAATCATCAGCTCGTCGCGGCCGAGCCCGAGCGGATTGCCGGCGAACTGCAACGCGATGCGGTCGTAGCTGCCGAGGCTGAGTTTCGCCGCGGCATCGAGTTGCCGCTTCGGCAATTCCGGCGTGAATTTGATGGCGCCGGAGGCGAGCACGTTCGACGACACGGTGAGGATCACGCCGCGCGCTGCGATCCGGCCGGCGGCCGTTTCGACGCCGATATCGCGACCGCTCCAGCTCACCCGCGTGGCCGGCGTCGATAGCGCCACCGGGATGCCCTCGCCGAGCTTGGCCATCAGCGTGCCCAGTCCCTGTTTGGTAGCGACATCGATCGCGCGGTCCTGGGCGCGGAACTGGTCGAGCGCCGAGAGGTCCTTCAGATCCTTGCCGGTGGCATAGGCGCCGAGCAGGAAATCGATGGTGCCGCCCCAGTCGCCGAGATCCTTCGGCAGCAATGCGGCACAAGAAATGTCGCCGCGGCGCGCGCCGTCGTCGATGGCGCGGTTGGCGCGCACCAGCGTGGCGAGCAGATCCTCGGTCTCGCCGGCGCGGGCGTTGCGGCGGCCGATGCGCAGCTTTTGACTCGGCGGCGCCGGCGCCACATCGATGCCGGCGCCGCGTGCCAGCTTGACCAGCACGTTGGTGTCCGGCGTATGCAGCCAGCGCGCCCCGCGATCGAACGGCGTATCGAAAGTCGTGGTGTCGGTCGCGCAACGGCCGCCGATCTGGCCCGAGGCTTCGAGCACGATCACCTTGCGGCCCGCCCCCACCACGCGGCGCGCGGCGGCGATGCCAGCGGCTCCAGCGCCAATCACGACAATGTCAGCCTCGCGCGGCAACGGCGCGGCCCAGGCCCTTGCGGCAAACGCCGGCGCAAGCGTCAATGCCGCCGACGCTGACAGGAAAGCGCGGCGCGAAATTGTCATGGCATGGTTTCCGAAACTTTGTGCAAGATGAGAACGTCCCACGAACCTTGCCGTATCCGCCCATGGGCGGCAACTCTCATGGTGAATCAATGATGAGAGACCGCCATCCCGCATGAACCAAATCGAAACGGCTTGCGACCACGATGGATGGCGGGAAAGAGCGGTCGGTACGAACCGCCTGGGGGAGTGGCCATCATGGGCTTGATGCTCGATACGATCGGAAAGCTGATCGCCGGCTACCTGCAGAAGGAAGTGCCCGGCTACGAACCGTTCACGCCGAGCGATCCGGAACGGCTGCGCGACGTCATCATGGACGGGGACGTGCTGCTCGTGGAAGGCAACAGCCGCATTTCCGGCATCATCAAGTATCTGACGCAGTCGACCTGGTCGCACGCCGCACTCTACGTCGGGCCGATCGACGGCGCCTCGGAGCCCGACGGCGAACCGCATGTGCTGATCGAGGCCAACATCGGCGAGGGCGTCACCTCGGCGCCGCTGTCGAAATATTTACCGTATCACACCCGGCTGTGCCGCCCGGTCGGGCTGTCCTATGAAGACCGCACCACGGTGTGCCGCTACGCTATCAACCGAATCGGGTTCGGCTACGACACCAAGAATATCGTGGATCTGATGCGGTTCCTGATTCCGCTGCCGGTGCCGCAGCGCTGGCGGCGCCGCATGATCGCGTTCGGCTCCGGCGATCCCACCAAGATCATCTGCTCGGCGCTGATCGCGCAGGCATTCGACGCGGTGCGCTATCCTATCCTGCCGAAGATCACCCGCGGCGGCAGCCGCCAGGCGCGGCGCGAGATCCTGCACATCCGCGATTCCTCGCTATACATGCCGCGCGACTTCGACATCTCGCCGTATTTCGACGTGGTCAAGCCGACCATCGAACTCGGCTTCGACTACACCGCGTTGCACTGGGCCGACAAGCAGAAGCCGCTCCGGGAGGTAGCGGATGCCTTCGGTCCATTTCCGGATCCGGCACCGGCGCCGCCGCTCGTTCCTGAAACGATTGGCACGGAAGCGAAAATTTTTGGCGAGCAAGTAAGCGTCCTGCCGCAGATCCGGCTGGTGGCGTAACTCTGTCGTCCCGGACAAGTGAGCGCAGCGAACGCCGATCGGACCCATAGCCACCGAGGCGGCGGCCGACCCGGGACGTCTGCCCCAACGCCCATAACAACAGCGTGTATGGGTCCTCCGGGATTGAGACCAAGGACCGCATCGGTCCTTGGTCTCAATCCCTTGGGCTCGCGCTCGGAAGGGCTCGCTTGGCCGGGACGACAGGCTACGACTTCACGGCGCCTGCCGTCAGTCCGCCAACCATGTAACGCTTGAAGGTGTAGTACACCGCGGCCGGCGGCAGCGCGTAGATGAATCCGGTGGTCATCAGCAGTTCCCATGGCGAATCGTCTGCCGCGAGAAAATTGCCCAGCGCGACGGGGAGCGTGATCTCGGTGTCCTTCGACAGCAGCAGGAACGCGTAGAGATATTCGTTCCACGCCAGCAGCAGCGCATAGGTGCCGACCGCCACCAGCGAGGGCATCATCAGCGGCAGATAGACCAGCCGGAATAGCTGCAGCGTGGTGGCGCCGTCCATGATCGCGGCTTCGTCGAGTTCGACCGGCAGCTTGTCGGAGGCCTGTTTCAGCACCCAGATCGCATAGGGCGAAGCAATCGTGACCATCGCCAGGATCAGCGCCCAGTGGTTGTTGAGCAGGCCGTAGCTGCCCATGGTGCGGTACATCGGCACGGCAAGGAACGCCGCGGGAATGAAATAGGTGAACAGCGCCAGGTTCATCACCGCGCGTCCGCCGGGCACCCGCAGCCGGCTGATGGCGAAGGCGGCGGCCGTGGCGATCAACAGCGTCAGCACACCGACGGAGACCGCGATGACGACGGAATTGCCGAACTGCGCCCAGAAGTCGCGCAGGAAATAATGCTGCTGGCGAAACACGATCTCGAAATTGTGCAATGTGGGATGGTCCGGCCACAGCTTGCCGGAGAACGCATCCTGCTTCGGCGAGATCGCGAACAGGAACATGTGATAGATCGGAATCAGCGTCCAGATCAGCACGGGAATGCCGATCAACAGCAATCGCGCCTCGACGCCGACTTCGCGCAGCGTGGGCATGCGCATCTCGGAGATTTTCATCGCGAAAGCCGTTTCATCATGAAGTACACCAGCGGCAGCACCAAAGGCAGCGCGCAGACGATGGAGGCCATCGACATGTCCAACTGGTCGAGCCGGAGATAGCGGATGCCCAAAGTGGCCAGCACATGGGTGAGGTCGGCCGGCCCACCGCCGGTCAGGAGATAGACACTGTTGAAATCGCCCAGCGTCCAGATCATCGAGAGCAGGGTGCAGGTGAGATACAGCGTGCGCATCGACGGCCAGGTGACGAAGCGGAATTTCTGCCAGACGTTGGCGCCATCGACCTCGGCGGCCTCGAACTGGTCCTGCGGAATCGCCATCCGCCCGGTCATCAGGATCAAGGTCCAGAACGGCAGCGACTTCCAGATGTGCATACCGATCGCCATGGTCAGCGCGATGGCGGGATCGTTCAGCCAGTTCGGTCCGTCCTCGCCGGTGAGCTTGAAGATCAGGTGATTGACCACGCCCCATTCCGGATTGAACATGAAGCGCACCGACAGGATGGTCGGGATCGAGGGCACCGCCCAGGGCAGGATGAACAGCACCGACAGCCATTTGATCCAGCCGCGCGACTGCGCGAAGAAGCCGGACAGGAACAGGGCGATTAGCATTTTGATGTTGATGCCGATCACCAGGAAGATCAGCGTGTTGACCGCGGCGCGCGCGAAGATCGGATCGTTGTACAGCGCCACATAGCTCGCGGGATGCCGCGCCAGCCACAGGCCATAACCGATCGGATAGACCACGAAGGCCAGGAACACCAGCAGGTACGGCGCGATCAGCACCAGGCCCCAGACTTGCGGCGTGGTCAGCCGCGGTCCGCGCGGCTTAACAGGCACCGCATCGTCGGCGTGAGAGATGGCGATGGAGGTCATGGCATGCCCTGCAATAGTAACGACGTCGTTCCGGGATTCACGCAGACGGCAAAGCCGGCTGAGTGAAAACCCGGAACCTCGATCTGTTCCACGCATCTGTCATTCCGGGATGCGGCAGCCGGCGAAGCCGGATGGCGCAGGCCCGGAATCCCGAGATGTTTCGCGCTGAACATCTCTAGGTTCCGGGTTCGCGCGCGGCTCGCGCCGCGCTCGCCCCGGAACGACACTTAACCCGCGATTTCCTTGATGCGGGCGATCAGCTCATCGACGGCTTTCTCGACCGGCACCTTCTCGCTCACCACCCGGTTCATCGCCTTGGCCCAGACGTTTTCGTTGTTCAGAATCGTGAACTTGTAGTTCTTCACGAAATCGAACGAAGAGGTGCCGCCGGTGAACTGGGTGTAGACCGCCTTGCGATGACGGTCGGCCTGCCAGAACGGGCTCTTCTGTCCGGCCGTCGTCACCGGGAACCAGCGTCCGAGCGCGCCTTCCACGTAAGGCCCGAGGTTCTCTTCCTGCATCAGGAATTTGACGAATTCCTTGGCGCCGGCCTTGTTCTTGGACTGGCTGAAGATCATCCCGGTCTTGACGTCGGAGCGATACTTGATCGGCGTGCCGTCCGGCTTGTTGGGGAACGAGGCGGTGACGATGGTTTCCTCGTAGGCCTTCTTGCCCGCCGCGCGCTGCTCGGGCGTCAGCGCCTGGTTCTGCGAATCCTCGAACCATTTCGCCGCGATCGAGATGGTGAAGTTGTGGGTCATCACCGTCGTCTTGTTGTGGAAGGCGACGTTGTTGTCCGGATCCTTCCACGTGGTCGAAGACGGCGGCGAACAGCCCTTGGTGTAGGTGTCGGTGTAATCCCGGAGCGCGCCGACCAGGCCTTCCTTCACCTTGGGATCGTCGACCAGCAACTTACCGTCGTCGTCGACCAGCTTGACGTTGTAGGCGTCCATGAAGGTGTAGAACGACTGGAAGGAGTCGGTGGATTCCACGCCCATCGGCTGGCCCACGCCATAGGCGCGCGAGCCTGAAGCCTTGCGATAGGCCGGCTGCACCTTGTCGCACCAGAACGACCAGTAGCCCTTCCAGTCGGTGGGGATGTCGCTGACCTTGAAGCCGGCCTGCTCCAGCATGTCGCTCCAGATTTCGACGTGCATCGACTGCTGCTTCAGCGGAAAGCCGTAATAGGCTTTCTTTTTGGTCTGGCCGTTCATCAGATACGCGGTTTCGATCGTGTTGGGCGCGAAGTTGCCCTTGATCGGCGTCAGGATGTCGGTGAGATCTTCGAGCTTGCCTTCGAACGCCCACTTGCCGGACGCCTGCACGTCATAGGTGTCGGCATAGGCCACATCCGGCGGCGTGCCGGAATCCAGCGCCGCCACGGTCTTCGGGATCATGTCCTGGATGGCGTATTGCGAGAGCTCGACCTTGATGCCGGTCTTGGTCTCGAATTTCTTGATGGTCTCGATCAGCGAATCGTCTTCGGACCGATAGAACCCCTTGGAGAACCAGACGGTTATCTTCTCCTGCGCCAGCGCAGGTGCTGCGCCGTAGAACAGACCCATGGCGGCGACGGTGAATGCAAGCGGACGTGTAGTCTTGAATGGCACGATGGTCTTCCTCCCCTGACGTTTTATTTTTCGTCAGACTACTGCTTTCCGGCCTGCCGTCCAGACCTGTCGATGTTGCAGTGCGGAGGAGAGGCGGCATTACCCGCGAAATACCAGCATCGCTAAGACGAAGGTATGAGATCCCGGCGCCGAGCGCCAGGATCTCATGCCGCCACGCTTACGCAGGCCTAGCGGAATCCGCCGGTGACGTGCAGCGTCTCGCCGGTGATGTATGACGCCTCGCTGGATGCGAAGAACGCGACAGCCGCGGCAATTTCTTCAACGGTGCCAATGCGCGCCAGCGGCGTGACCGACTCGATCCAGGTGCGCATGTCGCCTTCGTGCAGGCCTGCGGTGACTACGCCTTCGGTGGCGATCATGCCGGGGTTGACGGCGTTGACGCGGATCTTGCGCGGCGCCAGTTCCTTCGACAGCGATATGGTGATGGCATCGACCGAGGCCTTGGTCGCGGTGTAGACGGAGGCATTCGGCGGCGCGATGGTCGAGACGCCGGAGCTGATGTTGACGATGCTGCCGCCGTTCGGATTGAAGTGCCGCGCAGCTTCCTGCGACACTAGCAAGAGACCGAGAACATTGAGATCAAACTGCTTGTGAAAATGCTCGGCGGTGATGCCATCGAGCGGCGCGAATTCGTAGACGCCGGCATTGTTGACCAGCACATCGATCGGGCCGAGCGCCTTGACGGTGTCGGCCACGACGCTCTGAACATCCTTGGCGGCGGTCAGATTGCCATGTACCGCGACGGCCTTGCCGCCCTTGGCAACGATCTCGGCAACCACCTTGTCGGCGCCGGCCTTGCTCGAGCTGTAGTTCACGGCGACCGCGGCGCCTTCCGCGGCGAGGCGGCGGGCGATCTCGGCGCCGATGCCTTTGGATGCGCCGGTGACGAGTGCAACTTTACCTTCAAATCTCTTGGACATGATCGATCTCATTGGATGGTGGAACGCCATCGTTCCGTTGTTCAGTAATAATGAACTATTGAACCAGTTCAAGGACCGCCCTATATTATTTTAATGGTTCAGCTCGTTCACCCATCGAAGGACGACATCACGCTGGCGGGCGTGCTCAACGCTTTGTCCGATCCCATGCGGCTGCGCATTATCAAGAGCCTGCTCGGCAACGATGCTTGCATGTCATGCACTGAGGCGACGCCTATGCCGGGCATGGCCAAATCGACTTTGTCTCATCATTTCCGGGTGTTACGGGAATCGGGTCTGATCCAGACCTCGAAGCGCGGCGTAGAGCACCGCAACGTGGTCCGTATGGCTGACGTTAATGCCCGGTTCCCTAAGCTGCTGGAGACCGTTCTGGGCTTCGGCGACTGAGATCGGGGACGCCGGCGAACCGCCGACCTTGCCGAACCGCGCGGCCGCCTCTACCTCTGCGAAGATTCATCGACAGGGATACCCCATGCTCACCGCCGCCGCGAAGGCGCTTTCACAGATCCTGTCGCCGCCGATGCGCAGCATTTTGTGGAAGTCGATCGGGCTCGCACTGGTGCTGATCGTGGTGCTGGGCATCGGCATGCAGCGGGGTCTGAGCTGGCTGGCCACTTCCGGCGAGGTCTGGGCCGAGGCGATGCTGGGGCCGGGCTTTCACACCACGCTGGAGATTCTGGCCTGGGTGCTGTCGATCGCCGCCGGGCTCAGCGTGCTGGCCGGCGCGATCTTTTTGATGCCGGCGATCACCTCGCTGGTCGCCAGCGTGTTCGTCGATGACGTCGCTGATATCGTCGAGCGCGAGCACTATCCCGCCGAACGACCGGGCACCGCATTGCCGTTCGGGCTGGCGATCACCGAAGGCGTCAAGACGGCGCTGCTGACGATTCTGGTCTATCTGATCGCATTGCCGTTCGTGTTTTTCGCCGGCATCGGCTTCATCGCATTCTTCATCGCCACCGCGTGGCTGCTCGGCCGCGAATATTTTGAACTCGCGGCGATGCGATTCCGCTCGCCCGCCGAAGCCAAGCTGATGCGCAAGCAGCACGGCGTCACCGTGTTCACCGCCGGCCTGATCATCGCCGCCTTCGTCTCGATCCCGATCGTCAACCTCGCCACGCCGTTGTTCGGCATGGCCTTCATGGTGCATCTGCATAAGCGCCTGAGCGGGAATCGGGCGGAGCTGATCGAACCTTTGCGGCGCGAGAAGCTGCCGGTGGGCTAGCTTGTTCGCGTTCACCGGACGCGATGCAATACGAAGTATTGCTTCGCAGATCCGGGGCCCCGGTGCTTGAAAAACCGGGATCCCGGATCTGCGCAGCAGCGTTTCACGCTGCGGCGCGTCCGGGAAACGGCAGCGGCACTACACCGTCTTTTCCGGCCACCTGCAGAGATCGTTGATGATGCACACTTCGCAGCGTGGCCTTCGCGCCAGGCAAGTATAGCGCCCGTGCAGGATCAGCCAGTGATGCGCGTGCATCATGAATTCATCCGGGATCACGCGCATCAGTTCGAGTTCGACTTCCAGCACGTTCTTACCCGGCGCCAAATTGGTGCGATTGCCGACGCGAAACACGTGCGTATCCACCGCCATGGTGTGCTCGCCGAACGCCATGTTGAGCACCACATTCGCGGTCTTGCGGCCGGCGCCGGGCAACGATTCCAGCTCGGCGCGGGTGCGTGGCACGACGCCGCCGAATTCGGCGATCAGCTTCTCCGACAATGCGATGACGTTCTTCGCCTTAGTGCGATAGAGACCGATGGTCTTGATGTAGTTGCGGACTTCTTCCTCACCGAGGTCGAGCATTTTTCGCGGCGTATCGGCGATCGCGAAGAGCGCGCGCGTGGCCTTGTTGACGCCGGCGTCGGTGGCCTGCGCCGACAACACCACCGCGACCAGTAAAGTATAGGGGTTGACGTGTTCGAGCTCGCCTTTCGGCTCCGGATTGGCGTCGCGAAATCTTGAAAAAGCCGCAACAATTTCGGCCGGCGTCCACGGCTTCAACTTCTTCGGTTTGCTGGGCTTTTTGGCTGTTGCCGGCTTGGTCTGCCCCGGTTTTGCCGCAAGACTCGAAATTTTGCTGGGGGATGTCGCCGGGAGCTTGCTGATGATTTTCGCCATCGTCGGGGTATACTGACTGCCCATGACCCAAGGCAACATCCATGGCAACGACTTTGACGACGCCGCGGAGCCCGAGCTATTTTCGGCGCTGCTGCGGCCGCATCGCGCGCTGAGCCGCACCGGCTTCTTCGTGCTGATGGGTTTTATATGCACCGTCAGCTTTGCCGCCGGCCTGACCTTCCTGCTGATGGGCGCCTGGCCCGTACTCGGCTTCTTCGGGCTCGATGCGCTGGCGATCTGGTGGGCGTTTCGCGTCAACTACCGCCGCGGCGACGCCACCGAGGAGATCACCGTCACGCCGTCGGAGATCCGGGTGCGGCGGGTCAGCCATCGCGGCCATGTGGTGGAGTGGGTGCTGAACCCGCTGTGGGTGCAGCTCGACCAGGTCAGCCACCCCGAATTCGGCATCGAGCAGCTCTACCTGGTCTCGCGCGGCCGCCGCGTATCGATCGCGCGGTTTCTCGGCGCGGAGGAAAAGGCCAGCTTCGTCAAGGCGCTGATCGCCGCGCTGCAGGCGGCGAAGCGCGGCCCGACCTATAATCCGCTGTGAGGCCGTGCTCGGGAATCGGGTGGTTTGCGCGCGCGCGCGGCGCTACATCGAGGGCATGATGACCCCAGCCAAGAATCTCGCCATGACCGATCCGCAACTGACCCGCCCCGGCGCGCAGGATGCCGCCTTGCGCGACTACGATTCGGTGCGCCGGGCCATCGGTTACATTTCCGAGCACTGGCGCGCGCAGCCGGCCATCGAGTCGATCGCCGAGGCGGCCTCGGTCACCCCCGACGAACTGCACCATCTGTTCCGGCGCTGGGCAGGTCTCACGCCAAAGGCCTTCATGCAGGCGCTGACGCTGGACCATGCCAAGGGCCTGTTGCGGGATTCCGCCAGCGTGCTCGATGCGGCGCTGGACTCCGGGCTTTCCGGGCCGGGCCGGCTGCACGACCTGTTCGTGACGCATGAAGCGATGTCGCCGGGCGAGTGGAAGACCGGCGGCGCCGGCATGGAGCTGCGCTACGGCTTCCATCCCTGCCCGTTCGGGTCATCGATCGTGATCTCCAGCGAACGCGGCCTCGCCGGGCTCGCCTTCTCCGATCCCGGCGAGGAGAGACCGGCGTTCGAGGACATGGCACGGCGCTGGCCGCGCGCGACCTTCATCGCCGACCAGGACGGCACCGCCGCGATGGCGCGGCGCATCTTCGATGCCAAGCTCTGGAAGCCGGAGCAGCCGCTGCGCGTGCTGCTGATCGGGACGGACTTCGAAGTGCGGGTGTGGGAGACGCTGTTGAAGATCCCGATGGGCCGCGCCGTCTGCTACTCGGACATCGCGACCAAAATCGAAAGCCCGAAGGCGTCGCGCGCGGTCGGCGCCGCGGTGGGCAAGAACCCGATCTCCTTCGTGGTGCCGTGCCACCGCGCGCTCGGCAAGTCCGGCGCGCTGACCGGCTATCACTGGGGCATCACGCGCAAACAGGCGATGATCGGCTGGGAAGCCGGGCAGGTGGGGATGGGGTGACTCCGTTTCCCGGACGCGATGCGGCATTCTTCATGCCGCTTCGCAGAGCCGGGATCCCGATTTGTTACGCGCAAAGCAACCGGGACCCCGGATCAGCAGCGCACTACGCCGCTTCGCGGCGCATTGCGCAGCATCCGGGGAACGTAACTACCCCGCCAGATCGAGCTTCGAGGCCACCGTCGCATCCGCGTTCAGCCGATAGATGATCGGCACGCCGGTTGCGAGTTCGCGCGCCAAAATACCTTCCGGTGACAGCTTCTCCAGCACCATGATCAGCGCGCGCAGCGAATTGCCGTGCGCGGCGACCAGCGTGCGTTCGCCGCGCAGCACGCAGGGCAAAATCTCCTGCACATAATACGGCAGCGTGCGCGCCAAAGTATCTTTCAGGCTTTCACCCCCGGGCGGCGGCACGTCGTAGGAGCGGCGCCAGATGTGGACCTGCTCTTCGCCCCACTTCTTGCGCGCATCGTCCTTGTTGAGGCCGGAGAGCTCGCCATAGTCGCGCTCGTTCAGCGCCAGGTGGCGGGTGATCGGCAGGCCGGTCTGGCCCATCTCTTCCAGCGCGAGGTCGAGCGTCTTCTGCGCGCGCGTGAGGTCGGAGGTGAAGGCGCGGTCGAAAACCAGTTCCTGCGCCTTCAGCTTGCGGCCGGCCTCTTTCGCTTCAGCAATGCCCTTCTCGGTGAGATCGGGATCCTTCCAGCCGGTGAAGAGGTTCTTCAGATTCCATTCGCTCTGGCCATGACGGACGAGGACGAGAAGGCGGTCGTTCATTTCAGATTCCGTTTCGAATAGTTAAAGCGTTTTTAGGTTGAACCGATCCAAAAGCTCCGTCATTGCGAGGAGCGAAGCGACGCGGCAATCCAGAGAGCCGCACGCGCGAAAAGAACTGGATTGCTTCGTCGCAAGGGCTCCTCGCAATGACGGCTGAGAGTGATCCCGCTAATCTCAAGCAAAAAAACCTCTAGAAATCGCGGAGCCCGAGCACGTCGGTCATCGAGTAGTGCCCGGGCGGCTTGCCATGCGCCCATAACGCCGCCTTCAGCGCGCCATGCGCGAAGATCATGCGATCCTCGGCCTTGTGCGAGATCTCGATGCGCTCATAGGGGCCGGCGAAGATCACGGTGTGGTCGCCGGTGACGGTGCCGCCGCGCAGCGAGGCAAAGCCGATATCGCCGGGCTTGCGCGCGCCGGTGAGGCCATCGCGACCGCGCGCGGAATGTTCGTCGAGCGCGACGCCGCGGCCGGCCGCGGCGGCTTCGCCGAGCATGAAGGCGGTGCCGGACGGCGCGTCGATCTTGGCCTTGTGGTGCATTTCGAGAATCTCGATATCGAAGCCATTGTCGAGCGACTGCGCGACGCGCTTCACCAAGGCGGCGAGCAGGTTGACGCCGAGGCTCATATTGCCGGCCTGCACCACGATCGCCTGCTTGGTGACGCTCTTGATCACCGCGTCGTCCGACGCCGACAGGCCGGTGGTGCCGATCACATGGACGAGGCCGCGTTGCGCCGCGATGGCGACATTGGCGATGGTGGCGGCGGGCACGGTGAAATCGAGAATGCCGTCGGCGTCCTTCGACATGGTCCACAGGTCGCCCGACAGCTTGACGCCGTTCTCCGGCAGGCCGGCCAGCGTGCCGCTGTCGCGGCCGAGCAGTTCCGACGTCGGCGCTTCCAGCGCGCCGACGACGACGGCGCCCGCGGTATCGTGGATGGCGCGGATCAGCGCCCGGCCCATCCGGCCGCCGGCGCCTGCCACGATCAATCGCATGTCGGTCATGTCACGCCTTTCAAATGCTACTGGCGATATAACGTCGCGGAGGCCCTGCGGCAACCGATATGGGCTTACTTGCCCCGGACGCGACGCAATATGCAGTATTGCTTCGCAGAGCCGGGGCCGTAGCAGACGCCGGTGTTTGCGACGGTCCCGGTTCTGCGCAGCAGCGTTTCACCCTGCAGCGCGCCCGGGACAAGTAAGTGCGCCACGCGCCCGAATGGCTTTTCTCGCAATGACGGGGAGAGGACCGCGCTTTGTCGTTAACTGCCCGGCTGCGCGCCGTCGTAGCCGTCGATGATCACCAGATCGCCCTCCGAATGCGGCGTGCGCATCGCCACCAAGCGCTGGTATTCCGGTGAATTGTAGCAGGCCAGCGCGGTGGCGTAGTCCTTGAACTCCAGCACCACATTGCGCGAGCGCGAGGTGCCCTCGCGGGTCTCGTGCTGGCCGCCGCGCACCAGAAATTTGGCGCCGTATTGGGCGAACACCGCGCCGTTCTGGGCGATGTACTCCTTGTAGCCATCCATGTTGTGAATATCGATCCGCGCGATCCAGTAGGCTTTGGCCATGGGTGTCTCCCTGTTTCGTTGTTGCTCTTTGTAGCCTGACCTTCGCAGATTTCTCGTTCCCCGGACGCGATGCAACACGAAGTGTTGCTTCGCAGAGCCGGGGTCCTGGTTTCTTAAAACACCGGGATCCCGGTTCTGCGGAGCGGCATAAGTATGCCGCACCGCGCCCGGGAAACGGGAACGCGCCCGGGACAAGTGAAGTGCCTAGCCCAGCGCCTGCGTGATTTCCTCGACGATCGCATCCGCCACGGCCTTCGGATCGGACGCCTGCATCACCGGGCGGGCCACCACCACGTGGTCGGCGCCGGCGCGGATGGCGGCGGCGGGGGTCATGACGCGTTTCTGGTCGCCGAGGGCGCTGCCGGCGGGGCGCACGCCGGGCGTCACCAGGCGCATCGAGCCGACGATGCCGCGCAGATGGGCGGCCTCTGCCGGCGAGCAGACCAGGCCATCGACACCGAGCGCCTGGGCCTGGCGGGCGCGGCTCTCGACCAGATCGCGGACCCCGAGCTGGTAGCCGGCGGCCGCGAGATCGGCGTCGTCATAGGAGGTCAGCACGGTCACCGCGAGAATTTTCAGGCTGGAGCCCGCACGCCCCGCCACCGCGGCCTGCATGGTCTGCGGGTAGGCATGCACGGTGAGGAAGGTGGCGCCGAGCTTGGCCACGCTTTCGACGCCGCTGGTGACGGTGTTGCCGATGTCGTGCAGCTTCAGGTCGGCGAAAACCTTCTTGCCGGCATCGGCGAGCTTGCGGATCAGCGGCAGGCCGCCGGCGTAAGCGAGCTGATAGCCGATCTTGTAGAACGTCACGGCGTCGCCGAGCCGGGCAATCATCGCCTCGGCGGCCTCCACATCCGGCAGATCGAGCCCGACGATCAGCCTGTCGCGCGGCAGGATTTTTTCGGCAGCAATGGTTTCAAGCATCATCCCTCACTTCATCTGTTGCGCGACATCGATCAGCTGCCGCACCATGGCCTGCAGTGCGTCGATATCGCCGGGGTGTTGCAGCCGGTCCATGTCGTCATAGGCATCATTCGCGAACGACAAAGCGAGCTGGTTCGGTATCACGGTGGCGCGACACGCCGACAGTACCAGCCGCAGCGCCTGCAGGCAGCGCGCGCCGCCGAGTTTGCCGCCCGACGCCGCGGCGATCGCGAACGGCCGTTCGCGAAACACCTGGCCCCTGGTCTCGTGGTTGTCCTGCACCCGCGATACCCAGTCGATGGCGTTCTTCACGAGCGGCGGCAGCGAGGCGTTGTATTCCGGCGTCACGATCAGCACGCCGTGATGCGCCTGGATCATGCGCTTCAGGTTGACCGCGTGTTTCGGCACGCCGGAGCCGCTCTCGAGGTCGCCGTCATAGATCGGCAGCGGATAGTCGCCGAGCGAGATCCTGATGACATCGACATCGGCGCGCACCAGCTCGTCGACGGCGGCGGCAGCCAGCTTCGCATTGAGCGAGCCTGCCCGAAGCGAGCCGGGAATGACGAGAATTTTCAGCGCGGCCATGAGTCCGATCGTCATGCTCGTCATTGCGAGGAGCGAAGCGACGCGGCAATCCAGAGAGCCTCAAGCAAGGAAGAGCTGGATTGCTTCGTCGCAAGGGCTCCTCGCAATGACGGGAGGAAGCTCTAGCCCTTGCGATACACCCAGACGCGGGCGGGCGGAAGGTTCATCCAGATGCGCTCGGAGGCTTCTGTGGATACGCCGGGCAACGTCTTGGGGATCGGCGGCGCCACCGAATAGGTGAACTGCACGAAAGGTGCGCCGGGGGACATCGCGACGAAGGCGTCGCGGATCAGCTTGAGCCGCGTCAGCATCGGCTTGGTGACCAGCGGCAGGCCGGAGACCACGGCGGAGGCCGGCTCTTTCAGCACGTTCCACAGCGTGTCGCGCAGTGCATAGGCGTCGCCCTGCACCACGGTGGCCTGCGGATAGCGCTCGCGCAGCAGCGCGCAGAAGGTGGGATTGAATTCGACCAGCACGAGACGTTTCTGCTCGATGCCGTGGGCCAACAGCGCGGTGGTGATGGCGCCGGTGCCGGGGCCGAGCTCGATCACCGGGCCCTTGGCGGCGACATCGACATATTGCGCCATGGTGCGGGCCAGCGCTTTGCCTGACGGCATCACGGCGCCCATATGCAGCGGCTTGTCGATCCAGGAACGGAGAAACCGGACCTCATCGTCGAGACGGAGCGGTTTCTTCAGCGGACGCGCGGACGAGTGCAGAGGCATGTCGCTTCCAGGCAGACCGCGGTACGGCGGGACGTCAGAATTTCGTCATAAAGAGGTACAGGCCAGAGTCAGAACGGTCAAGCATTCCCGACTCAGGAGCCGGCGCGGGTGCCGAAGAAGTCCTTGACCTTAGTAAAGAAACCGGCGGCTTCCGGTTGCGTTGCACCCGAAGAGAGTTTCTCGAACTCGGCCAGCAATTCCTGCTGTTTCTTGGTCAGGTTCTGCGGTGTTTCGACCACCACCTGGACATACATGTCGCCGGTCTGGCGCGACCGCAGTACCGGCATGCCCTTGTTGGCGACGCGGAAGCGGCGCGCCGACTGGGTGCCGGAGGGCACTTTCACCTTGGTGCGGCCGCCCTCGATGGTCGGAACCTCGAACTCGCCGCCGAGCGCCGCTGTCACCATGGAGATCGGTACCCGGCAGTGCAGGTCGGCGCCGTCGCGCTGGAAGAAATCGTGCGAGGCCAGCGACAGGAAGATGTAGAGGTCGCCCGCGGGCCCGCCGCGGGTACCGGCCTCGCCCTCGTTGGAGAGCCGGATGCGGGTGCCGTCCTCGACGCCCTGGGGAATGTTGACCGACAAAGTGCGCTCGCGCTCGACGCGGCCGGCGCCTTCGCAGTTCGGGCAGGGGTCTTCGATCATCTGGCCGCGGCCCTGGCACGACGGGCAGGTGCGCTCCAGGGTGAAGAAGCCCTGGGCCTGGCGAACGCGGCCCTGGCCGCCGCAGGTCGAGCAGGTCTTCGGCTTGGTGCCGGACTTGGCGCCACTGCCGGAGCAGACTTCGCAGGTCACCGCGACCGGAATCTCGATCTGCGCGGTCTTGCCGGCGTAGGCCTCCTCCAGCGTGATTTCCATGTTGTAGCGCAGGTCGGCGCCACGCTCGCGGCCCGAGCCGCCGCGTCCGCCGCGCTGCCCGGCCATGCCGAACAGGTCTTCGAAGATGTCGGAGAACGACGAGGCGAAGCCGGAGCCGAAGCCGGCCCCGCCGCCGCCATGGCCCTGCTCGAAGGCGGCGTGGCCGTAGCGGTCATAGGCGGCGCGCTTGTCGCCGTCCTTGAGGACTTCGTAGGCCTCGGCGATTTCCTTGAAACGGTTCTCGGCGGCGGCATCGCCGGGATTCTTGTCGGGATGCCACTTCATGGCGAGCTTGCGGAAGGCGGACTTCAGCCCGGCATCATCCGCAGTGCGTTCGACCTCGAGGGATTCATAGTAGCAGCGCTTGGTGGTGGACATCGGTCGGATCCGCCTGAATGGGTCCTCATCGCGAGGAGCACACCACGCGAATGCATCGATCACTATGCATTCGCTGGATTAACGAAGTTGAACGGGACGAAAAATGGCCCCCACCGTTGAGACGCGCCATGCGCTGCTCAGGATGGAGGCCATCTCTTCGCTCTTCGATCAGGCCGACTTCTTGGTCGGCTTGTCGTCATCGACTTCCGTGAACTCGGCGTCGACCACGTCGTCCTTCGCAGCATCCTTGGCCGCGTCGGCCTCGGCCTGCTGGGTGTACATCGCTTCGCCGAGCTTCATGGAAGCCTGCGCCAGCGTGTTGGTCTTGGTCTTGATCGCCTCGGCGTCGTCGCCCTTCAGCGCTTCCTTGAGGTCGGCCATGGCGTCTTCGATAGCCTGGCGTTCCGGTGCGGCAACCTTGTCGCCATGCTCGGACAACGCCTTCTCGGTGGAGTGAACCAGAGCGTCGCCGTGGTTCTTGGCATCGACCGCCTCGCGGCGCTTCTTGTCCTCGGCCGCGTTGGCTTCGGCGTCCTTGACCATCTTCTGGATGTCGGCTTCCGAAAGACCACCAGACGCCTGGATGCGGATCTGCTGCTCCTTGTTGGTCGCCTTGTCCTTCGCCGACACGTTAACGATGCCGTTGGCGTCGATGTCGAAGGTCACCTCGATCTGCGGCATGCCGCGCGGCGAAGGCGGAATGCCCATCAGGTCGAACTGGCCGAGCGGCTTGTTGTCGGCCGCCATTTCGCGCTCGCCCTGGAAGACGCGAATGGTGACGGCGTTCTGGTTGTCCTCGGCGGTCGAGAACACCTGGCTCT
>NZ_JAQGJD010000051.1 GCF_028290785.1 Tardiphaga sp. | reverse complement strand
GCGATGATCGACGCCGGCATGAAGCGGGCGCGACCGATCGTGATGACCACCATCGCCATGGCCGCCGGCATGATGCCGTCTGCTTTGGCGTGGGGCGCCGGCGGCGAATTCCGCTCGCCGATGGCGCTCGCGGTGATCGGCGGCCTGATCTTCTCCACCGTGCTGTCGCTGATCTTCGTGCCGGCGATGTTCATGATGATGGACGACGTCGGCGAACTGTCCTGGCGCTACGGCAAGAAGCTGCTGATTTCGAGCGGGGAGGAAGACCGCCCGGACGCGCCGCCGCCGGTGATCGGTCAGAAGGTGAAATGACCATGCCGATCTTCCCCATTGTTAAGCTCGGGCTGTCCGCGACGCTGACCTCGCTGCTGCTCGCCGCGCTGTGCCTGCCGGCCTGCGCCGCCGACGAGCCGGAGGCCCCGAAGGGCGCCGCCGTGACCGTGCTGACCGCGGCAAAATCCTGTTTCTGGGATATCGTCGAGGTGTCGGGAATCCTGACCCCGAAAGAGGAAGTCTCGATCCGGCCGGACCGCCCCGGCCTGCGGGTGGCCGAGGTGCTGGTGGATGCCGGCGAAACCGTCACGGCCGGCCAGATCCTGGCCCGGCTGACCCCGCCGGAAGGCGGATCGCTGCAGGTGCAGGCGACAGTAGCCGGTCTGATCAGCGCATCGACGGCGGTGGTCGGGACCATTGCGTCGGGCAAAGGCGAGGCGCTGTTCAGCATTATCCCGCGCAGCGAATTTGATTTCATCGGTCAGGTGCCGACCCGCGACCTGCCCAAGCTCAAGGTCGACCAGGCGGTGAAGATCAAAGTGATCGGCACCGGCGAACTGGATGGCAAGGTGCGCCGCATCGGCGCCACGGTGGAGCCGAACAGCCAGCTCGGCCAGGTCACCGTGTCGATCACATCGGCGCGGCGGCTGATGAGCAATGCCTACGCGCGCGCGATGATCAAGACCGGCGAGAGCTGCGGCATCGCGGTGCCGCTGACGGCGATCTTGTACGGCACCGGCGGCACGGTGGTGCAGGTGGTGCGACGCCAGCGCGTCGAGGCCCGCCGCGTCGAGGTCGGGCTGATGTCCGCGGGGCGCGTCGAGATTCGCGAAGGTCTGGCCGAAGGCGACGTGGTCGTGGCCCGCGCCGGCGCCTTGCTGCGCGAAGGCGATCCGGTGCGGCCGGTGGCGGCAAGTGCGGGTCCGAAATAACCAGTTCGTTAGGAGACTAACTGCCGGCCTTGACGGCGGGGGCTGCGACCGCGGCGCCGAACGGCACGTCATCCACCAGCGAGGAGGACACCGCCGGAACCTGCTCGCCCTCGGACGCCTTGGTCACGGCGACCCGGGTCTTGCTGAACGCCGCCTCGGCGCCCACGGGCTTTTCATTGAGGTTCTTCAGCAACTCAGTAACCAGCAGGCTGGTCGGCCCCTCGGCGTCTTCGGCGACCTTGCCCGGCGTGGCCGAAGACAGGATCAGCGCATTGTCCGGCACTGAGATGGGCGCCAGGCCACGCGAGTAGCCGCGGAAGCGGCGTTCATAGGGATTGCGGCGCGAGGCGTCGATCACCACCAGCTTGGCGTGAGCGCCACGTTCCTTCATGGCATCAAGGATCGATTCGACGCTGGTGCCGTCGCGGCGAACGTCGCCTTCTTTCCAGATCGCGGCATCGACCGGCAACATGAAGCTCTGGCGGCCGACCTGCACGCCGAAGCCACCGAAATACAGCATCACCACGGAATCCGGTGTGATCTTGGACTTCAGCCGCTCGACGGCGCGGGCCATGTCGTCGCGGGTAGCGTCTTCCACCACCTCGACGTCGAAGCCATCGCGGCGCAGGGCTGCGGTCATGGCGCGCGCATCGTTAATCGGCTGGCTCAGCGGCGCGTGGGCATCGGGATAATGGCCGTTGCCGATCACCAGCGCGACACGCGCACTCCCGCTAACGGCGGCTTCCTTGAGGCTGACAGCCGTGGCGGCGTCCAGCGAACGCTTGTTGAATGCGGCATGGGCACCGAGCGCCAGCGATACCAGGCCGGCAAAAGCAGCGGCGATGGTGATCGAGCGACGGGATACGCGAAACTGCCGTACGTTCATGACAATCATTCCTGGTCATCGTTCAAGCGCAACGCTTCAGTCGCGCGAACGCCGATGTAGGTTTGAGGGGGTGCTGAACTCATGAGCAACCATTGCGCTCAATTTGCGGCACCGCAGCAAACCTGTTGTTAACCCCTCATGGGCGCCAGGGCAACCGGTAAGCGATTGAATTTAAGACAGAGTTACTGACGCACTATGCGCGAATAGCCACCTGCGCACTCCGAGATACCGTTTTCGACGGGAAGTACGCAATATTGTCGGTTTCTCGGGGACTTAGGTTCCAGAACGGGAACCGGCGTGGGAACGCTTAGTGAGGGACGACGGCCTCAGCGCAGAGAACACGGGTGAGCGCGTGCTGCCCCACCACGGGCCGTACTTGGCAATGAAGAGCGAGACGTCAGTATCGCCAACGATCCAAGCGGCCAACCGCCATCAGCTGCGGCGCGCGCCGATTGTACTTGCGGCAATGCAAAGAGCATCTGATCGCCAGTTCATCGCGTGAAGTTGAAGCCGCCGCGCTGGCTTGTGAAACGAAATGCCCGCACTGTCCGCATTCCCGTAGTCCAGTCGCGCCGAATGGTCCCATCGATGCTGAACAAATTTTGCCTTGCGCTTCTGGCGCTGTGCCTGCCCACTTTGGCACAGGCCGCCGATGTCACCGGCGCGCCGAAGATCCGCGACGGCGATCAGGTTGTTTTCGGCAACACCCGCGTTCGTCTTGCGGGCATCGACGCCCCCTCTCAGGACCAACTCTGCCTTAATGCCACCGGCGAGCGCTGGAGCTGCGGCGTCGCGGCCCATGAGGCGCTGGCGAAGCATGTCGGCGACAAGAGCTGGACCTGCCATGTGCAGCGCACCGACCGCTTCGGCCGCTCGGTGGCCAAATGCGAGGTCGATGGCGAGGACATCTCGCAGTGGATGGTGAAGAGCGGCTGGGCGCTGTCTTATGTGCGGTTTTCGCACGCCTACGATGCCGACGAGGCGACCGCGCGCGAGGCCAAGGCCGGGCTGTGGGAAGGCGCCTTCATCGCGCCCTGGGACTGGCGCGTCCGTAACAAGAAGACCGCTATCCTGGGTGCGGTCAAGCCGCCGGACAACGCTATCGCCATCCTGCTGGCGTCGGCCTCGGGGCCGGTAGCGCCGTCGCCAACCTGCAATATCAAGGGCAACGTCAACCGCGCCGGCGTCTGCATCTATCACACGCCGCAGAGCCGCTGGTACGCCAAGATCAGCATGAAGGTCAGCAAGGGCACCCGCTGGTTCTGCTCGGTGGAAGAAGCCGAGGCGGCCGGCTGCCGCGAGACCAAACGATAGCGCGCACGGTCTTTGTCCGCTGCCGGAGCGACAGTACGCCAGGATGCAACATGCTACGCTCTCTGAATCCGAGGCCCGAGAGCGCGACGTTTGACCGCCGATCACACTGATACGCATCCGAAACGAAGACGGGGCCGCGTTCACCGCACGCTGCGAGTGACGGCCTATCTGCTGATCGCCTACGGGATGCTCGCCTACTTCCTGCTGCCGCTGTTCTGGACCCATTACGAGCACCAGCAGCGCCTGGCCGGGCTGCCGATGACCACCCTGACGGCGCAGGGCATTCCCGGCGATCCAATCAATGTCGGCCTGATCGGTGACAGCAAGGACGTGCTGTGCGCGATGCACGAAGCCGGCTGGTATCCCGCCGATCCCGTCACCTTGCGTTCGTCGATCGAGATTGCCGGCAGCGTGCTGCTGGATCGTCCCTACAAGGATGCGCCGGTCAGCCCACTGTTTTATCTCGGACGCCGCGAGGATCTCGCTTTCGAGAAGCCGTCCGGCCGCAGCGCCGATCATCGCCACCACGTGCGATTCTGGAAGGTGCTGGACAAGGGCCAGGAGGATCGCCCGGTATGGCTCGGCGATGCCACCTTTGACCGCAGCGTGGGCATCAGTAACTACACCGGCGCCATCACGCATCACATATCGGCCGATATCGACGCCGAACGAAGCGTGTTGTCCGGCGACCTCGACACGGCCGGCATGGTGGAGGCGAAATACCAGGTGACGGGCATCGGCCCGACCGTGGCTGGCCGCAACGGCGGCGGCGACCCGTATTACACCGACGGCGAAGTATGGATCCTGCGGCTGGTGCAGGCGTGCCAGAAGCGCAGTGATCCTGCGGTCACGATCCCGAGCCCGCCGGCCACCGAGATCAAGGACCAGATATTCGCCGCGATCGCCGCCGCGCTCGGCAAATGACGCGGCTGTGCCTTGAATTTCGCGCGTGGCTGCGGCATCCATCAAACCCTACCTTCGCCCGGTCATCCCGCCATGGCGTGCTCTCAACAAGGACAAATAATGGTCGTTCGCGCAGGGCGTGAGTTTCTCGCCATCCCCGGTCCCACCACGATGCCCGACGAAGTGCTGCGCGCCATGCACCGCCCGGCGCTGGACATCTATTCCGACACGATGGTGCAGATGACCGCCAGCCTGCTGCGCGACCTCGGCACGCTATTCGCGACCAAGGGCCAGACCTACATCTACATCGCCAATGGCCATGGCGCGTGGGAAGCCACGCTCAGCAATGTGCTGTCGCGCGGCGACAAGATCCTGGTGCTGGAGAGCGGCCGCTTCGCGGTCGGCTGGGGCAATGCCGCGCGCGCCATGGGCGTCGATGTCGAGGGCCTGAAGGGCGACTGGCGCCGCGCCATCCGCCCGGCGGAAGTCGAGGCGCGGCTTCGCGCCGACACCACACATGAGATCAAGGCCGTGCTGGCGGTGCAGGTCGACACCGCGTCCGGCGCCTATAATGACATCGAGGCGATCGGCCGCGCGATCAAGGCAGCAGGCCATCCGGCGTTGTTCATGGTCGATGCCGTAGCGTCACTGGGCTGCATGCCGTTCGAGATGGATGCGTGGGGCATCGACGTCGCCATGTCGGGCTCGCAGAAGGGCCTGATGGCGCCTCCCGGGCTCGGCTTCGTCGCCGCCAACGACCGCGCCCGCGCCGTGCACAAGACCGCCGGCCTGCGCACACCGTACTGGGACTGGACCGGGCGCGAGGGACCCGAGCACTACAACAAATATTCCGGCACCGCGCCGGTGCACCTGCTGTTCGCTCAGCGCCAGGCCATCGACATGCTGTTCGACGAGAAGCTGGAAAACGTGTTTCGGCGGCATCAATTGCTCGCGGAAGCGGTGCGCCGCGCCGTCGCCGTATGGTCGGAGGGCCAGATGCTGGGCTTCAACATCGAAGAGCCGACGGAACGTTCCAACACCGTAACAACCGTGGCGATGAAGGATCCGGCGCCGTTACTGGCCTACTGCAAGGACATGTGCGGCGTGATCCTCGGCGTTGGGATCGGCGACCTCTCCGGCAAAGCATTCCGCATTGCCCATATGGGCCACGTCAATGCGCCGATGATTCTCGGCACCCTCGGCGTGATCGAGATGGGCCTGCAGGCCCTCGGCATTCCGCACGGCAAGGGCGGCACCGAGGCCGCGATCAACTATCTCGGCGAGAGTGTGGCCGCGTAAAGGCGGATGGTTGCGGAGTGCGCGGCGGCGTCGGACGGTTCAGCCGATTTCGTAAGACGAAATTTCGATCAGGCTGCCGTCGGGATCGCGGCAATACACCGAGCGCAACACACCGCGGGCGCCCTGCTTGGACGTCGGCCCTTCCTCGATGACGACGTTACAGGCCTTGAGATGCGCGACCACCACATCGGGCGAGGCGGAGGTCAAAAAGCACAGGTCGTCGCTGCCGGCCATCTCGTGGTCGGCGGTGAACCACTCGACCTTATCGGCATTCACCGGGCGCAAATTGATCTTCTGGGCGCCGAAACTCACCGAGGTGCGCGGCGTCTTGCCGTGACCGGGATCGAACACCTTGATGGCCATGCCCAGCACTTCGCCATACCAGGCGGCCGAGCGTTCGACGTCGGCCACGTTGAGGACGAGATGATCGAGCGCGGTGACGGTGACGGACATGCGTGTTTCCTGTGCAGTGGAGCCGGCGGGCGCGACATTCACCAGACTTTTGGCCGCACTGGCCGATAGTTGAATTGTTTGATACAACGCGCCGTTGTCAATTCAATACATGCTGACCCGCGCGACAAGTCGCGGCAGCCGGGAGAGAATAATATGGCTACACGTCGCGCCGCGGTCGCAATGATGGCGATGGGCTTTTCTACCTTGGTTTCCGTCGTTGGTTTTTCGGGCAGCGCCGCGGCGCTGGATTATCCGACCAGGCCAGTGCGCTTCGTGGTGGGCTACCCCGCCGGCGGCGCCACCGACATCCTTGCCCGGCTGATCGGTCAGCGGCTTTCGGAGCGGACCGGCCAGCAATTCGTTGTCGAAAACAAGCCCGGCGCCGGCAACAACATCGGCACCGAGTCGGTGGTGAATGCGGAACCGGACGGCTACACCGTACTGCTGGTCAATCCCGCCAACTACATCAATGCGACGCTGTACGCCAAGCTCAGCTTCAATTTCCTGCGCGACATTGCGCCGGTGGCGGCGTTCAACCGCACCGCCAACGTGATGACGGTTGCCAAGGACGTGCCGGCGAAAACGGTTCCGGAATTCATTGCCTATGTGAAAGCCAACCCGGGCAAGATCAACATGGCGTCGTCCGGCAATGGCACCTCGGTGCATCTGTCGGGCGAAATGTTCATGATGATGACTGGCGCCAAGATGCAGCACATCCCCTATCGCGGCGCCGCGCCTGCGATCACCGACATGCTCGGCGGTCAGGTGCAGGTGATCTTCGACAACATGCCATCGATCATCCAGCACATCCGCGCCGGTAGCTTGCGTGCGCTGGCGGTGACCACGGCGGCGCGCTCGGAACTGCTGCCGGACGTGCCCGTGCTGGCCGATTCCGTGCCGGGCTATGAGGCGAGCGCGCTGTTCGGTATGGGCGCTCCAAAGAAGACGCCGCCGGAAATTATCGCCAAGCTCAACAGCGAGATCAACGCGGTGCTGGCGGAGCCGGCAACCAAGGCCAAGCTGATCGAACTGGGCGGCGATCCGCTGACCGGAACGCCGGAAGCGTTCGGCAAGATGATCGCCGCTGAAACTGAGAAGTGGGAGAAGGTCGTGAAGGCCGCCGGCGTCAAGGTCGAATGATCCAATGCGACACCGCGGCTATCTCGCTCCCGCGAGCGACGTGGTATAACCATCACGATACCGGGATCGGCCGGCGTCCGCGGGAACATACTATCATCGGCCCCGTTCCCTCCCTGACAACCTGATACCGCAGCCGCGGAGGAGATATGAACATGCGCAATATGATGCTCGCCCTGCTGGCCTTTGGTACCGTGACGGCCGCTGCCTCAAGCCAGGCTTCGGCCGCCCCGACCTATCCTTACTGCATCCAGTCACAGGCGTTCGGTACCGATTGCTCATATCCAAGCTATCAGGCCTGCCAGGCAACGGCTTCCGGGCGCGGCGTGCAATGCATCGTCAATCCGGTGATCGCGTTCAATCCGCAGCCCGAACCGCGCCGGCCGGGCCGCCGCAGTTATAATTACTAAGCCACGAGTCCATCGGACCCGAAAATCACACCCGCCGATGCGAATCGGCGGGTGTCGCTTTTTGTACCTGCGGCGACGCTGCTAGGATGCCGGCCGCGTCGCGATCCAGATCACATGGCGCGCGCCGCCACGGCTGCCGGTGGCACGGATCTTGACCTCTTCGGCGGCAAACCCGGCCTTGCCGAGTCGCTTGGTGAACTTGTCGTTGGGAAATGACGACCACACCGCCAGGATGCCGCCGGGGGCCAGTGCCGCATACGCCGCCTGCAGGCCCTTCAGATCGTACAACGCATCGTTGGATTTTCGCGTCAGCCCTTCCGGGCCGTTATCGACGTCGAGCAGAATCGCATCATACTGTCCGCGCCCCGCGGCAATGGCCTGCACCACATCGGCCTCGCGCAGTTCGACGCGGGGATCGACCAGGCAGTCGCCGGACATCTCCGACATCGGCCCTCGCGCCCAGGCGACGATCGCCGGCACCAGTTCGACCACGGTGATCTTCGCCTGCGGCCCTAGCACCTTCAGCGCCGCACGAAGCGTAAATCCCATGCCTAAGCCGCCGATCAGCAGCCTCGGGGCCGCCAGCGCCTTGATGCGAAAGCAGGTCAGCGTCGCAAGCGCCTCCTCGGAGCCGAACAGCCGGCTGCTCATCAGCTCGTTCTGACCAAGCTTGATGGTGAATTCGTCGCCGCGCTGCATCAGCCGCAGCTGCACGCCACCACCGGGGACGTCCGCGGTATCGATCAATTTCCAGGGGAGCACAGGCTTCTTTCTTTAGCTGGCGCGCGCGGCAAGCCGCGGCGGACGCACGAAACGGCCGTTGCCGGCTTCGGCGGTGACGTTCGTGCCGTCGAAGATCTGCTCGCCGCGCAGGTAGGTGGCGACCGGGCGATACGGCAGCTCGATGCCGGCATAGGGGCTCCAGGTCACAAAGTTGTGGCCGGAGGCGGCGGGGTCGTAGCGGTGCGGCGCATGCGCCATGACCACGAGATCGGCATCGCGGCCGGGCTCGATGGCGCCCTTGCGGTGGCCGATCCGGAACAGCCGCGCCGGGTTGGCGGCGAGCAGCCGCGCCGCATGTCTGATGTCGAGCCGGCGTTCGGTGAGGCCCTTCAACAACAGCGCATACAGCACTTCGAGGCCGGGCACTCCGGACGAGTTCTTCAGCATCTCCGGATCGTTCTTGCGGTTCTCCGACCAGGAGACGTGATCGGTGGAGACCACCGTGACATGGCCGGCGGCGAGATGCTGCCACAGCTTCTCGACTTCGGCGCGCGGCCGGATCGGCGGGTTGATCTTGGCCTTGCCGCCGAGCCGCGAGACGTCGTTCTCCTCATCAAGGATGAGATAGTGGATGCAGGCTTCCACCGTCGCGTCGAAACCCTGCCTGCGGTAGCTCTCGCACAAATCATAGCCGCGGCCGACCGAGCAATGCACCACATGGGCGGAACAGCCCGCCTGCGCGCCGAGCTCGTAGACCTCGGCCATTGCCAGCGTCTCGGTCACCGGCGGGCGCGACAGGCCATGGGCGCGGTAGTCGGTGATTCCCGATGCTTCGACCGCGGCGATGGCGGCGCGCACCATCTCGTCGTTCTCATTGTGCACGCCGGCTGCCAGTCCGTGCTTACCGATCTCGGTAAAGCATTCGTAGAGGACCTGCGGCGCGATCCGCGGAAACCGCTTCGGGTCGGTGTTGAAGGTGGAGAACTTGAAGGCGGCGACGCCGGCCTCCACCATGCCGGCGATGTGGCGGGCGCCATCCTCGGGGGCGATAGTGCCGTACAGCGCAAAATCGACACGGGACTGCGCACCGGCCTCGGCGATCTTCTGCCGTACCCGATCGCCGGTGCAGACCAGGAAGCCGGCGTCATAGGGCATGTCGACGATGGTGGTGACGCCACCGGCCGCGGCCGCACGGGTCGACCAGATGAAATCCTCCTGGTTGAGCTGCGACTTCGAATGCACCTGGGCGTCGATGGCCCCGGGCAGCACGTAGGAAGAGCCGAAATCTTCCCGCGCCTTCGCCTGGGGCGCCGGGCCGCTGCCGACGCGCTCGACGATGCCGCCGCGAATCGCGACATAGCCATCCTCGAGCACGCGGTCGGTGAGCACGACGCGGCCGGTGACGACGAGATCAAAATCACTCATGGGATTTCCGGTTTGCGGCGAGAGAGGGGATATCGAATGGCCGTCGATAGCACCCGCTGCGCCCCCGGAGAAGGCCTCCCGCTGCGTTACGGCATGACTGCCATCGCATTGCCCAGTGCGGCGCTCGCGGCGGTATTGTCGAAGATGCACCAGGTCGGAATTTTCCGGCGATGCGATTCGCTCAATCGGTGACGAAGCGCCGCCAACGCCGCATCGTCGTAATCCGAATAATAGACCCGCGGCGCGCCATGCCAGCGATAATAAGCGAGCCCCTGCCAGCCACCCGGCTCGCCGGCGCCCGGCACCCGCGCCGGATCGGCTGCGACCCGGGCAATCCGGCGCTCCTTAAGTCGGCCGTCTACCTCCGCCGTGAACCAGCTCGCATGGCGGGGCTCGAGCGCAATAGGTGTGTCGATCCGCCCACGGAGCTCCTCCAGGAACACATCGAACACCTTAGGGTCGAACGCCTGTTTCGGCGGCAGTTGCAACAGCAGAACCCCCAGCCGGTCGCCGAGGCCCGTCACCTCGCCGACGAAGCGATCCAGCAAGGCGCCGCAATCCGCCAGCGCGTTGTCATGGCTGACGGCCTTGGGCAGCTTCACCGCAAAGCGGAAATGCGCCGGCGTGGCGTTGGCCCATCGCTCATAGGTCTTGTGCTGATGCGGCTTGAGGAACGATGAGTTGATTTCCACGGCATTGAGATGTCTGGCGTAGCGCTCAAGATGACTGCCGGGAGCTGGAATCAGGTCGGCATAGCGCGACGCGATGCTCCAGCCGGCAGTGCCGATGCGTAGGTCCGCCGAATTGTCGGCCGACGAAATCATGAATCGAGATCGGATGTGACGCGCATGCGTCTCAATGCCGACGGCGACCCTCCGGTTCCTTGCTGTGACGTATCAGGCCGGACCGAGATATTCGAGCACGACAATCCCGACGGCCGGTATGCGCAGGTCGATGGTGCCGCCGCTGCAGATGATCGCGCCGGCGTTTCGCCCTCCTTGGCCGCCATAAATGGTCGCGTCGGAATTGAGCACCTCGCGCCAGGCGCCGTCGGGAAGCGAAAGAGACGAGAAACGATAGCCCTGCTCGAACGCCTGGTTGGCGAGGCTTGCCACCACCAGCATGTGCGCATCGCCGTGCCAGCGCTGGAACGCCAGCACGCGGTTGGTATCGTGGGCGTGAACGATCGCCACATCGACGCCACGCAGCGTCGCGCGGCTGCGGCGCAACCAGATCGCATCGCGATAGAATCGACGGAGCGCGGCACCGGTCGTGGCACCGAGCGTGGCGAAGTCCTCGCGATGCCGCATCCAGTCGTTGTAGCGATAGGGCTCGCGGGCGCCGACTTCCTCGCCCATGAAGAACATCGGCGTACCCGGTGCGAGCAGCGTCAGGCCGGCGACGACACGGCAGCGCGCCTCGGCCCAGCGCTGGTTGCCGTCGAGCTGACCGTTGACGGCGACCTGGATGGTGCGGGCGGAGAAGATCTCCTTGCCGTTCTCCGTATAGGAAGCGTTGCCGGCCTGGTCGTGGGATTCGTGATAGATCACCCGGGTTCTGGACTGCATCAGCACCTGGCCTAACTTCGACATCGCCAGCGGCCGGTCGTCGCCGAAGCCCGCGACATAAAGCAACCGCGCATTGTCAGGGCTGTTCTGCGAGTCGCCGATCAGGTTGTGGTACCACTCCGCCCACCAGATTGCATCGAAGCCGATGCCGCCGGTGTCCTGCGCCTCGAGCATCGCCGGCCATCCGCTATGGTCCTCGGCGACCAGCATCACCGACGGCTTGGCCAGCCGCAGCGTTCGTACCCATTCGCGCAGCATCTTGGTGCCAAAGCGGTTGGCGTCCGGACAGGACGCGCCGTTGCCGTGCAGGACGTTGTCGCGGTGGAACGCCTGGGTCAGATCTACGCGGAAGCCATCGATGTGGAATTCGGTGAGGAACACCAGCGCACTGCTGGCGAACAGCCGGCGAACCAGTTCATCGCGATAATTCGGCGCAAAGCCGGTCGAGCCGTTGTCGACGTAGCCATCGTCTGGCCTCGGCCAGCGGTTCTCCGGGCCTTCGTACCAATAGTAGCGGTTGGTCTCTGGCGAGGCGCTGTCGTATTGCCATTCGCAACGCTCGGCGTCGGCGACCCAGTGATTGTAGACCACGTCCATTAGCACCGCGATGCCGCGGCGGTGGCAGGCGCGCACGAAGTGCTTGAGTTCGTCGCGGCCGCCGCCGGCATATTCGGTTGCGAAATGATGCGACGTACCGTAGCCCCAGCTCCATCCTTGCGCCTCGGCCGTGGGGAGCAATTCGATCGCGTTGATGCCCAGCGTGCAGAGATCGTCGAGCATCGCGATGGCATCGGCGAAGGTGCCTGGCGTCGGACGACCGAAGCCCAGCCCTTCGACATGCAATTCGTAGATGACGAGATCGCGCAGTTGCTGCGGCACCGGGCGCAAGGGGCTGTGTTCGTCGGCCCAGAACTCGGCGTCGCTCAGCCAGAGCGTCTCCGGAAACACGCCTTCGTTCAACACCGCGGTGACGCGTTCAGGGTCGATGACGATGGAGCAGCTCTTGGTTCCATCGAGGTCCTGCCGTGTGCCGTCCCACGGCGGATTGTTCGGGTCCGGCGCCGCCTCCGGATCCTTGTCGCCGCCGCCGATCTGGCCACGCGCGAAAATATCAGTGCGATAGCGGACCGTGCCATCGTCGCGCCGGATGCGAAACATGTAGAGCCGGCGATCCCAGTCGGCGAAGGAGGCGAAGGCCGGATCTCTGTCGTCAGTCTGCCAGCCGTTGTTGCCGGGTGTCATGGCAAAGACATGGGTGATGCCGGTTCCGTCGTTGGCGATGTAGCCGCTGACCGCTTCGCCGACCACAAGGTCAACCGCCTGCGCGCGCGGCGCGGAAACCGTAAAGCGAATCGCCGCGGTCGTGGCACCGGCCGGATAAATCTTGTTGGCACCAAAGCGGCGGTTGATGTTGAAGTGATAGCGGGCCCCGGGCTGGCCGGGCTTCAAGATGCGGAATTGGGCCGTATTGGACGCATCGGCGACCTCGGTCGGTATCAGCCACGAATCCGGCCCGGCGGGACCGTCGCCGATCACGCCCCACAGAAAGGCGCGATCGGAATCGGACCGATCAAGTTCGATCTCCGCGAACCACGCCGGGCAGCCGTCCTCCGCCACGAAGGCCTGCATCGGCGACGTCGTCCAGTCATCCGAATAACGCCCGGCGCGGTCCCAGCTACCGCGAATGCGCAAGCTGCTGAACACCTGCTGGCGTATTCCGCTCCACCATTCAAAACGAACGACTGACATCGGCGACCCCATCAATATGGTCGATGCACCCATCGCGGCCGGCGGCTCAAATCCAACCACAGATTTTACGACATTGAAACTTCGCATCGGCCGAATGCGCGCGGCGCAATACAGGGTAGCTGTTTACTTTCCGGGAAATTCCGCTTTCTCTGCAAGAAAACATCTGGGGGAAGCATGAATAGTCCAACCGCGGCCGATCGCGCCGCCTCATCCCATGCCGCGGAATTCGACTACATTATCGTCGGTGCGGGATCGGCGGGCTGCGTGCTGGCCAACCGGCTCAGCGCATCGGGCAAGTACTCGGTGCTGCTGCTGGAGGCCGGTCCGAAGGACCGCAACATCTGGATTCACGTACCGCTCGGCTACGGCAAGCTGTTCAAAGAACGCACCGTCAATTGGATGTACCAGACCGAGCCCGAGCCGGGGCTCGATGGCCGCAGCATCTTCCAGCCTCGCGGCAAAACGCTCGGCGGCTCCAGTTCGATCAACGGCCTGCTCTATGTGCGCGGCCAGCACGAGGACTACGATCGCTGGCGCCAGCACGGCAATATCGGCTGGGGCTTCGATGACGTGCTGCCCTACTTCAGGAAGGCAGAGGACCAGCAACGCGGCGCCGACGAATTCCACGGCACCGGCGGGCCGCTGCCGGTGTCCGATACGCGGCATCCCGATGTGCTGTCGGACGCCTTCATCGCCGCGGCGGTCGAGACCGGCTTGCCGTTCAATCCGGATTTCAACGGCGCCACGCAGGAAGGCGTCGGCCTGTTCCAGACCACGACGCGGCGCGGCCGACGCGCCTCCACCGCGGTGGCCTATCTGCGCCCGGCGCTGAAGCAGGGGCATTTACGCGTCGAGACGGACGCGCTGGCGCAGCGCGTGCTGTTCGAGGGCCGTCGTGCGGTCGGCGTCGAATACAGGCAGCATGGCGTGGCGCACGTCGCCCGTGCCCGCCAGGAAGTTCTAGTGTGCAGCGGCGCCTATAATTCGCCACAACTGCTGCAACTGTCGGGCATCGGCCCCGCCGATTTGCTGCGCCAGCACGGCATCGAGGTGGTGATGGACGCGCCCGGCGTCGGTCGCGATTTGCAGGACCACATGCAGGTCCGCATGGTGATGCGCTGCGCGCAGAAGATCACGCTGAACGACATCGTCAATCATCCGATCCGCAAGACGATGATGGCGCTACGCTACGCCGCCTTCCGCACCGGACCGCTGACCATCGCGGCGGGCACCGCCGGCGCGTTCTTCAAGACCGATCCGCGGCTGGCGACGCCGGACATCCAGGTTCACTTTCTGCCGTTCTCGACCGACAAGATGGGCGAGGCGCTGCATTCGTATTCCGGCTTCTCGGCCTCAGTGTGCCAGCTACGGCCGGAGAGCCGCGGCTCGCTGCGCATCAAGAGCGCCGACCCCTCGGTACCCCCGGAGATCCGCATCAACTACCTCGCCACCGAGACGGACCGCACTGCCAATGTCGAGGGCCTGAAGATTCTGCGAAAGATGCTGCATGCTCCGGCGCTGAAACCATTCGTCATCGATGAGGTCGAACCGGGCGCCGCAGTTGTCAGCGACTCAGACCTGCTGGCCTATTGCCGGCAGCGCGGCAGCACCATCTATCACCCGACCTCGACCTGCCGGATGGGCAACGATTCGCTGGCGGTGGTCGATCAGCGCCTGCGGGTGCGCGGCATCGACGGGTTGCGCGTGGTCGATGGCTCGATCATGCCGGACCTGGTGTCGGGCAACACCAATGCGCCGATCATCATGATCGCGGAGAAGGCGTCAGAGATGATTTTGCAGGATGCAGGGTAAAAGGCGCGCCGCATTTGCAGTTTCGTTTCCCGGACGCGACGCAGCACGAAGTGCGGCTTCGCAGATCCGGGATCCCGGTTTCTTGTTCGCAGATAACCGGGGCCCCGGATCTGCAGCGCACCACGCTGCCTGCGGCAGCGCGTTGCGCAGCGTCCGGGGAACGGAAAACGCGGTGAAGAGAAATTTCTACGCCGTAGCCTTCTTCATCCACACCTTGTTGTCGTGAAACGCGGCGCCGCCATAGGGGGCCACTGCGTCGCCACCGGTGAGCATGTTGATGCCGCGGCCGCTGATGTGGGACTTGTTGGGGTGCACGGATTCCGCCACCAGCACGCCGCGGCGCAGCCCCGGAAAAATCCGCGCCGTCAGCGTGGTCTCGCCGCGCGGATTGCCAAGCGTAACGTCGTCGCCATCGGCGATGCCGAGTTTCGCCGCGTCTTCGGGATGCATCATGACGCTGGGCGCGCCCTCGCGGGTCTTCGACGACGGCGTCTCGTTGAAACTGGTGTTGAGAAAACTGCGCGCCGGGCTGGTGGCGAGACGAAACGGGTGCGCGTCGTCGGCCTGTTCGATCACCGCCCAATGGTCCGGGAACGACGGCATCTGGTCCCACGCGCCCATCAGCCCGGCATTGGGCATCGGTACTTGCGACCAGTCAGCCTTGAAGTGGAATTTGCCGTCCGCGTGCGCAAAGCCGTCGAGATAGTGCGAGGTGCGGAAATCCGGCTGCAGATCGCGCCACAGGTCGGCCTGCAATTCGTCGATTCCGCCGCGGCCGCTGGCCTGCAGCGTCTCGTCGATGATGTCGCGCGGCGTCATTCCGAACGCGCGATGCTCGGCTCCGAGCCGCTCCGCCAGGCCCTGCAACACGTCGTGGTTGGAGCGGCATTCGCCGGGCGGATCAATCAGCTTGGCGCCGACCGAAATATGCTGGTGGCCGCCGCCGTAGTACAGATCGTCATGCTCCATGAACATGGTCGCCGGCAGCACGATGTCGGCCATCGAAGCGGTCTCGGTCATGAACTGCTCGTGCACCGCGACGAAAAGATCCTCGCGCGCAAAACCTTCGCGGACCAACGCCTGCTCCGGCGCTACCGTCATCGGATTGGTGTTCTGGATCAGCATCGCCTTGACCGGCGGGCCGCGCTGCAACGCCTCCGTATCGCCGGTGAGGATGCGGCCGATCTTCGACTGATCAAGCCGGCGCGTATCGGGATCGATAAGGTCGAGCCCCTCAATCAGCGTCTTGTCGAATTTCCACAACGCCGCGTTGTTGTAGAACGCGCCACCGCCCTCATGCTGCCAAGCACCGGTGACGGCGGGAATGCACAGCGCCGCATGCATCTGCGTCGCGCCGTTGCGGCTGCGGGTGAAGCCGTAGCCGAGCCGGAAGAAGCTGCGCGGGGTCTCTCCAACCAATCTGGCGAACGCCTCGATCTCCGCAACCGACACGCCACAGATGGCCGACGCCCATTCCGGTGTGCGCGTGGCAAGATGGGCCTCGAGTTCGGGCGACGCGTCGGTATATCTGGCGAGATAATCGCGGTCGGCAAGACCGTCGCGAAACAGCACATGCATCACCGCGGCGGCGAAGGCGCCGTCGGTGCCGGGCCGCAGCAGGATCTTGATGTCGGCCTGCTTCATGGTGTCGTTGTCGTAGATATCGACCACGGCCAGCTTCGTGCCGCGCTCCTTGCGGGCGCGGGACACGTGGGTCATGACGTTGACCTGGGTCGAAACCGGATTGGTGCCCCAGATCACGATCAGGTCCGACATCGCCATCTCGCGCGGATCGACGCCCGCGACCTTGCCGGTCCCCGCCGTGAAGCCGGCCCAGGCGATGGTGGCGCAGATCGTGCTGAAGAAGCGGGAGTATTTTTTAATATGAGCGAGGCGGTTGATGCCGTCGCGCATCACCAGTCCCATCGTGCCGGCGTAATAATACGGCCACACTGACTGCGCCCCGAAATCGCGCTCGGCGGCGTCGAAGCGCGCGGCAATTTCGTCGAGCGCTTCGTCCCAGGTGATCGGCGCAAACTGCCCGGAGCCCTTCGGCCCGGTGCGGCGCATCGGGTGCAGCAGCCGTTCGGGATGATGGATGCGCTCGGCGTAGCGCGCGACCTTGGCGCAGACGACACCAGCGGTGTAGCTCTGCTGTTTCGAGCCACGGACCCGTCCGATGGTCGCGCCATCGATCACCTCGATGTCGAGCGCGCAGGCGGAGGGGCAATCATGCGGACAGGTCGAATGGCGAATGTCGATCTTGGCGTCGATTTTGGTCTGAATGTTCATATGAAGAGGATATCACAGGGCGGAGACGACGAAAGTCGTGGTTCTGCGTATTTGCGCGGCAAGGTGGCGCCTACATCGGCATGATGCGATGTGGGCGCCCGTCCCTTATTTTTCCATCGCGTCGCGTTGCGCCACGAGCTTGTCGAGTTCGTCGTTCTGCTGCGCCAGGCGGTCGGCGGTGCGCTCCTCGTTCTGCTCGCCGGAAGCGCCTGTCGCCTGCTCGATCAACTGGCGGATATTGTCGCGCAGAATCGCGATGCGATCGTCGAGTTCCGCGGCTGAAAGCGTGGCGTTCATGAGCTTGCTCCGGGCCCACCGTGGGCATGCGCCACTCTATCGCGCGCGTCGACGGCTTCCTACCAAAAAATCGGAACAGCTCATTGGCACTGCCAATGGGGCGATTGCAAAACGCCGCGCAACTTTCAATCAAAGGTGATTGTCATCGGCATTGGTGGAACGCGCGATGTGGTAGCTTCTCTCCATACGGCCATATGGGCCTCTGCGGTAAGGATCATTCGCGATGGCGAAGCGTAAAGTCGAGGGCGTCGAAGACTATCAGGGCGCCGCCGCCGGATGGGGTGCGCTGAAAGCCGTGGCTGGTGCATTGCGCGGCCAGATGGCGGTGGTCAACGAGACCCACGGCCTGCTCACCATGAACCAGCCGCACGGCTTCGATTGCCCGGGCTGCGCCTGGCCCGATCCGAAACACACCTCGTCCTTCGAATTCTGCGAGAACGGCGCCAAAGCCGTGTCGTGGGAAGCAACCTCCAAGCGCACCACGCCGGAATTCTTCGCCGCCCATACGGTGAGCGAACTCTGGGAGTGGAACGATCACGACCTCGAAAATGAGGGGCGCCTTACCCACCCGATGGCCTACGACAAGGCCAGCGACCGTTACGTTCCGATTTCGTGGGAAGACGCGATGACGCGGATTGGCGCTGCCTTGCGCGCGCTCGATGATCCCAACATGGCGGAGTTCTACACCTCAGGCCGCTGCTCCAACGAGGCAGCGTTCCTGTATCAGCTGTTCGTGCGCGAATACGGCACCAACAACTTTCCCGATTGCTCCAACATGTGCCACGAGGCGACCAGCGTCGGCCTGCCGCAATCGATCGGCGTCGGCAAGGGCACGGTGACGCTGGAAGACTTCGACCATGCGGACGCGATCTTCTGCATCGGCCACAATCCCGGAACCAACCATCCGCGGATGCTGACGACGTTGCGCGAATGCGCCAAGCGCGGCGCCGCCATTGTCTCGATCAACCCGCTGCGCGAGCGCGGGCTGGAGCGCTTCATGTCGCCGCAGCATCCGGTGGAAATGCTGACCAACAGCTCGACCCAGCTCTCCTCGGCCTATTACCAGGTCAAGGTCGGTGGCGACGTCGCTGTGCTGAAGGGCATGATGAAGACGGTGATCGCACTCGACGCGGCAAGCCTCGCCGAAGGTGGCGAGGGCGTGCTCGACCGCGCCTTCATCGCCGAACATACCGACGGCATCGACGCGCTGCTCGCCGATCTCGCGGCGACGTCGTGGGAACGGATCGAAAAATCCGCCGGTCTCACGCGCGGCGAGATCGAGGAGATCGGCACGATCTACGCGCGAGCAAAGAACGTTATCATCAATTACGGCATGGGCATCACGCAGCATCGCCATGGCACCGGCAACGTGCAGCAAATCGCCAATCTGCTGATGCTGCGCGGCAACCTCGGCCGCCCCGGGGCCGGCATCTCGCCGCTGCGCGGCCATTCCAACGTGCAGGGCGACCGCACCGTGGGGATCACCGAGCTGCCGAATCAGGCGCTGCTCGACGGCATCAAGAAGGTGTTCGGATTCGAGCCACCCACGCAACACGGCCACGACGCGGTGGCCGCGGTTCGCGCGATCCGCGACGGCCGCTCCAAAGCGTTGATCTGCCTGGGCGGCAACCTCGCAGTGGCGATGTCGGATCCCGAAACCACCTATCCGGCGATGCGCGGCCTCGATCTCGCGGTTCATATCGCCACCAAGCTGAACCGCTCGCATCTACTGATGGCGAAGGAATCGATCATCCTGCCGTGCCTTGGGCGCACCGAGATCGATGTGCAAGCCTCGGGGACGCAGCTGGTCACGGTCGAGGATTCGATGTCGATGGTGCACGGCTCGCGCGGCGGACTAAAGCCCGCGTCCGAGCATCTGAAGTCGGAAATCCTGATCGTCGCCGAGATGGCGAAGGCGGCGCTGCCGGCGACCAAAGTCAAATGGATGGAGCTGGCCGCCGACTACAGCAAGATCCGCGACGCCATCGAAGGTGTGTTTCCCGCATTCAAGGACTACAACAAACGCATCCAGGAGCCCGGCGGTTTTCGCCTGCGCAATGCGGCGTCCGAACGAGAATGGCTGACGCCGGGCAAGAAGGCGAATTTCCTTATTTTTTCCGGCCTCTATGAGGATGGATCGGCCGACGACGCGCTGACCTTGACCACGATCCGCAGCCACGACCAGTACAACACCACCATCTACGGCATGAACGACCGCTATCGCGGCATCACCGGGCGGCGCGACGTCGTGTTCGTCAACGCGCAGGACCTCGCCAGCCGCGGGCTGCAACATGGCGACCGGATCGACCTCTCGGTCGCCGGTAATCCGGCGCGCACCCTACGCGGCATGACCGCGGTGGCCTACAAGATCGCGCAGGGCTCGGTGGCGGCGTATTATCCCGAAGCCAACATGCTGGTGGCGCTGGACCAGCACGATGCGAAGTCCGGCACCCCCGCCTACAAGTCGATCCCGATCGTGATCGCGGCATCAGCGACGTAGCGGCAGCGCCGCTCTAATCTCTCCCCGCCCGGTGCGGGGCGAGGGGGGGCGTCGCCATCGGCTTGCTCCGCGAACCTTTTCGTCGTACCCGGGCGGCCATGAACAGCGCCATCGAACCGGCCACCAAGAGCCCTGAATCGACCGCGCCGCGGATCGGCTACGCGCTGATGGCGGCGATGGTGATCCTGACCTGCGGCCACATCCTGTCCAACCTGCTGCGCACCACGCCGGCGGTGGCCATCGACCTGATGGCAGCCGACCTCGGTTCGACCGCGCAGAAGCTGGCGGCGCTCACCGCCGCCTATCACTTCTCCTTCGCGATCTGCCAGGTTCCGATCGGCGTCGCGCTGGATCGCTACAGCATCCGCAACGTGGCGCTGACGCTGTTCGCCGGCACCATCGCCGGCGCCGCCTTGGCTGCGCTTTCGCGCGGGCCGCTGAGCTTTCTCGCTGCGCAATTACTGCTCGGCATGGCGACGTCGGGCATGCTGATGTGCCCGATGGCGCTGGCCGCCAAGCGACTGACGCCGATGCAATTCGGGCTATGGTCCGGACTGATCCTGTCGCTCGGCAATGCCGGCATGCTGCTGTCGTCCAGTCCGCTCGCTTACGTGGTCGAGCACTGGGGCTGGCGCGCAGGCTTCTGGATCGCCGGCGCCGCGGCGCTGGTGGTCGCTGTGCTGGTCATGCTGATCGTGCCCAACGACAGACCGCAGCAGTCCCAGTCCCGGGCGCTACTGTCGGAGATGACCACGGTGCTCCGGCTCGGCGTATCGCCGCTGCTGCGCGGCATCGTGATTCTCGCTTTCGTGTCGCTGGCGGTGCAGATCGTGCTGCGCGGACTGTGGGCCGGGCCGTGGCTGATGAACGTCAAGGGCCTGTCGCGGCTCGATGCCGGCAACGTGCTGGCGATCTTCACCGTGGCGCTGGTGATCGGTCCGGCGCTGAGCGGCATCGCCGATCGCAAGTTCGGCCAGCGTCGCCGGCTGCTGCTGGTCTCGCAATTGCTGGCGGCCGCCTTGTTCGTGGTGATGGCGCTGGGCGGGCCCGGTTATCCGCTGGCCGAGGCGTTCGGCGTCGTATTCATGCCCGCCTCGTTCGATATCGCCGTACTGGTCTCGATCGGCTTGCTGGTCTGCGTGCAGCCGCTGATCTATGCGATGACGCGGCAGGTGACGCCGGTCGAGCATACCGGCAAAGCGCTGTCCGCCGTGAACCTGTCGTTCTTCTTGGGTACCGCGGTGATGCAGTCGGTGACCAGCCCGATCGCGGCAGCATGGGGGCTGCCCGCGGTCTTGATCGCCATGGCGGTATTCCTGACCGTCGGTACCGTCGTCTTCTTCGTGCTGACGCGTCCGCCGGCAGCACCGGCTGCATAATTTCTCGTGATTCGCTCCGGCAATTCTGGAGTTGCGCCAAGTCTTATGCTCTGATGGGAGAGCGAAGCGACGACAATGTTGCACGCGGTCTTTGCAGGGAGGACTTCACTTGCCTTTTTTTGTCAAGGGGACGGATACGTCCGGGACCATCTCGCTGCGCCGCGATAGCGCGGGCGCCGCCATCAAGAAAGCCAAAGAGCTCCTGGGTGACGGCTGCTGGGATATCGAAATCACCGGTCCGGACGGGCAGGCCCGCGAGCTGGCCGAGTTCGAAGCGTTGCAGAGCGTGGCCGCTGACCGCAACGGTTGAAGCCGCGCCCGATTATCCCGTTTCGCGCGTCGCAGTGACGACAGCCCCCTCGCCGATGCATGGCCTGCATAGGTGCTTAAGCGCGCCTGTGGTTTGACGCCACCGCGCAAACCCGGCTAACTCCGAAAAACGTTGGTCGCCCAAATCGACAGAGTCTCGCTCTGCGCATCGACTTATCATGCCCGGCGTTCAACGATAACAAGACAACGCGCCGCCGCAGCGAAGCGTCGAAACGGAGGATTCAACATGACCATCACCCGACGCACATTCGGCCTTGGCGCCTCCGCGCTGCTGGCAGGCCCGATCGCCGCCCCCCTAATCCGCAAGGCGGGCGCGGCCGAGCCGGCGATCCGGATCGGCGTGGTCAATTCCATGAGCGGCGGCCTCGCGGCCTATGCCCAGGAAGGCCAGCCGGCGTTCGAATACATCATCAAGAAGATCAATGCCGAGGGCGGCATCAAGAGCAAGGGCGGCGCCAAGATCGAGCTGGTAATGGCCGACGATACCAGCCAGCCGGCACGCACTGCTGCCGAGGCGCGCCGGCTGATCACCGAAGAAAAGATCCAGTTGCTCACCGGCACCATCCTCAGCGCGCAGATGCTGGCGCTGACGCCGGTGGTCGACGAAGCCAAAATCCCGACGCTGTCGGTGTGGGCCGGCGGCTCGCAATCGAGCTACATGTTCACGCTGGGATATCCCTACGACCGCGGCTACGCGCAGACGATGCATGACTTCGTCATTTCGCTGCGCGACGACGGCAAGTTTCCAATCAAGACCGCGGTGATGGCCTATTCGAACTACGAGGCCGGCCAGCAGTCCAACAAGTTCCTGGTCGAGAAGCTGAAGGCCAGCGGCATCCAGATTGTCGGCGAAGCCGCGCTCGACATCCGCGCCCAGGATCAGACCGCGGCGATGGTGCGAATCCGCTCGCTGAAGCCCGACGTGGTGGTTGGGCTGGTCACACCGCGCGACGGCATCCTGCTGCATCAGGCACGCTACAACCTGAACTATCACGGCAGCATCTTCTGCGGCGGCACCGGCGGCTATTCCGACCTGTCGCTGTGGAAAGATCTCGGCCCCGAGATCGGCAAGGCCGTGCTGACCCGCAACCTCTTCGGCATGACCGGCTTCAGTGAAGGCGCCAAAATCCCGTCGATGCAGGCCATCGTCAAGGAATTGCGCGAGGTCGCCAAGCTGGAGAAGATCGGCCAGGGCGCCGTGCAATATGCACAGGCCGCCCGTGTGCTGCAGCAGGTATTGGAGAACGCCAAGTCGCTGCAGAGCGAGGCGCTGCTCGACGCGCTGAAGAACGTCAACATCCCGTTCGGCGATCCCAATCTCTACGTCTCTAAGCCGCACGGCCTGCAGTTCGCGGAAGACCGCCTGCTCAAGGACGGCTCGGCGATGTTCATCCAGTGGACGCCGGAACAGGAGCAGCAGGTCGTCTTCCCCAAGGAATTCGCCCAGGTGCCGCCGCGCGCCAAAGTCTGAGGGCGCGTCGTGGCATTTCTTGAAGTCGCCAACGTCACCAAGAAATTCGGCGGGCTGGTCGCGCTCAACGCGGTCAGCTTCGATGTCGAACAGGGTGAGATTCTTGGCATCATCGGCCCGAACGGTGCCGGCAAGACGACGCTGTTCGGCGTCATCTCCGGGTTCATTCCGCCGAGCCAGGGCGACGTGCAGTTCGACGGCGCCAGCATTACTGGCGTCTCGCCGGATCGTCTGGTGCGCCGCGGGTTGATGCGCAGCTTCCAGATCGTGCAGAGCTTCGCCGACATGACCACGCTCGATGTGGTGACCACCGCGGCGCTGACGCGGCGGCCGATGCGCGAAGCCGTCGATTATGCGGCGCAGGCGCTGCTCCGCGTCGGCCTCGGCGGCAAGGAGAACAAGACGCCGCTGACGTTGTCGCTGCAGGACAAGAAGCTGCTGGAACTGGCGAAGTGCATCGCCACCGATCCGCGCTGCATCCTGCTCGACGAAGTGATGGCCGGCCTCACCATGGCCGAGACCGCGGCGCCGATCGCGATCATCGAGGAGTTGAACCGGCAGGGCGTCACCATCGTGATGGTCGAGCATGTGATGCCGGTCATCATGCGACTGGCCAAGCGGATGGTGGTAATCAACTTCGGCGAGAAGATCGCGCAGGGCACGCCCGACGCGATCCTCAAGGACCAGCGCGTCATCGATGCCTATTTCGGAGACCACATCGATGCTTGAGATCGACAACCTCGTCGCCGGCTACGGCGGCGTCGCCGTGCTGCGCGATATCAATGTCACGATGGCGGCCGGCGAGATCGTCGGCCTGCTCGGCGCCAACAATGCCGGCAAGACCACTTTGATCAATTCGCTGTCCGGCATGGTGAAGCCGATGTCCGGCCGCATCCTGTTTCTCGGCCAGGACATCTCGAAACTGACGCCGCAGGCGCGGGTCGAGCTTGGCATCGTCCAGGTGCCGGAAGGCCGGCTGGTGTTTCCGGAGATGAGCATTCGCGAAAACCTGCTGCTCGGCGGCATCAATGCGCATGCGCGCAAGAACCGTCCGCAGCAGATGGACAAGGTGTTGGCGCTGTTCCCGCGGCTCGGCGAACGGTTGTCGCAGAGCGCCGGCTCGCTGTCCGGCGGCGAGCAGCAGATGCTGGCGATCGGTCGTGGCCTGATGGCCGAAGCCAAGCTCCTGATGCTCGACGAGCCCTCGCTCGGGCTGTCGCCATTGTTTGTGCAGTACATCTTCGAGATCATCGACAGGCTGCACGATGAAGGCCTGACCATCCTGCTGGTCGAACAGAATTTGAACCTGACGCTGCGTCACGCCAAACGCTGCTACGTGCTGGAGCGCGGTCAGGTGGCGGTGGAGGGCGACGCGGAAACGGTCAAGAACGATCCGCGCACCCGCAGCGCCTATCTCGGTTTGTGATCGGAGAGTGATGTGACCGAACTTTATCAGGCCCTCGCCCAGGGCCTCCTGATCGGCAGCACCTATGGGCTGCTGGCGCTGGGCATGGGCCTCGTTTACGGCGTGTCCGGCGTCGTCAATTTCTCCCACGGCGATTTCATTTCGCTCGGCATGTTCATGTGCCTGGCGCTGTATTCCGCCTTCTCGCTCGACCCCTATGTCTCGGTGCTGATCACAGTGCCGCTGATGACCGCGATCGGCGCGGTGGTCTACATCTTCCTGATCCGGCCGATGGTCGGGCACCAGTTCCTGATGGTGGTGC
>NZ_JAQGJD010000045.1 GCF_028290785.1 Tardiphaga sp. | reverse complement strand
GTATGGCCTGTCTCTGTTCGTCGGCACAGGATTGCCGCGAACGGAGAACACGTCATGCACCACGGCGATATTTCATCCAGCAAGGACACTGTCGGCGTCGCCGTCGTGAACTACAAGATGCCGCGGCCGAGTTCGCACGTAGCTGTCGCTGCGCGCGCCCCGGAATGACAGTGTTGGATCGACGTCCTCTATCCCGAGATGTTTTGGCTGAACATTTCGAGGTTCCGGGTTCGCGCCCGGCTTGCGCCGTGCACGCCCCGGAACGACGGTATGTCTGCTACAACCCTGCGCCCTTGCCGATCGCGTCGGTGAAGGAACGGTCCACCAGCGTCGTCGCGTCGAGCTTCTGCTTGATCAGCCCGGCGCGCAGATAGAGGTCAATGGTCTTCTGCTCGTCGGCGACCACGCTGTCGTCGATGGGCGCGATGCGGATCTTGGCACGGGTGAGCCAGTTCAGCGGCACCGACGGCTCGACGTTCATGAGCTTGCCCCAGGTCTGGGCGTACGCGTTGGCGTTGTTCAGCGCCCATGCGCGCGCAGCGGTCAGGCGGCGCAGATAGTCTTCCAGATCGGCATGCTTGTCGCGGATCGCGTTCGGCGTCGCCACGACGAAGCTGAGTCCCGACGTCAGGCCCTCGGCATTCAGCACAACGCGCGACTGGAACAGAACTTCCTCCTGGCTGACATAGGGCTCCCAAGTCGACCACGCATCCACCGAACCGCGGCTGTATGCGACCTTCGCATCGGCGGGCGCGAGGAACACGATCTGCACGTCGGCAGGCGTCCAGCCCTTTGACTCCAGCGCGGCCAGCAAAAGCTGGTGCCCGATCGATCCGCGACCGGTGGCGATCTTCCTGCCTTTCAGCTCGTCGAAATTCTTGATGGCGGAATCCTTCGGCACCAGCACGGCGAGGCCGTCCCCGGTCTGGCGGATCGCGCCGATCGCCTTCACCGGCACGTTGGCCGCCGCGGCGAAGGTGAACGGCGCATCGCCGACCAGGCCGGCCTCGATGGCGCCTGCGCCAAGCGCCTCCAGCAGCGGCGCTGCTGCGGCAAATTCCTTCCACTCAATCTTGTAGGGCACGTCCTTGAGCACGCCGGAGGCTTCCATCACCGCGCGCGCATTGCCCTTCTGGTCTCCGACAATCAACGTTGTTTCGGCATGGGCCGACGACAGCGCGGCGGCAAACAACGCCGCGGTGACGATAAGACGTTTCATCACGCTGCCACTCCGGAATTCTTGTGGGCGGCCGCACGCTGGGCGACCAGTTCGCGGGTGCGCGGGATCAGTTCACGACCGTAATCGATGGCGTCGATCAAGGGATCGAAGCCACGAATGAGAAAGTGGCTGACACCGAGATCGTAGTAATCGGCGAACACTTCGGCGACCTGCTCGGGCGTGCCGACCAGCGCCGTGGTGTTGCTGTTGGCGCCGGTCAGCGCCGCCATTTCGGTCCACAGCCGCTTGTCGATGCGGGTGCCCTGCTCGGCCAGCGCCAGCAGACGCTTGGCGCCGGCAGTGGCGTGGCCATCGGCCGGCTTGCGATAGCCGGTCTTGTCCTGCAGCGCGGTGGCGCGCGCCAGAATGTCCTCGGCCTTGGCCCAGGCCTTCTCCTCGGTGTCGGCAATGATCGGCCGTACCGACAGGCTGAACCGCGGCGACGGCCGACCGTACTTGGCGGCGGCCGCGCGCACCCGCGTAGTGACATCGCGCACCTGCGCGTAGGACTCGCCCCACAGCGCAAAGGTGTCAGCGTGCTTGCCGGAGACCTCTATGGCTGCGTCCGACGCGCCGCCGACGAAGACGTGGATCGGGCTGTACGGCTTGACCTGGGCGAAGCCGTTCTCGACCTGGAAATACTTGCCGTTGTAAGTGAACGGCTTCTCGCTGGTCCATTCCAGCTTGAGCACGTCGAGCCACTCGTCGGTGCGGGCGTAGCGCTCGTCCTTGTCATCGAGCGTATTGCCGTCCTGGCGAAGCTCGGTGGCATTGCCGCCGGTAATGACGTGCAGCGAGACGCGGCCCCTAGAGAACTGGTCGATGACGGCCAACTGGCGCGCCAGCAACGTCGGCGAAGTGAAACCCGGGCGTTGCGCGATCATCGTGTTCAGCCGCTCGGTGACGCCCAGCACGTGCTGCGCGACCTGCAGCCCGTCCGGCGAGGTCGAATGAAACGCCAGCAGCGCACGATCGAAGCCGGCGTTTTCATGCGCCTTGGCAACAGTCTCGATGTAGCCGGGATTCAGCACCGGACCGGTTCGCACGCGGGTCTCAGAGGAATCGGAGTTGCTGATGAAGCCGATGAATTCGATGGACATGGTGATCTCCATTCTCTCGATGGGTTGAACTAGATGCCGAGCGCGAGGCGGCCGGCGGAAATGCGTGTGGCATCGTCTTGCGGGGTGTGCACGCGGCCGCATATCACGTCGCGAAAATGCCGCTCGAGTGGATTGGCGCGGGCCAGGCCGTGATTGCTGGTCAGCGACAGCGCCTCTTCCACCGCGGCGATGGCGTTGTTGGTGACGGTGAGCTTGACGATATTGGCCTCGGAGGCAGTCAGTGCCACGCCATCGTCGATGTCCCGCGCAAACGTATCGAGAACCCGGGCATTGACTGCGAGTTTTGCCTCGATGCCGCCGACGATTTCCTGCGCGCGCGACAGCGTCGAAAGTGGCGCACCGAGGCTCGATGGCACGCGGTCCTTCAAGAACTGGATTAGCCAGTCGCGGGCGGCGCGCGCGACGCCATCATAGACCGCGCCGACCAGCACCGCCTGCACCGTGGCCTGGGTCGGATCGGGCGTCCCCCACTCCGATGGCCTGCGCACGTCGACCTCATGGTCGAGCGGAAACAGCACGTCATCGAACACCACGTCATGGCTGCCGCTGGCGCGCAGGCCGAGGTGATCCCAGGTCTCGACGATGGTGGTGCCCGGCAGACCCGCCGGCACCAGGAACAGGCCGACGCGCACCTCGGGCTCGTCGGTCTTGGCCCACACGGTGTACCATTTCAGGATCGGCGCGCCGGTCGAATAGATCTTGTGGCCGCTGAGCCGCCAGCCGGCGGCGGTGCGTTTAGCCGTGGTCGCCGGCAAGCCGCCACGCGACGGCGAACCCAGGTCGGGCTCGACGCGCAATGCGTTGACCAGCGCAAGGCCTTCGACAGTCTCCCTCGCAAGCTTGCGCGCCAGATGCTGCGGCCAGTTTGCGCTGCCGGCGATCACCAGATGGTGGATGTAATGCATCGCCAGCACCAGCGCGGTCGCCGCGTCAGCCTTGGCAACGATGTTCACCACCCGGGCAGCATCGCGTACGCCGCCGCCCGCACCGCCAAACAGTTGCGGCACCGTCAGCGCCAGCAGCCCTGCATCAGACAGTTCCTGAAAATTCTCGAACGGAAAGCTCGCGGTGCGGTCGTGCAACGGTGCACGCTCGGCGAAGCCGGGCGCCAACAGCAACGCCCGCTCGATGGCCGACGGGGCGACCGCCGGCAGTTCCTGACGCTTGATGCTTAAATTCACCCTGAGGGTCCAGTCTTGCGAGAATTGCCCTGCCGATGTCAGAACGGATGCACGGACAGCGTGCCGAACACGATAGCGGCGATCAGCGCGAAGGCGCCGTAAACCGCCACCGTGTGAATCCGGACGGCAGAACGCCCCGCCAGCGTGCGGGCATGGATATGCAGGCGGGCTTCCGCGGAAAAGTCGCGCATCGTCGTTCTCCAGCGCTTCATTGTCCGACTAAGGAAATGCCGTTCCGGCTGCGATGCAAGGGGGGCCGAAAAATAGCGACACAGGGCCTGCCGCGGAGTCGCTGGGCAGACGAAAATGCTCTGCGGGGGATGGCGCCGAGAATTTTATTCGCGAGGATTTGAACGCTAGAATCGGCATTTCGCTACCGTTACGGCGAGGAACCCTCGCGACGAAGCAATCCAGTCCCTATTCGCGGCTTCTGGATTGCTTCGCTGCGCTTGCAATGACAGCGGAGAGGCTTCAGCGCTATCAATATACGTCGAGCTGGAACCGGCCCTTTTTCTTGAGATCGCCGACAAACAGTACAGCCTCGTCGGTGGTCCGGGCGCCGTATTGCGCGACGATGTCGACCATGGCGCGTTCGACGTCCTTGGCCATCCGCTTGGCATCGCCGCAGACGTAGACATGGGCGCCGTCGGCGAGCCAGGTCCAGACGTCGCGGCCGACCTCGCGCATGCGGTCCTGCACGTAGAACTTTTCGCCGGAATCGCGCGACCACGCCAGCGACAGCCGGGTCAGGAATCCCTCGCTCTTCATCGCGTTGAGTTCGTCGGCATAGAAGAAATCCGAGGCGCTGCGCTGGTGGCCGAAGAACAGCCAGTTCTTGCCGGGCGCCTTGGTCGCCTTGCGGTCGTGCAGGAAGGCGCGGAAGGGCGCGATGCCGGTGCCAGGTCCGACCATGATGATCGGAATGTTCGGGTCCTCGGGCAGCGCAAAGCCGTGGGCCTTCTGCACATAGACTTTCAGTTCATCGCCCGGCTGAATGCGGTCGGCCAGGAAGCTCGACGCCAGGCCATGGCGCTTCCGCTTGCCGACCACGTAGCGCACGATATCGACCGTCAGCGAGAGTTTGCCCGGCGTCGCGTTGTGCGACGACGAGATCGAATACAGCCGCGGCTGCAGCGGCTCCAGCGCCTCGATGAAGGCTTCGGGATGTGGCCGCACATTGGAGAACTTCTGCAGCGCCGCCATCACGTCGAGGGTGGCGGCATCGCCGTCGGGATCCTCGCCCTGCGACAGCGCTCGCGCCTTGGCGCGGTGCGCACCGCCGGTGAGATAGGAGATCAGCTCGAACAGGCTGTCGGGCGCCGGCGCCAGCGAGACGTCGTATTGCAGCACCTCGCGCAGCGTCTTGCCGCGTACCGCCGTCGTATGCGAGGCGCCGAGCAGCGCGATGATTTGATCGACATGGCCGAGATCGTTTGATGCAAAGATACCGAAGGAATCGCCCACGACGTAGTCGAGGCCGCAACCGGACAGATCGAAATCGATATGCCAGGTCTCCTTTTCGGAGCCCTTGCCGTTAAGCAGACGACGCCCGAGAAAGATCGCGGGCGCCGGATTATCGCGGGAGCGGCCGAGCGTGGACGGATCCGGCGCAGCAACTTCGGCTGGCTCCGCTGCCGCCGGCGTCGCCGGTGCGGCACCTGCCGCGGGCGCTTTCTCCAACTCCTCGTGCAGCGCCTTCAGCATCCGGGCGGTTTCCTTGCCGCCGGGGACGCAGAGGTTCAAACGCGGCTCGGCCTTGCTGGCGATGGCGTCGGAATAGTCGTTGCAGTTATAGCCGCACTGGCCGCAGTCCTGCTGCGCCATCGCCGCCATCATCTTGCGGCGGACGGGTTTACCTTCGGCGAGCTTCATGCGGTCGGCGATCGGCATGGTCTGGTCGTGCCACGGTGCGCCGTCGTCTTCGTCTAGCATCACGGCGGCGCCCTGCTCCGCCGACAGCGGCGCCGGCGCATCCGACAGCAGGCCTGCGAAGAAGCCGTTCAGCCACGAGCGCTGCGCTTCGGAGAACGGCGCGGACGCGGGAATAATCTCGACCTTGGGGGGCGGCGTCATCTGGTTCATGCGGACACCTCTGCATCGGCGAGTTTTCGCAATGTCTCGCCGTCATGCCGGCGCGCGAAGGTGAGGAAGGTCTCGTCGGGTGACGTTCGATGCGACATATAGGCTTTCAGCAGCTTCTCGACGATCACCGGCGCGTCCTCGGCCTTGACGTCGTGATAGACCTCCTGCCCGACATCCGCCGCCGGACCGAAGCCGCCGCCGGTGAAAACATGAAAGCCATCGACGGTGTCGTCGCCGTCGCCCACCGGGACGCGGGCGCCGATCATGCCGATGTCGCTGATGTAGTGCTGCGCGCAGGAGTGGTGGCAGCCGGTGAGATGGACGTTGATCGGGGTCTCCACCGGCACCCGCGGATCGACCCAGTCGGCGATCCGGGCGGCGGTGCGCTTGGTGTCGGCATTGCCGAACTTGCAGCCGGCGCGTCCGGTACAGGCGATCAGCCCGGCGCGAAGTTCGGTGGTCTTGATCGCCAGACCGATCGCCTCGATAGCGGCCGTGGCCAGCGCCACCTTGTTGTCGGGCACGCCGGGGATCAGCAGGTTCTGCCACACCGTGAGACGGATATCGCCGTCGCCGAGATCGGCGGCGATCTTTGCAAGTCCGCGCATCTGATCGCAGGTCACGGTACCCAGCGGCAGCGCGACGCCTAGCCAATTCAGGCCTTCCTGCTTCTGCCTGTGCACGCCGATATGCGCGGTGCGGTCGAAGCTCGGCCGCGGCAGCAGGGCCTCCGCCGCTACGCGGGTGAAAGCGTGGCCCATCTTCTCCTCGACGAGCACCAGAAATTTTTCCATGCCCATGCCGTCGATGACGTATTTCAGCCGCGCCTTGAGCCGGTTGGTGCGGTCGCCGAGATCGATGAAGACGCGGACGATGGCGTCCGACACTTTGGTGGCATCGGCCGGCCTGACGATGATGCCGGTGTCCGTCGCAAAATCCTTGTGGCCGGTGATGCCGCCGATGCCGAGCTTGAACCAGACGCCGGCATCGACGCCAAATCCGTCCTTTACCTCGACGGCGGCGAAGGCGATGTCGTTGGTGTCTTCCAGCACCGCGATCTTGCCGGCGCCGTCAAAGGCAACATTGAATTTGCGCGGCAGGCCGGTCAGTGAGCGGTCGTTGAGGATGTGATAGTGCCACTCTCGCGCATAGGGCCGCGTATCCAGTAGTTCCTGTGGGTCGATGCCCGCTGTCGGCGTGCCGGTGACGTTGCGGATGTTGTCGGCGCCAGAACCACGCGAGCACAGGCCGAGATCCTGGATCCCCTCGATCAGCGCCACCGCATTCTTTGGCGGGATTTCGCGCACCTGGAGGTTAGCGCGGGTCGTGACGTTGGCGAACGGGCCGCACAGCGGCTCGATCAGGTCGGCGAGGCCGGCGAACTGCCAGTGCTTCATGATGCCGTTCGGAATCCGCAGCCGGCTCATGTAGGAGTCCTGCGTCGGTCCAACATAGAACAGACCGTAGTATCGCCAGCGAAAATTGTCGGCCGGCGACGGCCGCGCATCGATCAGCGCCTGCGCCTTGAGGCGCGGATAGGCGTCGAACGGATGTTCCTCGCGCTTCCACTTCTCCTGGTCGACCAGCTTCTTGCCCGCCGCGATGGTGCGGTCTTGCGCCCGGATGTGCGGCGCTTCCGGCCCGGTCGGCTCGGCACTGGCCCTGGCAGCCGCACCGCCAAGCCCGCGACCGACGCGGCTGATCTGCAGGCCGGTCGAAAAACCTTCCAGGTAGCGCTTCTGTTCGTCGGTGAAATCAACGGAGAGGGTTTCGATTTTCATGGACGCTATGAAGCTCCTGCGGCCACTTGCGTGGCGTCAACGGGGATACGGAATGTGACCGCACAGGCTCCGGTCGGCACATCGCGCCGGCTTGAAGTCTGGAAGCGGTCCGATCAGCCTCGTTGCTGCGGAAATCCATCTGGGGACGTCGCCGGCGGGCATCTGCGAACGCCGACAGGCTAGAAGCATTCAAGTCCCGTGCCACAACGGGTAGACCAAAATACTCATAAATTTCAGCATGTTGCAGCTTTGATCGGCGTGGCGGGTCGCCTCGATGCCGGCATTTTGCACTGCACGCTCAATAAATAGACGGTGATCAAATCGTCGCCGGCGTGATCGCCGCGTGCCTGGCGGGGAACATTGTTCGGCGTGCGCCGCTGCGGGTTGCTTCGCTGGGAACGATCGCGAAAGGCGGAACCTCTCACCCCCGCATATTGGCGATCTCGAATGCCGCCAGATGGGCCGCTATATTGGCGGGATCGAAGACTGGGCCGGCGAAGGCGCCGATGGGGTCGCCGGTGCTGGCAGGCGCGGCTTGCCGACCCAGCGCCGCATCGTAGAGATCCGGCCGGAACACGGCCTTGGCGATCTTCAGCGCCTCCGGGCTGACCGGAGCCTGCCCCCAGCGCGCCATCTGCGCATAGAGCCAGGCGGCCTGGGTCGGATCGGGCCGCGCCGCGCCGTTGCGGCCGAACGACATGAAGTTCGAGCTTTCCCTCACCGGCCCACCCTTCACCATCGCCAGCCGGCCCGCCAGAACGGAATGAATGATCCCGGCGTCGGCATCGACGCGGTCCGGCCGGGCCAGCATCGCCGAAACCTCGTCGCGGTTGCCGGGCTCCTCGATGAAGTCCGCGGCCTTCTGGTGCGCGCGGACCAGTGCCGCCAGGGTGTCCGGCTGCTCCTCGGCCCAGCGACCGCGCACCGCCAGCACCTTCTCGACCGCGCTGGTGAGAATGTCCGGACCGAAATGCAAGATTTGGCCAATGCCGCGATCAACCGCCACTGCGTTCCACGGCGCGCCGACGCAAAAGCCGTCGACATGGCCATTGGCCAGGCTATCCACCATGAAGGGCGGCGGCAGCACCACCAGGCGCACATCCTCATCGGGATCGACGCCGCCTGCGGCCATCCAGAACCGCAATTGGTAATTGTGTGTCGAGAACGGGAACGTCATGCCGAAGGTCAGCGGCTCCGCACCGCTGGCCCGCCGCGCCGCGACGACCCGCGCCAGCGCCCGGGCGGTGGCCAGCGGATTGGCGATCTCGCCGTCCAGATGCGCCGCGATCTGCTCGTGCAGCGCCGGCGATACCGTGATGGCATTGCCGTTGAGGTTGAGCGTGAACGGCACCGCGATCGGTACTTTCACATGGCCGAGACCGAGGCTGGAGGCGACCGCCACCGGCGCCAGCAGATGCGCGGCGTCGAACAGCCCGATGTTCAGCTTGTCGCGGACGTTCGACCACGACACTTCGCGAACCAGCGTGACATCAAGGCCTTCGGCGGCGGTAAATCCCTTATCGACGGCCACGATCAGCGCGGCGGCATCGACCAGCGGAATGAACCCGATGTGAAGCGGTTGACCCATCATTTCAGCAACTCCGCTGCGGTGATGATCGACTGCGCGATATCGCCGATTTTCTTTTTTTCGCGCATGGCCGTAGAGCGCAGCAAAACGTAGGCCTCCTCTTCCGTGAGGCCTTTCAACTTCATCACAATACCCTTGGCGCGATCGATGATCTTGCGGTCCTCCAGCGCCGACTTGGTGCGCTCGAGTTCGTCCTGCAATTTCGAGAAGGCATTGAAGCGCGAGATGCACAGATCGAGGATCGGCTTGATGCGCTCTTTCTTCAGCCCATCGACGATGTAGGAGGATACCCCGGCATCGACCGAGGCGCGCGCCGATTCCGAATCGCTCTGATCGACGAACATCGCAACGGGGCGGCGCACCGCGCGGCTGACCTGAAACATCTGTTCCAGCACGTCGCGGCTGGGGTTTTCGAGGTCGATGACGATGACGTCGGGATCCAGCGCATAGATCCGCGCGAGCAGGTTATGCATCTCGCGGATGTGCTGGACATCGACATAGCCGGCCTCGCGCAATCCTTCTTCAAGAATAGCGGCCCGGATCGGACTTTCATCGACGATAACGATTTTTGGAGACGACTCGGCGCCCATGAATTGCTCGCAATTACCTCAGATGACCCATAGCACGCCAGCGCATGGCTTAAAGCCTTGTATTTATGAGCAAATAGGCCTAGTTGCTGCCCTTCAATCAGGCAGATCCAATATGCAACAGGCCGCCGCGCCCAAAATCTCCTTTGTCTCGCTAGGATGCCCCAAGGCCCTGGTGGATTCCGAGCGCATCATCACGCGGTTGCGCGCCGAGGGCTATGAGCTGGCGCGCAAGCATGATGGCGCCGACATCGTCATCGTCAACACCTGCGGCTTTCTCGACAGCGCCAAGGCGGAATCGCTGGGCGCGATCGGCGAAGCCATGGCGCAGAACGGCAAGGTGATCGTGACGGGCTGCATGGGCGCCGAGCCCGAGCAGATCGAGGCCGCCTATCCCAACGTGCTGTCCATCACCGGCCCGCAGCAATATGAGAGCGTACTCGACGCCGTGCACCGCGCGTTGCCGCCGGTGTACAATCCGCACCTCGATCTGATGCCGCCGCAGGGTATCAAGCTGACGCCGCGGCACTATGCGTATCTGAAGATTTCCGAAGGCTGCAACAACCGCTGCAGCTTCTGCATCATCCCGAAGCTGCGCGGCGATCTGGTATCGCGGCCGGCCAACGAGGTGCTGCGCGAGGCCGAGAATCTGGTGAAGGCCGGCGTCAAGGAACTGCTGGTAGTGTCGCAGGACACCTCGGCCTATGGCGTCGATATCAAGTACGCAACGAGTATCTGGAAGGACCGCGAGGTCCGCGCCAAATTCTTCGACCTGGCGAAGGAGCTCGGCGAACTCGGCGCCTGGGTGCGGCTGCAATACGTCTACCCCTACCCGCATGTCGATGAAGTCATCGGCCTGATGAATGCCAACAAGAACGTGCTGCCCTATCTCGACATCCCGTTCCAGCACGCCGCTCCGGAAGTCCTGAAGGCGATGAAGCGCCCGGCGGCGCAGGACAAGACGCTGGCTCGGATCAAGAAGTGGCGCGAGGAGTGCCCGGACCTAACGCTGCGCTCGACCTTCATCGTCGGCTTCCCCGGTGAGACCGAGAGCGACTTCCAGTATCTGCTCGACTGGCTCGACGAAGCGCAGATCGACCGCGTCGGCGCGTTCAAATACGAGTCGGTGGCCGGCGCGCCGTCCAACGCGCTCGGCAACGCCGTGCCGGAAGAGATCAAGCAGCAGCGCTGGAACGCGCTGATGGCGCGACAGCAGGTGATCTCAGCCCGCCGCCTGAAGCGCAAGATCGGCACCCGGCAGCAGGTCATCATCGACGAGGTCGGCCCGACCGTGTCGAAGGGTCGCTCGAAATCGGACGCGCCCCAGATCGACGGCGCAGTCTACGTCTCCGCGCGGCGCCCGCTGAAGGTCGGCGAGATCGTCACCGCGAAGATCGAACGCGCGGACGCGTATGATCTGCACGGGACCGTGGCGGGGTTTTGACGGGGAAGTCACCCGAAACTCTCTGTCATCGCCCGGCTTGACCGGCGACCCAGTAAACTCTATCGCCCGTGATAGAGCCGCATTGCCGCCGTCTACTGGATCCCTTGGGTTCACGCCACAAGTGCGACACCCACTAGTGGAGAGACTCTAACGCTTGCATCCGGCGTTTGACAGCGGCGAGGACTCGGAACACGCCTCGCTTCAGGCGGCGGTGTGTGCCGCCGACGGGTCAAGTCATGACGCGCCCGTCGGCGAAGGTATCGAACACCGAGCAGTAACGACTATTGGTCTTGAGGTGTGAGCGCCGTGGAGCCGATGACAGTCGCCGAGGTTGCCGTAGAATCTGAAGAACGGTTTCGCCGATCCGGGTCCAAGAGCCTCCGTTATCCTTTATTGGCAGCCCTCACGAACTCGGCGAGTTCCTTTCCATAGCGGACCGGCTCTTCGTAAAACGGGCTATGCCCGCTGTCAGAAAAGAGCGAAAGGCGGTTGTTCGGGTGAATCGCCTTGATCCGCTCCGACATCGCAACACGAACCAATCTGTCATGAACGCCATGCGTCAGCAGAATCGGACCGGCAAAGGCTTTGAAAGCGGGTTCTAGATCGGTCGTCGTTGTTTGGAGGAAACCCTCGTAGGCGGCCCGAGCTGTCATGCCGTTGACAACCAGCATCCGCTGCATTTCCGTTGCTGCTGGAGGTTTGTGAAAGCAGGCGGCGAGGAAATCGGCCGTCGCCACAGTCCTTGTCGCCAGATCGTGCGAGGTGGTGGTGCCAATGAAGTTTATCGCTTCCTCGCCGAAAAGATCGGGAGAAAGCTTCGTAACCGCATCAACCAGATTGACGCCAGCAATGGCTTCGCCACCGTATTTGCGTAGGTAAGCGCCCGCCACATAACCGCCGAGCGACCAGCCCACCAGTACGGGCCGGCGTAGTTTCGCGGCACGGATCACAGTCGCAACGTCATCCGCCCACTTGTCCGCATCGGAATAGGCGTCGAGCGAGGTTGGCTTGTCGGAATCTCCATGGCCACGCAGATCGAAGGTCACGATCCGGAAACGCTTGAGCGCGGGGTCGGCGAGTTGCTTGTTCCAACTCAGGTGGCTCTGCCGCAAGCCGTGGATCAATAGGATTTCCGGGGCATTAGGATCGCCCTGCGCCTCACCCACCAGCATCGTGCCATCGCTTGAGCGCGCGACGAATGTTTCGTGGGTAACACCCTTCTCCTTGAAAGCGGTTTCTGGCGTCGCGGCGGACGCCGCATGAACCTGCGGCGCGAGTGCCGCCGTTGCAATCGCCAGCGCAACAAGACCGGTCACGCCGGAAAGGAATGTACGTCGTGAGTGATGCAAGAGTCTTCTCCATGTTGTTTAGTGAGTGCTATGCAACATTCTTGACTTTGCCTGTCAAGGCGTTATTTAGTGACTGCTATGAAACCTAATGAAAAATCCCGCGGCGGTCGCCCTTGGAGCTTTGACCGGGATGAAGCTGTCGAGACGGCGATGCGGCTGTTCTGGCGGAGCGGCTATGAGGGCGTGTCGATCGGCGACCTCACCAAAGAAATCGGCGTTGCGCCTCCGAGCCTCTACGCCGCTTTCGGCAGCAAAGCGGGGCTCTATAGGGAGGCGCTCGACCGCTACGAAGAAAAGTTCGGTTCGCTGGATCTCTGTTCAGTGGAAAAGGCCCCCTCGCTCGCGGAGGCCGTGCGGACGCTGCTGAAGGGAGCAGTTCGGGCTGTGACGCGTCCGGACCGCGACGGTGGGTGCATGATCTCCAGCGGCATGATCGCGTGTCACCCGGATCATGCGGCGCTCGCCCGTGATGCAGCGGCGCGGCGCGATGCCATGCGGGAACGCATTGCAATGGCGCTTGCGCCTTTCGCAACCAAGGGCGAGGCACGTAGGCTCGGGCGTTATTTGTCGGCGGTCCTGCAGGGAATCTCGATCCAGGCGCGGGATGGTGCGGCGCCGATCGAATTGCAGGAGATCGTCGAAGACGTCGTCTCGGGCATCGAAGCGCGGCTTCACCGGGACGGACGAAGACGCTGATGGCTCTCAAAGCATATGTGGGCGAGTGGTTGAGTAGCGGGCCGGAGCTGACCGCCGCTGGTGCACATTGTGTTTCGGCGTGAAATAAGCAAACACACGTCGCCCAACCGTGTCGAAGGGCCCCTCGAAGTCGGACGCGCCCCAGATCGACGGCGCAGTGTACGTGTCGGCACGTCGGCCGCTGAAGGTAGGCGAGATCGTCACGGCCAAGATCGAACGCGCCGATGCGTATGACCTGCACGGGACAGTGGCGGGGTTCTAGTAGCGCGCAGCCTCTAAGCCTGTCGTCCCGGCCAAGCGAGCTTTTGCAAGCGCGAGCCGGGACCCATAGCCTCCGTCCACAGAGATGGGCGAAGGCGGCTACGACAGCGTGGCACGTTTCTCCAGCGTGTATGGGTCCCGGATCTGCGTTCGCTGCGCGAACTTGTCCGGGACGACACGTGAGTTGCCTTACGGCTTCAAAATCGAAGCGCCCGTGGTCGATCGGCTCTCCAGATCGATGTGCGCCTTCGCTGCATCCTTCAGCGCGTAGGCATGGTTGATCGGCACGTGCAGCTTGCCGTCGATCACAGCCGAAAACAGCGTATCCGCGCCTTCCAGCAATTCCGAGCGCTTGCCGACGTAGTCGTTGAGCTTCGGCCGCGTCGCGAACAGCGAACCGTGGTTGTTGAGTTCGGCGATGGCGAACGGCGGCACCGGACCGGACGCATTGCCAAAACTCACCCACATGCCGCGCGGCTTCAGGCACGACAGCGAGCCGGGATAAGTGGTCTTGCCGACGCCGTCATAGACCACGTCGCAGAGCTCGCTGCGGCTGATCTGCTTGACGCGATCGACGAAGTTTTCCTCGTTGTAGTAGATGACGTGATCGCAGCCATTGGCCAGCGCCAGGTCGCCCTTCTCCTTGGAGCCGACGGTGCCGATCACATGGGCGCCCATCGCCTTGGCCCACTGGCACGCCAGCAGTCCGATGCCACCGGCGGCGGCGTGAATCAACACGCGGTGGCCGGCCTCGACCTTGAAGGTCTTGTGCAAGAGGTACCAGACCGTGAGGCCCTTCAGCATCAGCACCGCACCCTGCTCGTAGGTGATGCGATCGGGCAGTTTCACCAGCCGCTCGGCGGCGAATACGCGCTCGGTGGCGTAGCTGCCCAGCGCCGAATAATAGGCGACGCGGTCGCCGGGATGAAAGCCGGTCACGCCAGGGCCAACTTCGATCACCTCGCCGGCGGCTTCATTGCCGGCAATGAATGGCAGGGTCGGCGCCTTGTACAGGCCGGTGCGGAAGTACACGTCGATGAAGTTGACGCCGATGGCGTGCTGCCGGATGCGGACCTCGCCGGGGCCCGGCGCGGCGACATCGACGGCCTCGTAAACGAGAGCTTCGGGGCCCCCGACTTTATGAACGCGCACGGCCTTGGTCATCGAATGGCTCCCTTGAACTTCTTAGGTTGCAAGCGATAGCCGACCGACCGGTCTTGTCAACTGCGCCCATACGAGCACCGCCTCAGGCCTTCTTCCTGCGGTTGGTCTTGGCCAGCACGTTGAACAATTCGACGGCCGCCGAAAACAGGATCGCGAAGTAGATGTAGCCACGCGGAATGTGGAATTTGAAGCCGTCCGCCACCAGCGCGACGCCGATCAATACCAGGAACGCCAGCGCCAGCATCTTGGTGGTGGGGTGCTCCGCGACAAAGCGCGCCACCGGCCCCGACGAGACGTACATCACCGCGCAGGCGATGATCACCGCGGCGATCATGATCTCGAGGTCCTGCGCCATGCCGATCGCGGTGATGATGGAATCCAGCGAGAACACCATATCGACGATGATGATCTGCACGATCACCCAGAAGAACGCGCTGGGTTTTGGCTTGTCGTCGCTGCCGTCGCCATCGCGCGCTTCCACCTCGCCGTGGATTTCGTGGGTCGCCTTGGCGATCAGGAACAGCCCACCGCCGATCAGGATCAGATCGCGCCACGACAGCGCCACGCTGCGGATGGTGATGACCGGTTCGGTCAGACCGATCAGCCAGACCAGCAGGCTGAGCAGCACGATGCGGAACACCAGCGCCAGCGCCAGGCCGATCTGCCGGGCGCGCGTCGCCATCGGCTCCGGCAACCGTCCCACGATCACCGAGAGGAAGATCACATTGTCGATGCCGAGCACGATCTCGAGTGCGGTCAACGTCAGCAGCGCGGCCCAGGCTTCCGGGCTGGTCAGCAATTCCATCATGACGTGGCAGGCCTCAGCAGGCGGATGACAGCGTCACCGCAAACGATGTAAAGGGCGATCGCACATAGCGCGAGTGTAACGGGAAGAGCGACGACAAAGTCCTGCGCGATGGTGACGATGGCCAGCACGGCCCAGATCGCGGTCAGCGCCAGGTTGAAGCGGCGCAACCGCTGCACGCGCACCGGATGCAGCACATGCAGGGGTACGAAGGTCAGCACGATCAGAGCGAACACCGCGAGGCTCGCCAGAACGGGCGACGGATGCAGCAGGAAAAGATAGAACGCCGCGGCATTCCACAGCGCCGGAAATCCGCGAAAGTGATTGTCGTCGGTTTTCATGCGGCGGTCGGCGAAATACAACGCGCTGGACACCGCGACCGCGGCGCCGAGCGGCACCGCCGTCCACGGCAGCAGCAGCCCGCTGGCCATGATCGCATAGGCCGGCACGAATACGTAAGTAAGGAAATCGACGACGAAATCCAGCGCGTCGCCGGACCAGTCCGGCAGCACGCGGACCACGTCGAGCCGCCGTGCGAGCGGACCATCGACACCGTCGATGATCAGCGCCAGGCCGAGCCACGCAAACATCCCGGCCCACTGCCCACGCACCGCTTCCATCATCGCGACAAGCGCCACGCCGGCGCCCAGCGCCGTGAAGATATGCACGGAGAACGCGGCCGCTTTCGCGGTTCGGGATGGGGCGGTCGGCGGGCTGGAAGCATCCATTTGCCGGCCAGTGCTATCAGGAATCGGCCGGATTTGCACATCGGCGTTTGCGGCCTTCCGCCGCTGGAACGGTCAGCGCCCGACCGGCACTCTTGAAAAGACCGCCGACAACGCCGATTGTCCGGCCATGACCGAGACCTCCCAGCCTTTCCAAACCTACGATGTCGCCGTGATCGGCGGCGGCCCCGCCGGCCTCGCCGCGGCCATCGCTTTGGCCGACACCGGCGCCCGCGTCGCGCTGGTGGCCCGCCGGCAGGCCTATGCGGACAACCGCACCACCGCTCTGCTCGGCGGTTCCACCGCCTTCCTCGATCGCCTCGACGTGTGGCGCCGCTGCGCCGACCAGTCGGCGGCGCTGACCACCATGCGGCTGGTCGACGACACCCACCGGCTGATCCGCGCTCCCGAGGTCAAATTTACGTCGCAGGAAATCGGCCTCGACGCCTTCGGCCACAACATCGCCAACCGCGACCTGATGGTGGCGCTGGAAGCGCGCGCGGACGAATTGTCCAACCTCGCGCGGATCGACGATGACGCCGAGAGCATTGTTCCAGACGAAAGCCAAGCGTCCGTTCGTACCCGACAGGGCCAGGCGTTGTCCGCCAGGCTGATCGTCGGTGCCGATGGCCGGCAGTCGTTATGCCGCGACGCCGCCGGCATCGAGGTGAAAAGCCGCCGGCTCGACCAGGCCGCGCTGACCTTCAACATCGGCGTCAGCCGCCCCCACCGAAACACGTCGACCGAGTTTCACACCCCGCAGGGGCCGTGTGTGATCGTGCCGCTGCCCGGCCAGCGCTGCAGCGTGGTCTGGGTCGCCTCCCCCAACGAAGCCGCTCGGCTGATGGCGCTCGACGACGACCAACTGTCCGCCGCCAACGAGAAGCAGATGCATTCGATCCTCGGTCGCGTCGAGGTCGAGCCCGGCCGCCATCTGTTTCCGCTCGCCATTGAGGAGCCTAGGCAGGTGGCGAAGAACCGCATCGTGCTGGTCGGCGAAGCCGCCCACGTCATCCCGCCGATCGGCGCTCAGGGCCTCAATATGGGTCTTCGCGATGCCGCCGATATCGCTGGCATCGTCGGGACCGCGATGAGTTCAGGCGAAGACATCGGTGCGGCCGTCGTACTGGCGCGGTTCGAGAAGGCGCGGCGAAGCGACATTTCCAGCCGCACCTTCGCCATCGACATGGCCAACCGCTCGCTGCTTAGCGATCTCCTTCCGGTGCAACTGCTGCGCGGCGTCGGCATGCAGTTGATGGGCTCGGTCGGCCCGCTACGCCGCCTCGCCATGCGGGAGGGCCTCGCGCCATCTTGGCGGCGAAGCGCTTTAGGGAAACGCGATCTGCCCGGTCTTTAGCAGGTACATCACCGACGTCAGCGTGACGACCGATACAAACGTCCCGATCAGTACCGCCACCGAGGCCGGCTCGATCCAGGTGTCGTATTGCCGGGCGATGATGAACACGTTGAGCGCCGGCGGCAGCGACGCCAGCAGCACCGCGGTCGCTGCCCATTCCGGTGGGAACGGGCCGACCAGCAGCATCAGCGCAAACGCGATCAGCGGATGCACGATCAGCTTGATGCCGATCACCGCCGGCACCTCCCATGGCACCCGCGCGAACGGCCGCAGCGCCACGGTGACGCCGAGCGTGAACAGCGCCACCGGCGCCGCCGCGTTCTGCAGGAACGCCAGCATGCCGTCGATCGCCACCGGCATCTGGATGTGGAAGGCGGCGGCCAGCGCGCCGAGATAGGCCGCGACGATCAGCGGGTGCAGCACGATGTGCTTGATAACGATGCCGATGGTCGGCAACAGCGGTCGCTTGTCGCCGGAGGTCAGCGCCATGGCCAGCGGCACGATGGAGAACAGGAAGATGCTATCGAAGCAGAAGATCAGCGCGGTCGGCACCGCCGCCTGCGTGCCTAGCACGGCCAGCGCCAGGCCCGGACCCATATAGCCGATATTGCCGTAGCCGCCCGACAGGCCGGCCATGCCGGCCTCGCGCAGCGTCAACCCGCCGATCAGTCTGCCCACATAGGCCGACAGGAAGAATGCGCTCGCGGTCGCCGCCGTGGTGGCGATCACGAATGGCAGGTTGTTGAGTTCCTCGAACGGCGTCTTCGCCATGATGCGGAAGAACAGCGCGGGCAGCGACACGTACAGCAGGAAGAAGTTCATCCAGCTCAGCCCTGCCTCGGGCAGCTTCTTCACCTTGCCGCAGGCGAAGCCGATGAAGATCAACCCGAAATACGGCAGCGCCAGATTGAGGACATCCATCATGGGCGATTGTTTCTTATTGTTGGCCGGAGAAGCGGTGAGCGGATCGGGGCGCGTGCGTCACAAATACGTCGTTTGCCTCTAGCATCGGCCACAATCCTGGTCTATTCGACGACAATGATCAAAGCGCGGACCGCCAAGTTTCAAATCGGGCAGATCGTCCGGCACCGGATTTTTTCGTTCCGGGGCGTGGTGTTTGATATCGACCCGGTATTTGCCAATACCGAGGAATGGTGGCTGTCGATTCCCGAGGAAGTGCGTCCGCACAAGGACCAGCCGTTCTACCATCTGCTGGCGGAAAACTCGGAATCCGAATACGTCGCCTACGTCTCCGAGCAGAACCTGCTGCCCGACGATTCCGGCGAACCGATCCGCCATTCGCAGGTCGCCGAGATCTTCGTCAAGGACAAGACCGGCAGCTACCGGCCCCGAAATCCCTCGCTGAATTGATTCCTGTCCCGGACGCGATGCGGCATCCTTATGCCGCTCCGCAGAGCCGGAACCACCCCAAACACTGTCGCCCGTAACGGCCCCGGCCCTGCGAGGCAACACTTCGTGTTGCATCGCGTCCGGGGCACGAGAGTGCGGCGCTCGCGAAACAAAAAAGGCGCCCATCGCTGGGCGCCTTTTCGTAGTTTCTTGGAAACCGCTTACTTCGCGGCAGGATTGGCCGGTGGCGTGGCGCCGGCGGGCTGGGTGGCTTCCAGCTTGGCGCGGGCTTCCGCGGCGCGCTTCTGCAGTTCTTCCTGCAGCTTCTTCTGGGTTTCCTCGAACACCTTCGGATCCGTCGGCGGACCGTCGTAAGCCTTCGCGAATTCCGCCAGCGGCAGCGGCAGCGTCAGCGGCGCGCCGTTGGAGTTGATCGCCTGGACGATCAGGTTCTGGCCCTTCTTGAGGTTGGCGAGCAGTTCCGGGGTGACTTCGTAATCGGACATGCAGCCGTTGGCGAAGCAGATCACATACGGGCTCTGCGCCGGCGCGTTGGCATCGACGATGACGCGGGTGCCGTGCACCAGCTGCATGCCGAGCGGCAGCGTCACGCGAAGGATCTTCTTCGGTTCGCCTTCCGGCTCGATGATGACGGCGGCGATGACCGGCTGGCCGGACTCGATGCGGCCGTCCTTACCGGTGAAGCAGACCTGCTTGGCGTTGGCGTCCTGGCCCTTGAGGCAGAACTTGGTCCACGGTGCATAGATCAGCTGAACCTGCTGCTCGGGCGGTGTGGCGCCGGCAGCCGGCGCGCCGGCGGGCGCCTGGGCAGCGGGAGC
>NZ_JAQGJD010000040.1 GCF_028290785.1 Tardiphaga sp. | reverse complement strand
AGACGGTGTTCGCGTGGCCCGGCTTCGGCCGCTATCTGACCAACGCGCTACTCGCCGGCGACATGAACGCGGTTGTCGGCTGCACCATTCTGATCGGCGTGATCTTCATTGGCATCAACATCGTCTGTGACCTGCTGTACCGGGTCTTCGACCCCCGAACCCGCTGAGGCATCATGGCAGACACCATCACGCGTCCCTCATCGCTGTCGGCCTGGCTAAGGGAGCCGGTGCCGACGTCGTCGTGGCAGGCACGCGCGCAGCAGCTCTGGCTGTCGTGGGGCGCGTTGCGCTCCAATCCGTCGGTGATGTTCGGCGGCACGGTCATCATCATCGTGACGCTGCTCGCCGTCTTCGCGCCCCTGGTCGCCACCCACGACATCTATGCGCAGGACCTGTCGATCCGGCTGCAGAAGCCGTCGTCCGTGCACTGGCTCGGTACCGACGAACTCGGCCGCGACGTCTACAGCCGGCTGATCTTTGGCGCGCGCATCACGCTGTACATCGCCGGGCTTACCGCGGTCATTGCCGCGCCGATCGGCCTGATCGTTGGCACCACGGCGGGCTATATCGGCGGCTGGGTCGATACGGTGCTGATGCGCATCGTCGATGTGTTCCTGGCATTCCCGAGCCTGATTCTGGCGCTGGCGTTTGTTGCGGCGTTGGGACCGGGCATCGAGAATGCCATCATCGCCATCTCGCTCGCCGCCTGGCCCCCAATCGCGCGCCTTGCCCGCGCCGAGACGCTATCGATCCGCAAGTCGGACTATATCGCCGCGGTGCGATTGCAGAAAGCGTCGAGCCTGCGCATCATCTTCAATCACATCATGCCGATGTGCATCCCCTCGGTGATCGTGCGCGTCACACTCAACATGGCCGCCATCATCTTGACCGCCGCCGGCCTCGGCTTTCTCGGCCTCGGTGCGCAGCCGCCGAGCCCGGAATGGGGCACCATGCTGTCGTCGGCGCGCGAGTTCATCTTCACCAACGGCATGATCGCCGCCATCCCCGGCACCGCGATCCTGCTGGTCAGCCTCGCCTTCAACCTGCTCGGCGACGGCCTGCGTGACATGATGGATCCGCGCCATGGTTAAACCGCTACTGGAGGTCGAGGACCTCAACATCTCGTTCCACGGCGGACGCGGCGTGACCCATGCGGTGCGGGGCGTTTCTTTCTGCATCGGGCGTGAGAAGGTCGGCATCGTCGGCGAATCCGGATCGGGCAAGTCGCAGACCGGCCGCGCGATGCTGCGGCTGACGCCGAAAGGCGCGGACATTACCGCCAAGAAGCTCAGCTTCGACGGCATCGATCTGCTCGCCGCCACCGAGCCGGAAATGCGAAAAATCCGCGGCAAGCGGATCTCGATGATCCTGCAGGATCCGAAGTTTTCGCTGAACCCTTTGATGCGCGTGGGTCAGCAGATCGTCGAGGCCTATCGCGTGCATACGCCATCCAGCAAAGCCGAGGCACGCGACAAGGCGATGGCCATGCTGGAGGCGGTCAACATCCGCAATCCCCAGCGGGTGTTTGAATTGCTACCCCACGAAGTCTCCGGCGGCATGGGCCAGCGCATCATGATCGCGATGATGCTGATTCTGGAGCCGGACCTGATCATCGCCGACGAGCCGACTTCGGCCCTCGACGTCACCGTGCGGCGCCAGGTGCTGACCATTCTCGACGAACTGGTGACCCGCCGCGGCGCCGGGCTGATGTTCATCAGCCATGACCTCAACCTCGTCGCAGACTTCTGCGATCGCGTGCTGGTGATGTACGCCGGCCGCATCGTCGAGGACATTCCGGCGCGCGACCTCAGGCACGCCGAGCATCCCTATACACGCGCGCTGCTCGACAGCCTGCCGCGCCTCGACCGGCCGGTGGACATGCTCACCGTGCCGAAACGCGATCCCGCCTGGCTCACGAGTCCCACCATCCGGAGAGCATCCACATGATGCCCTCGCAAATTCTTGGCAAAGATCGCATCCTTGAGGCGGTCGGCCTCCATGTCAGCTTCGGCACCGGGGCTTTGTCTACTGTTGCCGTCGATGACGTGTCGTTCGTCATCGCACGAGGCGAGGCCTACGGGCTGATAGGCGAATCCGGCTGCGGCAAGTCGACGATCCTGCGCACCATCGCCGGGCTGGTCGAGACCTATGATGGCGCGCTGCTGTTCGGCAACAGGGAGCTACCACGCAAGCGCGACAAGGATTTCTTCCGTCGGGTGCAGATGGTGTTCCAAGATCCCTACGGATCGCTGCACCCGCGAAAAATGGTGGAGAGCGTGCTGGCCGAGCCGCTGGCGATCCACAGGTTCGACAATCCGCGCAAGCGCATCGATGCAGTGCTGGAAGCCGTCGGCCTCGGGCCCGCGTTCCGGTTTCGCTATCCGCACGAGCTGTCCGGCGGCCAGCGCCAGCGAGTGGCCATCGCCCGGGCGCTGGTGATCGAACCCGAAGTGTTGCTGCTGGACGAGCCGACCTCGGCGCTTGATGTTTCCGTGCAGGCGGAGATCCTCAACCTGCTCAAAACGCTGCGCCGCGAGCGCAACGTCACCTACTTCATGGTCAGCCACGATATCGCGGTGATCACCCACCTGTGCGACCGCATCGCTGTCATGGCCGAGGGCCGCATCATTGAAGAGATGACCGCGGCCGATGTCCGCGGCGGTCGCGCCCGTGAGCCCTATACAAGGACCTTCCTCGAAGCGAGTGCCGGCTATGTCACCGCATCCTGAAGAGCGCTTCCTCACGGTGACCCAGCTTCCCGTTGACGAGGCCCGGCAGGACGAGGCGTGGCCCTCGGCAGGCTGGGCGATGATCGACGACCTCGCCGCGGCTGGCTGGTCGCTGGAGCGGCTGAGCGATGCCTTCCAATACGCGGGCACGATTGCCACCGATACGGTGATGATCGTGCAAGGCGGTCGCGAGGTGGCGAGCTGGGGCGACATCACCAGGCGCTTCAATTGCCATTCGATCCGCAAGAGCTTTTTGTCGGCGCTGATCGGCCCCTATGTGGAAGACGGCAGCATCGACCTGTCGCTGACGCTGGATGCACTGGGCATCGACGACGTTGAAGGGCTGAGTTCAGTCGAGAAGCAGGCAACGATCTACGATCTGCTGACCGCGCGATCGAGTATCTATCATCCCGCCGGCTACGAGACGCCGTGGATGCGATCGATCAAGCCGCCGCGGCATTCGCAGGCCCCCGGCACTGCCTGGTGCTACAGTAACTGGGACTTCAACGCGCTCGGCACGATCTTCACCGAGCTCACCGGCCGCGATATCCACGAGGCATTCTGCGACCTCATCGCGCAGCCGCTCGGCATGGAAGATTTTCGCCATGACGACGAGCGTAAGGATGGCTGGCTGGTGCCCGACGCGTGCTCGCGACACCCGGCCTATCCGTTTGCCATGTCGACCCGCGATCTCGCGCGCTTCGGCCTGATGTTTTTGCGCGACGGACGCTGGGGGCCGCGGCGGGTCATTTCCGCAGACTGGGTTGCCACCAGCGTGCTGCCCTATTCCGACGCCGGAACGCGCGGTGCCTATGGCTACATGTGGTGGCTGGCAAGAGCCGGAACCGGCTTTCCCGGCGTGGTGCAGCCCGAAGGCAGCTTTTCGGCGCAGGGCGCCGGCGGGCATTTCCTCGTCGTCATCCCGCCGCTGGACCTCGTCATCGTGCACCGCGTCGATACCGGCGTGCCCGGCCGCTCGGTCGACAACTTCCAGTTTGGCAAACTGCTGCGCCTGATCCTCGGTGCACGCCGTCACGCGGTGAACCCACGCTGATGTCGCAGATCGCCCTCACGTCCCGGAGATAGCTATGACGAGCGCCATCGAAGCCATTGCGGCGTGGAGCCATTCGGCCAGCACGTTTCCGCCCCGCGCCCGCAAGCGCGCCATCGAGGCCATCGCCGACACCGTCGGCTGCATGATCGCCGGCGTGGATGACTTCTCAACACAAGCGGTGCGGCGCGCCGTGGCGGGGCAGATCTCGACCTCCGGTGAAAGCCCGGTGATCGGCGGCGGCCGCGCATCGGCGGCGACCGCGGCGCTGATCAACGGCACCGCCGCCCACGCGCTCGACTATGACGACAATTTTCATCCGGCGATCAGCCACGCTTCGGCGGTGCTGGTGCCGGCGCTGCTCGCGGCCGCGGCACCGCTGAACATCAGCGGAGCGGCGCTGGTCGATGCCTACATCGTCGGGCTGGAAGCGCAGGCCGCCGTCGGCGTCGGCGTCAACCCTTCGCACTATACAGTCGGCTGGCATTCGACCTCGACCTGCGGCGCCATCGGCACCGCGGCGGGGGTCGCGCGGCTGCTCGGCCTCGACGCCGCGGCGACCGCGCGGGCGATGAGCATGGCGGTCAGCAGCGCCGCCGGGGTCAAGGGCCAGTTCGGCACCCCGGCCAAACCGTTCCATGCCGGCATGGCCGCACGCAATGCCGTCGAGGCCGCCGCATTCGGCGGCGCCGGCCTGACCGGGCGACTCGATATCCTGGAGGGCGCGCAGGGTTTTCGCGATCTGTTCGGCGGGCCTGATGCGACTGGCTGGGACGGACTTAAGTTGGCGCAGCCGCTGGCGATCGAGGGCCACGGCGTCATTCCGAAGCGCCATCCGTGCTGCGGCTCGACGCACTATGTGGTCGATATGGTGCTAGACCTGCGGGCGCAACATGGCTTCACGGCGGATGACGTCGCGGCGCTCGATTGCCTCGTCGGCATCGCCAATGCGCGCAACCTGAGCTACGCCAATCCGCAGGACGAGATGCAGGCGCGCTTCTCCATGCATTATTGCGTGGCGCTGGCGCTGGTGCAGGATCGCATCGGGCTGGCCGATTTCACGCTGGCGAACATCGCCCGGCCCGACATCCGAAAGCTGCTGTCGCTCACCACCATGACCGCGCGCAGCCGCGAGGAAGAGCTGGCGGGCGGCCGACTGCCGCACGAGGTTGTCATCCGGCTGAGGGACGGCACAGAGCTGACGGCCGCGCGGCAGCATGCCAAAGGCAGCATCGCCGATCCGTTCGACGACAACGATCGCGCGACCAAATTCGCCGATTGCTGCGCCAGGCTCGGACCTGACACGACGGCCGAATTGTACGGCGCGCTCACCCGGCTGGACGAGCAGCCAGACCTCTCCTTCCTGGCGCCGATGTTCGCCTGATGCTCAGGCGGCGCCGGCAAGATGCAGCGGCCGGCTCTCGACCCGCTGGTCAGCGTCGTCGATCGCCGCCCAGAACCGCTCCACGGCCGGCCGGCAACGGCCGCTGGCGCGGTAGAGCCGGATTTCTGTGGGCAGATGCCATGAGGCATCGCCGGCCATCACAAGCTGGCCGGACTTCAATTCTTCGCTGATCAGGCTTTCGGGAATCCAGCCGACGCCACAGCCCGCCAACGCCATCGCCTTCAGGCCGGCGGACATGGCGTTCTCGTACACGGTGGTCAACGGCAGCGGCCGCTCCGCCAGCAGTTTCACCAGTCCTCGCCCGAAAAATGAGCCGGTCCCGTAACTGAGATAGGCGACCGCCGCCCCGGACGGACGAAGCGCGTGAACGGGATTGCCGCTGGCATCGGGAACCGAAACCGGAATAGCCGCTTCCGTACCTAGGCACCGGTAGGCGAACCGTTCCGGATCGATGTGGGTCGGCACGTTCGGGTGCGCATAGGTCAGAAAAAAGTCACTCTCGCCGTCCAGCAGCATCGAAACCTTCCCGGCAAAGGACGAGCGCTGATCGCCGAAATGGGTCTTGAACACGTGGCCGCGGCCCTCCAGCCGGCGAATCCAGTCCGGGAAGAACGTCAGCGCCAGGGTGTTGAGCGTGGCGAAGGTTAGCACTTCGGCCGTCACCGCGTGCTGATGCCGGATATCGCGGCGGGCGCCCTGGATCAACGCGACCATTTCCACCGCCTTGGGCAGGAAGGCCGTGCCTTCCGCGGTCACGCGAACCGGATAGGTGCTGCGGTCGAACAAGGGAACGCAGAGCCAGTTTTCCAGCTGCCGGATGCGGCGGCTCAGCGCCGACTGCGTCACGTGCCGCTCATGCGCGGAGCGCGAAAAGCTCCGCGTCGCCGCCAGACTCAAAAAGTCTTCGAGCCACTTCAGCTCCATGACATGAACTCCCTGACGATCACTTCTCGTCGATCCCGACGCAGCGGTTTTGCGGCGACAGGCACGCCCTTCCCATCTGCAAGTGCTGCGCCATTCAGGCGCGGAGGGCGCCCATCGTTGCGGCCGTGACGTAGCAGGAACGCAAGACACTGCCGGCGAGCGCTCATAAGCTGCATCACGGCGTCCATGGCGCGCGGACGAGATCGAGCATTGCCTCCTGGATCGGATCAGGAACCCAGACCGCCGTCAGGTCGCCAAAGCGATGCTGCGTGGCGCGACCATCTCCGTTGATCGAGATCAAACCGGAACCGACCGGGACGCCCTACGTTCGTTGTACCGACGACATCCAGCGTGGCCATCGGTCGATAGCTGCCCATCGTCTCCATGCTTCGATCGAGCCAAATAATCTCACCCGAAAGTGCAGCGAAATGACCACTGACAATCGATCCGTCACGCGGAGCGAAACCAAGGCCTATCTGGTGGGCGGCGGCATCGCGTCGCTGGCCAGTGCCGCCTATCTGATCCGCGACGGCGGGCTTTCGGGCGCCAACATCACCGTATTCGAGGAAACCGACGTGCTGGGCGGCAGCCTCGACGGCGCCGGCGCCGCCGACAAGGGTTATGTGATCCGCGGCGGCCGCATGTTCACCTATGAGGCCTATACCTGCACGTTCGACCTTTTGTCCGGCGTTCCTTCGCTCGGCGATCCCGCCGTCACCGTCAAGGACGAGATCTACGCCTTCAACGAGAAGCATATTCCGCACGCCAAAGCGCGGCTGGTGCGCGGCGGCCAGAAGGTCGATGTCTCCACCATGGGCTTTTCCCGCCGCGACCGCATCGACCTGATCGAATTGATGGCGATGTCGGAAGAAGCGCTCGGCACCAGGCGCATCGAAGACATGTTCGCGCCCGCGTTCTTCACCACCCATTTCTGGTACATGTGGGTCACCACCTTCGCGTTCCAGCCGTGGCACAGCGCGGTGGAGCTGAAGCGCTATCTGCATCGCTTCATCCAAGAATTTCCGCGCATCGAGACGCTCGGCGGCGTCCGCCGCACGCCGTACAACCAGTACGATTCCATCGTGCTGCCGCTGACCACCTGGCTGAAGGCGCAGGGCGTGCAGTTTGCGACCGGCGTCGGCGTCACCGACATGGACTTCAAGTACGGCCCGCGCGGCAAGGCCGTGGACCGGCTGCATGTAACCGATCATGGAGCGCCGAAGCTCGTCGCGGTGGGCGACGACGACCTGGTGTTCGTCACCAACGGCTCGATGACCACCGCCTCGACGCTGGGCTCGATGAAAAAGCCGGCCGAACTCACTGCCAAAGACGGCAAGACCGACGGCTCGTGGGCGCTGTGGGAGACCTTGGCGAGCAAACATCCGGAATTCGGCAGGCCTGCCGCCTTCAACAGCCGGGTCGATGAATCCAAGTGGCTGTCGTTCACGACCACCATGAAGGACCCCATCTTCTTCGACCTGATGGAAAAATTCACCGGCAACGAGGCCGGCACCGGCGGGCTCGTCACCTTCACCGATTCCAACTGGCTGATGTCGGTGGTGCTGGCGGCGCAGCCGCATTTCATCGGCCAGCCCGAAGACGTGCAAACGTTCTGGGGCTATGGCCTGTTCGTCGATCAAATCGGCAATTTCGTGAAGAAGAAGATGTCGGACTGTTCAGGCGAGGAACTGATGACCGAGCTGCTCGGCCACCTCCGCTTCGACGCCGACAAGGACAGGATCATGCAGGCTGCCAACTGCATTCCCTGCATGATGCCCTACATCACCAGCCAGTTCATGCCGCGGGCGAAGGGCGACCGCCCGGACGTCACGCCGGCCGGCACCACCAACCTCGCCTTCCTCGGGCAGTATTGCGAGATCCCCGACGATACGGTGTTCACCGTGGAATATTCGGTGCGCTCGGCGCAGACCGCGGTGTTTGCCCTGCTCGGCCTCGAGAAGAAGGTCTCGCCGCTCTACAAGGGCGAGCACGATCCCGCGGTGCTGTACCGCGCCATGAAGACGCTGATGCATTGAGGGAACAACAATCTCAGCCCGCGCGCGCCAGTGGCGGCGCGGGCTTCGGGATTTCCCGCTTCCATTTTTTGGCGGCTTCGATCCACGCGGCGCCACAAGTATTTCTCTCTGCCGACCTGCAGCAGCGTGGTAGCATGTGGGCAACCGTCTGCTCTTGGGTGCCTTCCCATGAAGTACACATGGACCTGCCGCTGCTGCGGCCAGCAATTCGACGAGCTCCCGTTGAGCTTCGCGCCATTGGCGCCCGATCCATGGGCCGGGTTGACCGAACAGGAACGCGCGACCCGCGGAACGATCGACAGCGATCTTTGCGTGATCGACCGGCAACATTTTTTTGTCCGCGGCTGCCTGGACATCCCGATCATCGACCCTCCGGCGACTTTTGTCTGGGGGGTCTGGGTTTCCGTCACAAAGCAGAATTTCGAGCGCATCGTGGCGCTTTGGGACGCCGAGATCAGGGCGAGCGAGCCTCCCATGTTCGGCTGGCTTTGCAACGATCTCGGGGTCTATCCGACGACGTTCGGCCTCAAGACTCGTGTTCACCTGCGGGATGCGGGTCAGCGTCCGCTGATCGAGCTTGAACCGACCGATCATCCCCTCGCCGTCGAGCAGCGCGAGGGCATTTCATTGCAGCGGGTGGAAGAGATAGCGGCTGAGGCGTTGGCCGGCCATTGAGCGGGCGTACAGCCCCTATTCGTTCTCATCCCCGCCGAACAGCCCGATCTGGCTGGCGTCGCGGCTGGGTTCGTTGAGCCCGAGATGCTTGAACGCGTGCGAGGTCAGCAGCCGTCCGCGCGGGGTGCGCTGCAGGTAGCCGCACTGGATCAGGAACGGCTCGATGATGTCTTCAATCGCATCGCGCGGTTCGGACAGTGCCGCGGCCATGGTCTCGACGCCGACCGGGCCGCCGCCGTAGTTCATGGCGATGGTGGTGAGATAGCGGCGGTCCATGGCGTCGAGGCCGGCGCTGTCGACTTCCAGCGCGCTCAAAGCGTGGTCGGCGATTTTTCGATCGATGGCGGAAGCATCGGCGGCGGAGGCGAAGTCGCGCACCCGGCGCAGCAAACGGCCCGCGATGCGCGGCGTGCCCCTTGCGCGGCGCGCGATCTCGTTGGAGCCGTCGGGCGTGATGCCGATCTCCAGCACGCGGGCGCCGCGGGTGACGATCTTTTCCAGCTCTTCCACGGTGTAGAAATTCAGCCGCACCGGAATGCCGAAGCGGTCGCGCAACGGATTGGTCAGCAGGCCCGCGCGGGTGGTCGCGCCGACCAGCGTAAACTTCGCGAGTTCGATTTTCACCGAGCGCGCCGCGGGGCCCTCGCCGATAATCAAATCGAGCTGAAAATCCTCCATCGCGGGATACAGGACTTCTTCCACCGCGGGCGCCAAGCGATGAATTTCGTCGATGAACAGCACATCGCGCTCTTCGAGATTGGTCAGGAGGGCCGCGAGATCGCCGGCCTTGGCGATGACCGGACCGGACGTCGCGCGAAAACCGACGCCGAGCTCGCGCGCCACAATCTGCGCCAGCGTTGTCTTGCCGAGGCCGGGCGGGCCGACGAACAGCACGTGGTCCAGCGCCTCGTTTCGCTTGCGCGCGGCGTCGATGAAGATCTGCAGATTGGCGCGGGCCTGCGCCTGGCCGACGAATTCGGACAGGATTTGCGGGCGCAGCGAGGTGTCGCCGATATCGTCGGCGCGGCGCTCGGGGGTGATCAGGCGGGTGGGTGGATTCATGGGGTTACGTTAGCACGAAGGAGGTCGCGGTGAGGTGGCCTTCTTCCTTCTCCCCCGCGCGAAGCGAAGCTTCGCTGGGTGGGAGAAGGTGGCGCGGACGAAGTCCGCGTCGGATGAGGGGTTGCAGCAAAACACTACCCCTCACCCGTCCGCGCTGCGCGCGGCCACCCTCTCCCACAAGGGGAGAGGGGAAGGAAGACGCGCTGCGCGCGGTCACTTCGCCAGTTCCTTCAAGCCCAGCCGGATCAGCATCGCCGTCTCGGCGCCTTCGCCGGCAATGCGCGAGGCGCCGGCGATCGCCGCGGCGGCCTGCGGCGCGCCGTAGCCGAGGTTGACCAGCGCGGAGATTGCGTCCGACACCGGGCGCGGCGCGCTGTGGTCATCGATCGCGCCCGACAGATGCACCAGCGCCGGATCGACAGTGGCGAACGCCGGCGCCTTGTCCTTCAATTCGGTGACGATGCGTTCGGCGACCTTTGGGCCGACGCCGACCGTGCGCGCCACCGCGGCCTTGTCGCGCAGCGCGATGGCATTGGCGAGATCGGCCGGCGGCAGCGTCGACAGCACCGCCAGCGCCACCTTGGCGCCGACGCCCTGCACGGTCTGCAACAGGCGAAACCACTCGCGCTCGCTATCGCTGCGGAAGCCGAACAGCTTGATGGCGTCTTCCCGCACATAGGTTTCGATCGACAACACCGCGGCCTCGCCGGGCGCCGGCAGCGCCTGCAGCGTGCGCGCCGAGCAATGCACCTGATAACCGACGCCCTGCACGTCGAGGATCACGTAGTCCTCGCCGTAGGAATCGATCAGGCCCTTGAGCTTGCCGATCATGAGGCGTGCTCTTCTTCCTTCCCTCCCCCCTTGCGGGGGAGGGTGGCGCGCAGCGCCGGGAGGGGGGTGAGCCACACGCGCCGTTGCTCGGGGTTACCCCCCTCCCCGGCCCTCCCCCGCAAGGGGGGAGGGAGCTTACGGCGCCTATTGTTGCTCACGCCCCCACCACCTTCAGCCGCAACATCGTGCTCTGGCGGTGATGCGCATGCGTGATAGCGATGGCCAGCGCGTCGGCGGCGTCGGCAGATTTCGGCTCGGCCTTGGGCAGCAGGATTTTCAGCATCATCTGGATCTGGTTCTTGTCGGCGTGCCCCGCGCCGACCACGGTCTTCTTGACCTGGTTGGGGGCGTATTCGGCGACCGATAGGCCGAACATCGCCGGCGTCATCATCGCGATGCCGCGCGCCTGGCCGAGCTTGAGCGTGGCGACGCCGTCCTTGTTGACGAAGGTCTGCTCGACCGCGCATTCGGCCGGCTGGAAATCGCCGAGCACCTTGGCGAGGCCCTCATGGATGCCGAGCAAGCGCATCGCCAGCGACAGCGTGTCGGGCGGCTCCACCGAGCCGCAGCCGATATAGGTCAGCCGGTTGCCGTCGATCTCGATCACGCCCCAGCCGGTGCGGCGCAGGCCCGGATCGATGCCCAGAATACGGACGGATTGGCGAATCGGCGGCTGTGTCATGCCGGAGTCTTACCGCCGAATGCTTAAGAACAAAATAGCAACACAGGGATGTGCACGGCGAATATGCCACTTGTGTCGGATGCGCCGCGCTACGCCGCGAGGTCCCGCTCCCCCGGACGCTGCGCAACGCGTCGCACTTGCGACGTGGTGCGCTGCTGATCCGGGGTCCCGGTGCATTGCCACGACGAAGAAGAACCGGGATCCCGGATCTGCGCAGCGGCATAAGAATGCCGCGGCGCGTCCGGGAAACGGAGCGTGCTGAAAACTAGCCGCCCATCTTGGCGACCAGCGCGTCGGACACCTCGAAATTCGCGTACACGTTCTGCACGTCGTCGTGTTCGTTGAGCAGATCGATCAGCTTGAGCAGCTTCTCGCCGGTCTCGTCGTCCACCGGCACGGTGTTGTGCGGCTTCCAGGTCAGTTCCGCCTTGCGGGCTTCACCGAATTTCACTTCCAGCGCCTTCGCCACGTCGCGAAAGGTTTCCTTGGAGGCGTAGACCTCGTGGCCGCCTTCGCTCGACGCCACGTCGTCGGCGCCGGCCTCGATGGCGGCGTCGAGCATGTCGTCGGCGCTGGCTTTCGCCGCGTCATATTCGATGATGCCGAGGTGGTCGAACATGAAGGACACCGAGCCGGTCTCGCCGAGGTTACCGCCGGACTTGGTGAAATAGGAGCGGATGTCGGAGGCGGCGCGGTTACGGTTGTCGGTCAGCGCCTGGACGATTACGGCGACGCCGCCGGGGCCGTAGCCCTCGTAGCGGATCTCGTCGTAGTTCTCGCCCTCGGAGGCGCTCGCCTTCTTGACCGCGCGCTCGATGTTGTCGCGCGGCATGTTTTCCTGGCGGGCCGCGGTCATGGCAGCACGCAACCGGGCGTTCATGGCGGGATCCGGGGTGCCCATCTTGGCCGCGACGGTGATTTCCCGCGCCAGCTTGGAGAACAGCTTCGACTTCTGGGCATCCTGCTTGCCCTTGCGGTGCATGATGTTCTTGAACTGGGAATGTCCGGCCATGCGGTCTCTCTCGGAATCGTCTGAACTGTCAGGGTGGGGCGCGGGGTTATAGGCCGCAGGCCCGGCAAAATCAAAAAATCGCGCGAAATCGCCGCACCCGACGACAGCGCGGCCTCTCGTTAACCACGGCTTCACGCCCGGGTGCAACAATACCCGCATAAATTGCGTTGCAGCAAATAGTAGCGGAACTCACCATGGCCTTTGCAGTGTTTCGCAAGCAGCGACCCGTCGCGGCTGCGCCGGAAATCGCGCCTGCTGCCGTTGTGGCAGAGACCCCGGCCGTGGCCGAGGCCGATTCGGCGCGCGACATTCTCGAACTGCTGGAGCTGGAACTCGGCGCGCTGATCCGCCAGCTCGAGCGCGCGGCGACCTCGGTGGCCGGCGGCGCCGAATCCACCGCAACGACGCTGACCACCATCCGCGCCCGCACCGACGCCCTCGCCGACCGCAGCCTGCAGGCGCAATCCACCGCCTCGACCTTCTCGCAGGCGGCGGAAAAATTCACCCATTCCGCCGAAGGCATCGGCGCGCAGGTCCGCAACGCCAGCCAACTGGCCGACGAGGCCGGCGCGGCGGCGCAAGAGGCCAGCGTCAATGTCGATCGTCTGCGCGAGTCGTCGGCGGCGATCAGCCATGTCGTCACGCTGATCGCCCAGATCGCGCGGCAGACCACCATGCTGGCGCTGAACGCCACCATCGAGGCGGCGCGCGCGGGCGCCATGGGCCGCGGCTTTGCCGTGGTCGCCACCGAAGTCAAGGCGCTGGCGGTGCAGACCCAGGACGCCACCAAGCAGATCGAAAGCCGGATCGACGCGCTGCAGAACGACGCCGCGCGCTCTTTCGATGCGGTGCACCGCATCTCCAAGGCGATCGAGGCGATCCGCCCGGTATTTGCCCACGTCAACGGCGCGGTGGCCGAACAGAACGCCACCACCTCCGACATGTCGAACAATGCCGCACAGGCGTCGCAGTTCATCGTCTCGGTGGGCGACAGCGCGGCCGAGATCGACGTCGCCGCGAAGGAAGCCGCGGCGCACGGCGAGAGCGTCGCCCAGGCCGGCCAGGCGGTAACGATGTTCGCCACCAAGCTGAAGACGCGCTGCGCGGTGCTGCTGCGCCAGAACGAGCGCGAGGACGAGCGCAAGCGCGAGCGGCTGCCGTGCCACCTGCAGATCGAATTGCAGGCGCGCGGTCGCAAGCTCAGCGCGCCGGTCTACGAGATTTCCATGGAGGGCATCCTGATCGGCGGGCCGGACGCGGCATCGTTGCCGAGCAACGAGACCATCGCCGCCGACCTCATCGACGTCGGCCCCTGCCGGCTGCGCGTTACCGAGCATTCCAAGGCCGGCGCGCGAGCGACCTTCGTGGCGCCGGACGCCAAGCTGATCAGCCGCATCGAAGACCGGCTATGGGCGATCCACGACGAGAACACCGAGTTCGTCACCCGCGCGCTGGACGCCGGCGCGACGCTCAACAAGATTTTTGCGGAAGGCATTTCGTCAGGCGCCATTACCATCGACGACATGTTCGACGAGACCTATGTCGAGATCGCGGGCAGCAATCCGGTGCAGGTGCGGACGAAGATATTGAACTGGGCGGATCGCGCGCTGCCGCAGTTCCAGGACGCATTTCTCGCGACCGACAAGCGGATGGCGTTCTGCGCCATGATCGACCGCAACGGCTATCTGCCGGTGCACAACAGCATCTATTCGAAGCCGCAGCGGCCCGGTGACGTCGCCTTCAACACCGCCAATTCGCGCAACCGCCGCATTTTCAACGATCCCGCCGGCCTCGCCGCCGGCCGCAACACCCGCGCCTACCTGATCCAGAGCTACGCCCGCGACATGGGCAACGGCGTCACCGTGATGATGCGCGAGATCGACGTGCCGATCCGCGTCAAGGGCCGGCACTGGGGCGGGTTTCGCACGGCGTACAAGCTGTAGGGCTAAGGTAGAGTGCGGCGAAACTAATCTTGCGCATCGAGGCGAGACGGCGGCGGCTATTTCGCGGCCGGTGCCGCCGTATCCGGGCCGACGCGCGCAACGAGGGCATCGGCACGCTGCCGGATGATGCCGGGAAACTTTTCGCCGGTGCCGAGCCGGCCTTTCACGGTGGCAACCAGCTTGCCGGCCTCCGCGGCGTGGCCAAGCGCCAGCTCGGTTTCCGCCAGCGCGACCTGAAAGCGGATATTGTCGGGCTGCGCCTCGAACGCTTTGCGCAGCGGACCGATCGCTTCGTAGTTGCGGCCCTGGCGCTGCAGGTCCTCGCCATAGTCGAGCTGCAGCATGGCACTGTTCGGGATCACTGCGACGCCGGTGAGCAGCGCCTCGCTGGCCTCCTTGTCGCGCTTCGCCTCGCGGAACACCACGGCAAGACGGCGATAGGCGACGATGCTGCGCGGGTTCTTGGTCAGCGCGGTGCGATGCGCCTCGATCGCCTCGTCCTTGCGGCCCATGGCGTTGAGCACGATGCCGAGCGAATTGTAGCTGTTGTCGGAGTCTGGGGCGCGTTCGACGCCACGCCGCGTCGCTTCCAGCGCCTCCTCGGGCCGTTTCTGCGCCAGGAGCACGAATGCCCTGGTGTATTCGACCGCGGCGAAATCCGGGTCCATGGCGCGGGCGCCGTCGGTCGCCTTTTGCGCCTCGGCGATCTGGCCGCGGTTGAGGTAGATGTAGGTGCGCAGGTTGAGCGCGTATTTTTCAGCGTCCTTGTGGCCGCCGGCCAGCGCCACCGCGGTCAGCCGCATCGCGCTCTCTTCGTCGCCATATTCGCGAAAATAGATGCCCGCGGCAATCTCGGGATCGATGTGCTCCAGCAGGTTGAGCGCCGCCTTGCGGAACAGGTTCTCGGCGCCCTGCGAGGTTTCCACGTCGATCAGGCCCTCGCGGCCGGGATTCTGGCGCAGGCGCAGCCGTAGCAGCTCCTTGCCATCCTCGGTGCGGGTGGTGATCTCGCCGGAGATCTGCACGATCTGCTTACCCAGCACCTTCTGGATCAGCGACTGGAACGACTTCAAATCGATATTGCCGGCCGGCGTCTCGATCGACGACAGCGCGTCGATCAACTGGGTGTCGCCGAGCGCGGTCTTGGGTTTTGCCGCATTGGAAGTGCGGTTGAGTGCAGAAATCTCGTCGAGCAGCCGCTGCGTCGCGGTTTCCGCCGTGTAGCCGGCACTTTCCAGCGACTGCGGCACGCGTAGCGCCGTCATCACGATGCCATTCTCGATCATCGCCTTGGAGACCACGATCACCGTCAACACGATCGGCACCACGGTGACCAGCACCACGGCCAGCCCCTTGGCGAACATGACCAGCTCGGCCACCGTGCGGTCGCGGACCTGGGAAGCCAGATAATCCCCGGTGCGGGCGTGAAGCCGGCGCTTCGGCGGGGCGACCGAAGGCGCGGCCGGCGCGGGACCTGGTTGCTCGTGGTGAAGCAGCTCTGACGACATGACGGGCATTCCAGATGAACCGAAGCGATACGAGCGCAAGGCCCGCCTCGGCGCAAGCCGGGGCGGACCCTGTCGAAGCACTGCAGCGAATCCGCGGGCAACGCCTCCGTCGGACGGGGCTATCGCACCGAGCCGACGAGCTGGGCGGCGACCTTCTGATGGCCCGCGGCGGTGAGGTGGATGCCGTCGCTTTGCGCCATGCCGGACTGCAGCGCCGACTTCACATAGCCGTCAGCCTGTACCGTCTTGATACCACGCGCCTTCAACTGCTGCTGGATACTGGCGATATTGGCCTGGCGCTGCGGCGGGGTGATGCCGCGGCGGCCGTCGTTGCCGCCGAACTGCAGGATGACGACCTTGGTGCCTTCCGGCACGCTGCTCGACAGCCGCGACAGCATGCCCTGGGTGGTATCGCCGAACACGCCGGCGTTGCTAACCTGGGTGCTCGATCCCTTGGCCTGCAGCATGCGCTGCAACTGCGCCGGATAGGCTTCCGACGATCCGACGCCGTGCCCCTCGGTATTGCTGGCCCCCAGCGCCACAACTTGCGCCGACGCGGAATGGGATGCCATGCCGCCTACCAGTGCCGCTACGAGCAGCGCCGTCCTGAGTGATATCATGGTATTTCCTTCGTATGATCTGGACTGGATCGGCTCGGGGGCTCGCCGGTCGGCATCGCCACGAACTGACGACCGTACAACGACACGAATCGGCGTGACGACAGTCACCCAATTGGGTGAGGCCTCGCCATCAAACAAAGGGGGAGCCGGCTACAGCGACGTGCGATGGACGCGGCGCAGCAACATCAGCAGGTCAGCCTGACGGCTGGTCCCGGTCTTGGAAAAAATCCGTTTCAAATGCGAGCGTGCGGTCTCGAACGAGATGCCTATGGCCTCCGCGGCGGCGGGCAGCGGAATTTCCTGTTCGAGACGGGACAGAAGCGTCGCTTCCATGGCCGTCAGTCCGAAGATCTTCTGCGTGACCTGGATCGGCGTCGGCGCCGGTCGGAGGTCGGTGTCGGAGACGAGCAGGATCGACGTCGCCGGCGAAAAGACAGCGCTGGCCAGACCTGCGAGCGCAATGCCCTGGATCACCAATGGACGCTTCGCCAGCCGTTCCACCACCACCACCGGCATGTCCACGGCTGTTGCCCGGGCGCTATGGTTGAGGGCCGCTGTGAGCTGGCCCAGCGCCAGGCTGTCGCCGGCACGGGTGCACCGCAGCCGACCGCCCGACAACACCAGCCCGTCGCCAAGCAGGCGTTCCGCTGGCGCATTATGGCGGATTACCCGCCCTGCATGGTCGAGCAGGAAACTGGCGCAGCCGAGCGCCTCGAAGGCGTCCAGCATCCCGGTCGCGTTGGCGTATGACAGATGCCGCGCAAGCTGGGCGGCGCGGTTAAGGTAAGGGCCGAACCGCACCAGATCGGCTTGCGCGGTGGTGTCGAAGAAGCCTTTTCGTTCGCCGCGCTGGACGACGAGGCACCATTCGTCGTCGTCATTGGCAAAGCCGATGCCGGCCGACCATCGCATGTCGAACTTGCGCAGGAACCCGTTGTAATAATCCAGAGAGTCCAGCTCGTGCGGCGTGACGAAATCCTGATCGACGAAGATGCCTTTCGACCGCAGATGCGGCACGCCGCGTTCGCGTTCGTCGCGCAGGTGCCATTCGTCCCTGAAGTAGACGTCGAGCCCCTCCTGCAGCGACGCCGAATGCGGCGTGCCGGGGCCCCGGCCCCGGATCTGAAGCAACACCGCTCCCGTCGCTCCCGCATATTCCGCAACGGTGTCCATCGCCTTCCCCCATTGCGAAGGATCGATGGCAGCATCGAGCAGTGACAGCGATGCCTGGTCGAAGGAAATCGGGCGAGTCATGATACAATCAAAACGAGCTACATCTGCGTGTGTAACCTGGCTCGGATTGTACTTCGGTGGCAAGCGGTTGTTCGTAGTACGTTGGTCGCAGCACAGGTCGAGCGAAGCGGAACTTCTGCAGAGACAATGTCCGGTCTCGGACGCGGTGCGGCATTCTTCATGCCGCTACGCGGAGCCGGGACCGTACCGGGCACCGGCGGCTGCGACGGCCCCATGTCAACGGCGATCAATTCACCCAGAACTCCGGGACCGTCTGCGACAGCCGTCCGCCCAGGCGCACCGGGGCGATGCGTAGCGCGAGGCCGGACTTGTCGTCGGTTTCCACAGCAACGCCGCTCATGGTGGCGATGCCGGTGGCGGGCTCGAAGCGGCCG
>NZ_JAQGJD010000009.1 GCF_028290785.1 Tardiphaga sp. | reverse complement strand
ATCGTGCCTCTCCTCAAGCAGCCCGGCCTGTCCGGAGGGCAATATGACGTCATCGGCCCCGGAGCTGTGGTCGTCAATTGGACCTTGCGCGACGGAGCCCGCCTCAGGCTGACGGCGAATCTCACTGCCGCCCCGCTCCGGCATCTGCCATCGCCTGCGGGCCGGCTGCTGTGGCACGTCGGAACGGACACCGACGACGCGATCGGCGGGTGGAGCGTGCGTTGGGATATCAACGACGGTCCACAGCGGTCGGCCGAAGGGACCGCGGCATGACGCATCAACCGGGAATTCGCGAACTCGCCATCCAATACGGCGTCGCGCCGGATTATACCGATGCCCGAGGAACTGTTGTTCAGGTTGAGGACTATGTGCTGCGCAGGCTCTTGGACAGCATTGGCGTGTTCGATGCAGCGGCGTCGCCTTTAACGGCGTCGGCCTTGCCCACGCTGCCCGCCTGTCTGGTTGTGAAGCCTGGGAACGGACGCGTTGCCGTGCCGCTTGGCAGTTCGAGTGCCGGCGACATCGTCAATTGGCGGCTAACACTGGAAGACCGCACGAAGCGCACAGGCACGGCCGAGATCCGAAGCAGCCCCGGTGCCTTATTGCCGGCGTTGATCGTGGCTGGCGTGCCCCTTGGCTATCACAGGCTCGAAGTCGATGGATACGATGGCGTGACAACGCTCATCGTCACGCCGGGACGATGCTGGCTTCCCGACCATTTCGCGGCAGGCGAGAAATCATGGGGCGTTGCGCTGCAGCTCTATCTGCTGCGGTCGCAGCGCAACTGGGGCATCGGGGACTTTTCGGATCTGGCGAAGTTGTCGGAGCAATTAGGCGCGCTGGAATGCGACATCGTCGGCCTTAATCCGCTGCACCAAATGTTTCTGGACGAGCCGAAACACGCGAGCCCGTATTCGCCATCGGACCGCCAGTTCCTAAATGTGCTAAACATCAATGTCGAGACGATCCCGGAATTTTCGCGGAGCCGGGAGGCCACGGATCTCGTGCAATCGCAGGAATTCCAAGAGTCGCTGCGGCTATGTCGCGCCGCAGAAAAAGTCGACTACGCCTCCGCAAGCTCGCTTAAGCTGGCGGCGCTCCGCCTCGTGTACGCGTCGTTCCTGACCGAGGCCTCAGCCGATCGCAGCGCCGATTTCCAAGCCTATATCGCCGATGCGGGCGAACCGCTACGCCGTTCGTCGCTGTTTCAGGCCCTACGTTGGCACTTCAGCACCCGGGACGGGCATACATCGGAACCAGAGACGTGGCCGGAGGGGTTACGCACGGCGACGTCGTCGGACGTCGCGAGCTTTGAGTTATTGCACCAGGCGGAGATCGGATTTTTGAACTGGCTGCAATGGATTGCCGATCGCCAGCTCAAGGCTGCCAGAGACAGCGCTGCGGCGGCCGGTATGCGGATCGGTCTTTATCGAGATCTGGCGGTTGGGTGCGACCGAAGCGGCGGCGAGCATTGGTCCGATCCGGATGCTTTTCTGAAAGGCACGCTGGTCGGCGCTCCGCCGGATATTCTCAACCCCTCCGGGCAGAACTGGGGATTGCCGCCGTTCAACCCTGCCACCCTGAGGGATCGCGCTTACGCTCCCTTCATCAAGTTGATCCGCGCCAACATGCGTTACTCAGGCGGCCTGCGGATCGACCATGTAATGGGTCTGCAGCGCTTGTATTGCATCCCGGAAGGGTTACCGCCCACGCACGGAGCGTATGTCAGCTATCCCATCGACGACCTCATCGGCATTGTCGCGCTCGAAAGCCACCGCCATCGCTGTCTGGTGGTCGGCGAGGACCTCGGCACGGTACCCGAGGGATTTCGCGAGAAAACGGCCGATGCCAATATCCTGTCCTATCGGGTCACGTTTTTCGAACAGGACGAGGGTGGTGCCTACATCCCCGCACATCAGTATCCTCAACTCGCTGTGGCGGTTGCAGGCAGTCACGATTTGCCGACATTGAAGAGCTGGCTCAGCGGCAGCGACATCGATCTAAAGGATGCGCTTGGACTTTACCCGTCGATCGACGAGACGGAGTCGCAGCGGCAAAATCGTGCGGCGCAGAAAGCGGAAATTTTCCAGGTACTCGAGCTCGAGGAGCCGGTAGACCATCGTCTTTTTGCCGACGCCATTCACGCGTTCCTGGCAAGAACCAGCTCACTGCTCGCCGTCACCCAGCTCGATGACCTGTTGGACGAAGCTCACCCCGTCAATGTGCCGGGGACCTCGACAGAGCATGCGAACTGGCGTCGAAAGTATTCATTCGAGCTGGAACATTTGACGCAGCGCGATTCCGTTCAAAAGGCACTGACCGCACTCAAGGTGACGCGTAGCACTAACGCAAAATCGCACGAAGGGAGACCACCCGGTACGTCCAACGTTGCCTTGCGCCATTGGTGATCAAACGGAGGAACACAGGTGTTATGTGCAGCGTTAGGCCACCGTTGGGTTTGTTGGCATTGCGAAAGCCTATGCGCAAAACCAACAGGCTGAACGGCAGAGAGTGGTTATCCGGACAGAATGGCGCGGTCGTCGAGGTGATACCTGACTTTAGTCGCCGGCGCTCGGCGTCTTAGCGCCGGTTTGATTTCGCATTGGATGTCATCCTATGATGTATCCGATTCGCGGCCGTTGATTGGTTCGTCCGGCATTGATGGCTCCTCAGTTTACGGCGCCGTTGCAGCGCTTCCCGATCTAAGGCGTAAGAACGACCTTGATTTGCGCCGAGCACCGCACCAGCCAACTCCAGTACCGCCGCTTCTTCGCCCCGGCCCCTACCATCCAGCCCCGCCTCGCGTTTGCGCCTGATTTTCTTGTTTCTCGATCAGGGTAGCGCCGGCGCAGAAGATCGCCTGAAGGCTAGGAACAGGCCTCCAATCGACGCGCCGCAGCGGCTGCTGACCAACCCCGTAAAAACTGTGGCGGCTCCCCGGCGCGAACCGGATCAGGTATTCGGACAAACGGCCTTCCTTGAGCGAAGGAAGGCAAGAAGGATGGGGCTCCGTCGGGGCCGCCCGCGATTGCCAGCGGGCCGAACGCGACGACCAGCCAGACGACTACGGTGGGGCAGTCGCAGATACTACCGGAATCCGCGCGCGCATGAGGAGGTGACAGACGGCCGCGGACAATAACGAGCGCGACCGCCCTGCGTGACCAGACGCGCAGCTTCCTGTCCCGGATGCCTCCGATAGAGAGCGCATGGCATCATCAAGGATCGCCGCTCGGTCATGCCAGCCTCAGTGTTAGTTGGCGCTCGCGGAGTTTGTGGCGAGCGACGAACTCATGCAAGCAGCTCGGCGG
>NZ_JAQGJD010000007.1 GCF_028290785.1 Tardiphaga sp. | reverse complement strand
TCGGCGACGCCTGCATCGGCGGCGGCATGCAGAAATCGGCCTTCACCGCCAACGCTCAGGCCAAGGCCTGTGCGGCCGCGGTTGCAGCGCTGCTGGCCGGCGACGCGCCGGCCGCGCCAAAACTGATCAACACCTGTTATAGTCTGGTGGCGCCGGACTATGGCATTTCGATCGCCGGCGTGTACCAGCCGAAGAACGGCCTGTTGACCGACGTCGAAGGCGCCGGCGGCACCAGCCCGCTGGACGCGCCGCGCGAAATCCGCGCCCGCGAGGCAGACTATGCGCGGTCCTGGTATCAGACGATTACGGCGGAAGCCTTTGGTTAGGCGTCTGCACGCGATAGCTATGGCTGCTGCGACGCTCGCGATGTCGGGCGCTGCATGCTGCGACGAATTGTTGCCCTATGAGGTGGTCGACGATGCGATTCCGGCATCGTTGACCGGCGCCGCCGGCGACCCAGCGCGAGGACGCTCCATTGTCGTCAATCGGCAGTTCACTTGCCTGCTGTGCCACAGCGGACCTTTCGCCGAGCAGCGGTTCCAGGGTGACCTCGCCCCCAGTCTCGCCGGTAGCGGCGCGCGCTGGTCCGAAGCGCAGTTGCGGTTGCGACTGGTCGATGCCGCCCGCCTCAATGCGGCGACGATCATGCCGTCTTACTATAGGATCGACGGGCAGCAGCGCGTCGGCGACGCCTGGCGCGGCAAGCCGATCCTGTCGGCAGAGCAGATCGAGGACGTGGTTGCCTATCTCGCGACCCTACGCGAGCCATGAGAAGAGAATTCGCGATGCCCGAGCCTCATGCTACCCGCCGTCAGTTCTTGGTCGTCGCCAGCGCCGCCGCGCTGTTGGCGGTGCCGTGGCCGACGCTGGCCATGCCGGACGCGATGAAGGCGGCGATCCGCGACGTCGTCAAAGGCGCTGTTGTGAGGGTGGGCAAGGTGAAGTTTGACGTGCCGCCGCTGGTGGAGAACGGCAATACGGTGCCGGTCACGGTCTCGGTGACCAGCCCGATGACGGACGCTGACCACGTTGTCAGCATCCACATTTTCAATGAGAAGAATCCGCAGCCCAATGTCGGCAATTTCTATGTCGGCCCGCGTGCTGGCCGCGGGCAGGTCGCGACCCGTATCCGGCTCGCCGACACGCAGACGCTGACCGCGATCGCGAAACTGTCGGACGGCTCGTTCTGGTCGGCCACCGCCGATGTCGTCGTCACGCTCGCGGCCTGCACCGAGGAGGCAAGCTGATGGCTTCCGCGCTGATCAACGTTCCCGCCACGGCGAAGCACGGCGACATCGTTGAGATCAAGACTCTGATGTCGCACATCATGGAAACCGGTTTTCGCCACACCGAGACCGGTGCGGTGGTCCCGCGCAACATCATCACCGATTTCAGTTGCCGCTATAACGGCGTCGAGGTGTTTCGCGCCGAGTTGTTTCCCGCTTTCTCCGCCAATCCGTTTCTCGCCTTCTTCACGGTTGCGACCGAGAGCGGAACGCTTGAGTTTCGCTGGGCTGGGGACAACGGTTTTTCGTAAACAGCATCGGCAATCATCACGGTCTCATGACGATGTGGCGCATGATCGGCGTCGTGGGGCTGGTTGTGGCTTCCATTGCGCGGGGTGATGCGGCCGAGATTGCGCCGGACCAGCGGCGCTCCGGCTTGAGCTTCATGGCGCCTGAGACGCAGGCCATGCAAAGCGATGACACCGCCAATCCCGCCATGCTTGCTGTGCTGGATGGCGAAATGTTGTGGAAGCAGAAGGCCGGCGCGGCTAACCGCGCTTGTGCCGATTGCCACGGCGACGCGACGGCCAGCATGCACGGCGTGGCGGCCAATTATCCGGCGTATGATGACCTGCTGGCGCGGCCGGTCGATCTCGAACAACGCATAAACCTGTGTCGTGTGCGTCATCAGCAGGCATCGCCGCTCGCCGACGAAAGCCGCGAACTGAATGCGCTTGGGGCACTTGTCGCACGTCAGTCACGCGGCACGCCAATCGAGGCGGGCGGCGATGTCCGCCTCGCGCCATTTGTCGCGAACGGCAAGGGATTGTTTATGCGCCGGCAGGGCCAGTTGAACCTGGCCTGTGCGAACTGTCATGACGATAACTGGGACCGCCGTCTCGCGGGCTCGGCAATCACCCAAGCGCATCCGACCGGCTATCCGATCTACAGGCTGGAATGGCAGGGCATGGGCTCGCTGAAGCGACGCCTGCGCAGCTGCATGCTCGGCACGCGCGCAGCGCCCTATCAGGCCGACGATCCCGAAATGGTCGAACTTGAACTCTACTTGATGTCGCGCGCGCGAGGTATGTCGATCGAAGCGCCAGCCGTCCGGCCGTAACGCTGTGAAAGCGGCGACCGCTTCTGGCGCAAAGCGGTCGATCAATCATATTCGCGCTTCGTTGCGGACAAGATCGCGCCCCTGTTGCTCCAGCCAGTCGCAGAACACCGCGATATGCGGATCGCTGCGCCGGGCGTCCGGTAAATACGCAAAATAGCTGCGCGCCGACAGGCTGAGGTTGGGAAACGGCGTGATTAGTCGCCCGGCGGCGAGATC
>NZ_JAQGJD010000001.1 GCF_028290785.1 Tardiphaga sp. | reverse complement strand
TGTCCGACTGGATCCGCGTCCGCATCACCGCGGCGCAAGGATCGACCTTCATCGACCGCATGATCAAGCTGGTGGAAGGCGCCGAACGCCAGAAGACGCCGAACGAGATCGCGCTCAACATCCTGCTCGTCGGCCTCACGATCATCTTCGTGTTCGCCACCGTGACGATCCCGAGTTATGCGGCTTACGCCGGCGGTTCGATCTCCGTCGTCGTGCTGGTGGCGCTGTTCGTGACGCTGATCCCGACCACTATCGGCGCGCTGCTGTCGGCCATCGGCATTGCCGGCATGGACCGTCTGGTGCGCTTCAATGTGCTGGCGATGTCCGGCCGCGCGGTGGAAGCCGCCGGCGACGTCGATACCTTGCTACTCGACAAGACCGGCACCATCACGCTCGGCAATCGCCAGGCGACGGCGTTCCGTCCAGTGCGCGGCGTCACCGAGCAGGAGCTGGCCGATGCGGCGCAGTTGGCCTCGCTGGCCGACGAGACGCCGGAAGGTCGTTCCATCGTCGTCCTCGCCAAGGAGAAGTACAACATCCGCGGCCGCGACATGGCTGAACTCGGTGCCACCTTCGTACCGTTCACGGCACAGACCCGCATGAGCGGCGTCGATGCGTCAGGCTCTTCGGTACGCAAGGGCGCGGTGGATTCGATTCTGACTTACGTCAATGGCGGCGCCACCTTTGCCGTCTCCTCGGGCAACACCGCGCGAGCGATTCAACCCGCCCAGATGTCGGACACCGCGCGGGAAATCCAGGCGATTTCCGACGAGATTGCCAAGGGCGGCGGCACGCCGCTGGCGGTGGCCCGCGACGGCAAGCTGCTCGGCGTCGTCCACCTCAAGGATATCGTCAAGGGCGGCATCCGCGAACGTTTCGCCGAGCTGCGCCGGATGGGTATTCGCACCGTGATGATCACCGGCGACAACCCGATGACCGCCGCGGCCATCGCCGCCGAGGCCGGCGTCGATGACTTCCTGGCGCAGGCGACCCCCGAAGACAAGCTGCAGCTCATCCGCGACGAGCAGGCCAAGGGAAAGCTGGTGGCGATGTGCGGTGACGGCACCAATGACGCGCCGGCGCTCGCGCAGGCCGATGTCGGCGTCGCCATGAACACCGGCACGCAGGCGGCCCGCGAGGCCGGCAACATGGTCGATCTTGATTCCAACCCGACCAAGCTGATCGAGATCGTCGAAATCGGCAAGCAACTGCTGATGACGAGGGGCGCGCTGACCACGTTCTCGATCGCCAATGACGTGGCGAAGTATTTCGCCATCATCCCGGCGATCTTCCTCGCCTTTTATCCGCAACTGGAGACGCTCAACATCATGCGGCTGCACAGCCCGCAGAGCGCGATCCTGTCGGCGATCATCTTCAACGCGATCATCATCATCGCACTGATCCCGCTGGCGCTGCGCGGCGTCGCCTACCGCCCGATCGGCGCCGGCGCGCTGCTCAGCCGCAACCTGTTGATCTACGGCGTCGGCGGCATCATCATTCCGTTCATCGGCATCAAGGCGATTGACCTCGCGGTCACCGCCCTGCATCTCGTTTAAGGAGACACAACATGTTGAAAGAAATTCGCCCGGCTATCGTCCTGCTGCTCGGCCTCACGGTCATTACCGGCGTCATCTATCCGCTCGGGATGACCGCGGTGTCAGCGCTGATCTTTCCGACTCAGGCCGAAGGCAGCTTGATCGAGCGCGACGGCAAGGTGATCGGCTCGTCGCTGATCGGGCAGGAATTCACCACCGACGGGTATTTCCATAGCCGCCCGTCGGCAACCCTGGGGCCGGACCCGAAGGATGCCACCAAGACGGTGCCGCAACCCTATAACGCGATCAATTCGATGGGCTCGAATCTCGGCCCGACCAGTAAGGCGCTGATCGACCGGGTCACCGAGGACACCGACAAGCTGAAGGCGGAAAATCCGGCGATGCCGGTGCCGATCGACCTGGTCACCAGCTCGGGCAGCGGCTTGGATCCCAATATCTCGCCGGAAGGCGCTCTGTTTCAGGTGCCGCGCGTGGCCAAGGCGCGGAAGCTGACCGAGGAGCGCGTCCGCCAGTTGGTGGCCGAGAAGACCGAAGGCCGGTTCATCGGCTTGCTGGGCGAGCCCCGGGTCAACGTGCTGGCGCTCAACCTGGCGCTGGACGCGGCGGCCCCGAAGTAGTTGTAGGGTGGGCAAAGCCGTTGCGCGCATAGCGCACGAGGGCGTGCCCGCCATTTCAAGCGGTGCGGGTTATGGTGGGCACGGCGCAAGGGCGCCTGTGCCCACCTTACGGATGACGGATCGAACTAGGCTCTCGCCACAGCGGAGACTATATTGCCGTATGGCAAATCAGCACCGCGATCTTGAACGGAGACCCTCGCCCGAAGCGCTTCTCGAAGCGGCCCGGCGGGAGGAAAACCGCGCGGGGCGGCTGAAGATATTCGTCGGCGCCGCGCCCGGCGTCGGCAAAACCTACGAGATGCTGCAAAGCGCCCATGCCCGCCGCAAGGCGGGCATGGACGTGGTGGTCGGCGTCGTCGAGACCCATGGCCGCGTCGAGACCGAGGCATTGCTGGCGGGGCTGGAAGTGATCCCGCGACGGCGGTTTGCCTACAAGGACCAGAGCCTTGAGGAGATGGACCTCGATGCGCTGATCGCCCGCCATCCCCAGATCGCGCTGGTCGATGAGCTCGCTCACACCAACGCGCCCGGCAGCCGGCACCCGAAACGCTACCTTGATGTCGCCGAACTGCTCAGCCACGGCATCGACGTCTACACCGCCGTCAACATCCAGCATATCGAGAGCCTGAACGACGTCGTTGCCCAGATCACCCATGTGCGGGTGCGCGAGACCGTACCGGACTCGGTGTTCGATGGCGCCGACGCCATCGAACTGATCGACCTCACCCCGGACGACCTGATCCAGCGCCTGCGCGAGGGCAAGGTCTACGTCCCCAAACAGGCCGAACGAGCCCTGGAGCATTATTTTTCGCCGGGCAACCTGACCGCGCTGCGCGAATTGGCGCTGCGTCGCACCGCCGAGCGGGTCGACGAGCAGTTGCTCAACCACATGCAGGCCAATGCCATTGCCGGCCCGTGGGCCGCCGGCGAACGCATTCTGGTCTGCATCAGCGACGACCCGCGCTCGGCCGGCCTTGTGCGCTACACCAAGCGCCTCGCCGACCGGCTACACGCACCGTGGACGGCGGTCAGCATCGAGACCCGGCGCAGCCTGCAGCTCACTGAGGAGCAGCGCGACCGCCTCGCCGACACGCTACGGCTGGCGGAGGCGCTGGGCGGCGAGGCGCTGACGATCCCGGGCGCGGGCCGTCGCATTGCCGACGACCTGCTGCGCTACGCGCATGGCAACAATGTCACCCAGATCGTGATCGGCAAGGCGTCGCGCTCATGGTGGTTCGAATTGCTGCGCGGCTCGGTGGTACACGATCTGGTCAGGCGCTCGGGCAATATCAGCGTCCACGTCATCGCCGGCGACGCGCTGGCCGCCGAGCCGGCGAAGAAATCGGTGCAGGCCGCGGTGCGCGCCGAACCGTTCGATGGCCGGCCGTATCTCGCGGCTTTGGCCGTCATTGCGCTGGCGCTTGGTGTCGCCAAGTTGATTCGGCCTGTATTCGGGATCGAGAATGTCGATCTGGTGTTTCTCACCGCGGTGGTGAGCGTTGCGGTGCGCTTCGGACTGTGGCCGTCGTTGCTGGCCAGCGTGGTGGCGTCGCTCAGCTACAATTTCTTCTTCCTGCCGCCGGTCTACACCTTCACCATCACGGACCCGACCAATATCGCGGCGTTCTTCTTCTTCATGGTGATCGCGATCCTGGTGTCCAACGTCGCCGCGCGCGTCCGCACGCAGGCAGTATCGGCGTTCGGCCGGGTGCGGACCACGGAATCGCTGTACGCGTTCAGCCGCAAGCTGGCCGGCACGGCGACGCTCGACGACGTGCTGTGGGCGACGGCCTACCAGATCGCGCTGATGCTCAGGGTGCGGGTGGTGCTGCTGCTGCCGGAGCAGGGCGTTATCACCGTCAAGGCCGGCTATCCCCCGGAGGACGAACTCGACAAGGCCGATCTCGCCGCCGCCAACTGGGCCTGGAGCAACGACCGCCCGGCCGGCCGCGGCTCCGATACGTTGCCCGGAGCGAAGCGGCTGTTTTTGCCGATGCGGACCGGTCGCGGGCCGATCGGCGTGATTGGCATCGACGACGACCGCACCGGGCCGCTGCTCACGCCGGACCAGCGCCGGCTGCTGGACGCGCTTGTCGATCAAAGCGCGCTGGCCATCGAGCGCGTGCAACTGGTCGAGGACATGGACCGCGCCCAGCGCAGCATCGAATCCGATCGGCTACGGGCGGCGTTGCTGACCTCGATCTCGCATGACCTGAAGACGCCACTCGCCTCGGTGCTGGGCGCGGCCAGCACCATGCGGGATCTATCTCCGAAACTCAGCGAGGCGGAGAAGACGGACCTGTTGACTACCGTGATCGACGAATCCGAGCGACTTAACCGGTTCATCGCCAACTTGCTGGACATGACCAAGCTCGAATCCGGCGCCGTGGTGCCGAATGCATCGTTGCAGGATCCGGGAGAGATCGTCGGCAGCGCGCTGCGCCGCGCCGGCAAGATTTTGACGCGGCATCCGGTGAAACTCGACCTGGCGCCGGACCTACCGATGCTGCAGCTCGACGCCGTGTTGTTCGAGCAGGTGCTGTTCAACCTGCTCGACAATGCCGCGAAATATGCGGCGAACGACACCGCCATCGCGATCAGGGCGTGGCGCGACAAGGATTCGGTGTGCTTGCAGGTCATCGACGAAGGCGCCGGGATTCCGGCTGCCGACCTAGAGAACGTCTTCGACAAGTTCTTTCGTGCACAGAAGGGCGATCACGTTCGCGCCGGCACCGGCCTCGGCCTCGCCATTTCGCGCGGCTTCATCGAGGCCATGCATGGCACCATCTCCGCCGCCAACCGCGCCGACCGCCCCGGCGCCGTGCTGACGATCCGCCTGCCGATCCCGCCGGCCACCGAAGCCTTGGACACCGCCGCATGAACGCTGCCGCCATCAAGGTCCTCGTCATCGACGACGAGCCGCCGATCCGTAAGCTGCTGCGCATGGGGTTGAGCACGCAGGGCTACGACATCCTCGAGGCCAGCAACGGCAAGATCGCGCTTGAACTGCTGGCGCAGGATCCGGCGCTGATTATCCTCGATCTCGGCCTGCCGGACATCCAGGGTCACGATCTCCTACGTATGATCCGTGCCCGCAACGATCATGTTCCCATCGTAGTGCTGTCGAGCCGCGGCGACGAAGCCGGCAAAGTGCAGGCACTGGACCTTGGTGCCGACGATTATCTCACCAAGCCGTTCGGCATGGACGAGTTGCTGGCACGGATGCGCGCGGCGCTGCGCCATCAGTTGCAGGTGCAAGGCGAGCGACCGGTGTTTCGCACCGGCGAACTGTCAGTTGATCTGGTGCGGCGGTTGGTGAAGGTCGGCGACAAGGACGTCAAGCTTTCGCCGAAAGAATATGAGCTGCTGCGCGTACTGGTGCAGCACGCTGGCAAGGTGCTGACGCATCGCTTCCTGCTGAAGGAACTATGGGACGAACTCACCGACGCGCAGTATCTGCGCGTCTATGTGCGGCAGCTCCGGCAGAAAATCGAACTTGATCCCGAGCGCCCGCAATTCGTGCTGACGGAAACGGGGATCGGCTATCGGTTGCGGGCGGCGGAGTAATTTTTACTTACCCTTCTCTGGAGGGAGTGGGGAAGAGAGGCGGTATCTCCGTCCGGAACTATCATCTCCCAAAAATATTATTTCTCACGCAACGGGAGAAAGCGGTTCATGGCAAAATATTCCAAGAAGGTCTCGGCCAAGGTCGAGCGCGCAATGAAGAAACGTAAGGCAGGTACGCTGAAGAGCGGACGTTCCGGAGAAGCCGTGAAGAGCAAGAAGCAGGCGATTGCGATCGGACTGTCAGAGGCTCGCGCCGAAGGCAAGAAGGTGCCGAAAAAGGCGGCCAAGAAGACAGCGAAGAAAGCTGCCAAGAAGACGACAAAGAAAAAGGCGACGAAAGAGAAGACCGCCAAGAAGGCCAAACGCTAATTGTCAGGTGTACCGCGTGAAACGGGCGGCCGTTGATCCCCGGTCTATTTCGTTTGCAGGATCGCCTTCATCAAATGGTCCTTGCAGTCATCCGGCTTGCCCAGCGCCAACGCCTCACTAGCGGCGCCAATCTCCACCGAGGCGGTGGCTTTCTGTTTGCCGTCCTTCATCTTGGCAATGGTTTCAGCCGTGCTGCCGATGTTGGCCGCATTGCATTCCCGGGCTTCCAGGTTCTGCGCAAGTGAAGCCGTGGTCGTCAATGCACCGATGCTGGCGATGAGTAGAAGGGCCCTCATCACCTCAACTCGCCTTGCGACGCGCAGCGGAGCGATGTGCCTTCTTGGCCGGTCGCGCCCGCGCCGCGCGCGGTTCAGCGGCGCGTTTCGTGGGCGCAGCCTTCGTGCCCTTGCCACCCTTCAGGCTCTGCTGCAGGGCGTCCATCAGGCTGATGACATTGTCTGACTTGGCTTCCTTCTCCGCCGCCTTGACCGGCTTGCCGGCGGCCTTGCGCTCCACCAGTTTCTTCAGCGCGGTTTCGTACTGGTCCTCGAATTTCGAGGGATCGAAATGCGCCGCCTTGCTGTCGAGGATATGAGCCGCGAGGTCGATCATGTCCTTGGAGATCTTCGGGCTCTTGATATCGTCGAAGTAGTCTTCTTCATCACGCAACTCGTAGGGGTAGCGCAGCGTGGTGCCGAGCAGTCCCTTGCCGAGCGGCTCGATGGCAATGACATGCTCGCGGTTGGTCAGTACGATGCGCGCCAGCGCGACGCGGTCCTTGTCCTTCATGGCGTCGCGTATGACTGCGAAGGCGTCCATGCCGGCCTTGCCATCGGGAGCGATGTAATAGGGGTTGTTGAGATAACGCCGGTCTATCTCGTCGCGCGGTACGAAGTTGTCGATGTCGATGGTGTGATTGCTCTCGATCTGAACCGCCTCAAGCTCCTCCTTTTCGATCGGGATGAACTCGCCCTTGCTGACCTCGTAGCCGCGGCCCTTCTGTTCCTTCTCGACGATATCCCCCGTCTCGGCATCGACCATCTGCTGCTTCAGCCGGTTGCCGGTCTCGGTGTTGATCATGTGGAAGCGGGTCTTTTCTACCGTAGTAGAAGCCGGATAAAGCACGACCGGGCAAGTGACGAGGGAAAGCTTCAGGGAGCCTTTCCAGTAAGCGCGGGGCGGGGCCATCAGTCGTCCTCCAACTCGGGTACTCGGAACGCCGCCGCTAGCGCAACGTCTTGCACCAGCGAGGGATTGTGGGAACTTCAACGGCAATTGTTGGTTTTGGTTCCAAGGCCGGAACGCTCGGTCAGGGAGCAAGGGGGTCGCCGTGGCCGACAAGCAGCTATCGATTTACAGAAAGAAGCGCGATTTCGAGCAAACGGCGGAGCCCTCCGGCGACGCGGTGGTGGCGCCGTCGAAGCGGCGGCGCTTCGTCATCCAGAAGCACGATGCGACACGACTGCATTACGACCTACGGCTGGAATTCAACGGCGTCTTCAAATCCTGGGCGGTGACGCGCGGTCCGTCCCTCGACCCGGCCGACAAGCGGCTGGCGGTCGAGGTCGAGGACCATCCACTCGACTACGGCGATTTTGAAGGCACCATTCCCAAGGGCCAGTATGGTGGCGGCACCGTGCAGCTATGGGACCGCGGCTATTGGGAGTCCGACGATCCCGAAAAAGGCTTCAAGAACGGCGACCTCAAGTTCACGCTGGAAGGTGAGAAGCTGCATGGCGGTTTTGTGCTGGTACGGATGCGGCATGACCGCAATGGCGGCAAACGCACCAACTGGCTGCTGATCAAGCACCGCGACGAGTTCGTAAAAGAAGGCAAGTCCAACAAGGTCCTGGACGCAGACGCCTCGGTGGCGTCCGGCCGCTCGATGGCCGACATCGCCGCAGGCGAGGGCCGCGCGCCGAAACCGTTCATGGTAGGCAAGACCGGCAAGACCAAGCCCGACGCGGTATGGGATTCCAACCATGGCCTGGCCGCAGAAGAGCGGGCCGGCAAAACCGTAAAGACAAAGGCGGGCGTGACAAAGAAAGCCAAAGCGTCAACCAGCAAGGTTGCCAGGAAGACTGCCTCGAAACCGAAGAAGGTCGCGATCTTGCCGGGTTTCGTCACGCCGCAACTTTGCACCTCCGTGGATCGCCCGCCTTCGGCCGCCGGATGGGCCCATGAAATCAAATTCGATGGCTACCGCGTGCAACTCCGTGTCGAGGACGGCGAGGTCACGCTGAAGACCCGAAAGGGCTTGGACTGGACCGAAAAATTCCCGGCCATCGCGAAGGAGGCTGCGAACCTACCGGACGCGATCATCGATGGCGAGATCGTCGGCCTCGACGCGCATGGCGCGCCGGATTTCGCGGCGTTGCAGGCAGCCCTGTCCGACGGAAAAACGGACGCGCTGATTTTTTTCGTCTTCGACCTGCTGTTCGCCGGCGACGAGGACCTGCGCAGATTGCCGTTGTCAGAACGCAAGGCGCGACTGAAGGAACTGCTGCAAGCTGCGCGCGGCAGACGGAAAGAAAGCCTGATCCGCTATGTCGATCACTTCGAAACCGGCGGCGACGCCATTCTACAGTCGGCCTGCAAGTTGTCTCTGGAAGGCATCGTCTCCAAGAAGCTGTTGGCACCTTACAACTCTGGCCGCTCGGAAAACTGGACCAAAGCAAAATGCCGCGCCGGCCATGAGGTCGTGATCGGCGCGTGGAAGAGCAATGCCGGCAAATTCCGATCGTTGATGGTCGGCGTGAACAAAGGCGATCTCCTGGCCTATGTCGGCGTGGTCGGCACCGGTTTCGGCGCGGACAAGGTGAAAGCCATCATGCCGGCGCTGAAAAAGGCGGCGGCCAAGGCCAGCCCGTTCGGCGGCAAGGAGACGCCGCCTGGCGGCCGCGAGGTGCATTGGCTGAAGCCGGAACTGGTGGCAGAGATCGAATTCGCCGGTTTTACCGGGGCCGGCATGGTGCGGCAGGCCTCGTTCAAGGGCCTGCGCCAGGACAAGCCGGCTAAGGAGGTCGAGGCCGAGACGCCGAAGAAAACCGAACTCGCCAAGCCGACGCCGGCACGTGGCGCGAAGAAGGCGATCGGCAAGGCGGTCGTATCACCAAAAGCCGCGTCCGGCCCATCGACGGTGATGGGTGTGTCGATCTCGAAGCCCGACAAAGCGCTGTGGCCGGATGCCGGCGACGGCGAACCGGTCACCAAGCTCGATCTCGCGCAGTATTTCGAGGCGGTCGGAGACTGGGCGATGGGACATCTCAAAGGCCGCCCATGCTCGATCGTCCGCGCGCCGGATGGTATTAAGGGCCACCAGATCTTCTTCCAGCGTCACGCCATGCCCGGCAGCTCGAACCTGCTCGAACTGGTGAAGGTCTCCGGCGACCGCAAACCGTACTTGCAGATCGACCGCGTCGAAGGCCTCGCCGCGGTGGCGCAGATCGGTGGGCTGGAACTACATCCGTGGAATTGTGCGCCCGACCTACCGGAAGTGCCTGGACGGCTGGTATTCGATCTCGATCCTGCGCCCGACGTCGAATTTGGCGCCGTGATGGACGCCGCCCGCGAGTTGCGCGAGCGGCTGATGGCCCTTGGGCTGGAGAGTTTTTGCAAGACCACCGGCGGAAAGGGCCTGCATGTAGTAACGCCACTCCTCTATGGAGCAAAGGACAAGGTCGATTGGAAAATCGCAAAAGCCTTTGCGCAGGGAGTCTGCCAGGCGATGGTCGATGACGATCCCGGGCGCTATCTCATCAACATGTCTAAGAAGCTGCGGGGCGGAAAGATTTTTCTCGATTATCTGCGCAACGACCGGATGTCGACGGCGGTGGCGGTGCTTTCACCCCGCGCTCGCGAAGGCGCCACGGTGTCGATGCCGTTGACCTGGGCGCAACTGCGCGCCGACCTCGATCCGAAGAAATTCACGATCCGGACGGTGCCCGCATTGCTAAAGAAGACGAAGGCATGGGAGGGGTATGACGAAGCCGCAGCGTCGTTGAAGCCGGCGATCAAGAAACTGAGAGGGCAATAACGCGGCTTGCCCGTGAATAAGGGCCAAGGCGCATGTGGCGCATCGAGCAACGCAAAAACGCGCGATCCGTCGCTGGACCGCGCGCTTTAATTTTCTGCGAAAAGCTTACAGCTTGCCGAGCAGCAAGAGGATCAGCAGGATCACTACGATCAGGCCAAGACCGCCACCGCCGTAGTACCCGGTGCCGTAGAACGGACCGCCGCCAACGCCCGAGAAACCACCGAGCAGGGCGATGACGAGAATGATTAGAATGATTGTTCCGATGGACATGTAGTTCTCCTCAGCCTGGCAGCCGGCAATTCCCTCTGCCTTCATGCGACAAAAACGCCCTATTTACGGTAAAGTTCCAATGGCGAAACCCGATCGCAGCCGGACTTTTTTCGGCACCGCGCGCGCTTACATGCGTTGAGTAGCTCCCGAACCGCAGGAATTGCCATGGCCGCACCGCTCGTCGTCTCCATTCCGCATCGCCTCAGTCGCGAGGAGGCCTGCCGCCGGCTCAAGACCGGTCTGACCAAGGCCGCCACCAGCGTGCCAGTCCTGAAAGTCGATGAAGAACGCTGGGAAGGCGACAGGATGATCTTTCGCGTCCGCGCGATGGGGCAGGCTGCGTCCGGTCATGTGGATGTGGCGGAAGATCACGTCACTGTGGAGGTGACGCTGCCGTGGTTGTTGCAGCGCTTCGCCGAAGTCGCGCAGGCCGCGATCAAGGCACGCGGAAACTTGCTGCTGACGAAGAAGGGGTAGGCGATCGCTATTGCGAGCGCCAAGCCATCGAAACGGTCAGGAACATCGACTGGCACAGCAAGAAATATTGCCTTGCAGCATCAAAAATTGCACTGCGGAAAACGATTTCTTGGATTTCACTATCAACCAATTGAAAACAGTTTGATGCGAATTTTGAGTGGCGCGGAGGACGGGAACCGAACATCTGCGAATCGGCACGAAGTCCGCTTGGCCGCCCGGCCGTCGATCCCGGGCGGCCTTTTCGTTGGGTGGGTTATTGCAGGCGCGTCGAACGCGCGCGCACCGGTGTTGCAGTCCGGGCATTGATGATCGTCACCGGCAAATCCTTGAACAGTTCGGCGACCACCAGCCCGCTGGCGTCCTTGGTTTGCGCGGCACCTTCGATGACATAGCCCGGCGTGAGGACGGTAGCGTCGAAGGCTGCAGGCGCGGGCCAGGAACGTCCGCCCTGCGTCAGCGTCGCGAACGAGCGGCCGAGGACCACGATGGCGGCATCGCGCTGAAGCCGCCGCGCAAACGCGATGATATGGTCGCTGTGTGGGCCTGTTACTTCCAGCAGCTCATAATCGCCATGGGCAAAGACGTCGGCCATCTCAGTGCGGCGTCGGATCAGTTCGCGGGTCCAGGCCAGCTTGATATGGCCGTTGCTCCAGTCTTGCGCGAGGGTGGTCCAGTCCGGTTGCTGCAATTTCACCAGCACATCGGCGCGTTCAACAAAATCCACGGGGCGGCGGTTGTCGGGATCGACCAGCGAGAAATCCCAGAACTCGGTGCCCTGGTAGAAATCCGGCACGCCGGGCAGCGTCGCCTTCAGGGTAATCTGGCTCAACGAGTTCAGCACGCCAAGCAGCGAGGTTCGCTTGGCAAAGGTCTCCAGTGCTTCCAGGAATTCCCGGGATTGCGCGGGGTCGAGGAGTCGTTCGAGAAAGAGATGCAGCCCTTTCTCATAGGCGTCGTTGGGATTGAGCCAGCTGGTCTCCTGCTTGCCTTCGCGCGCAGCCTTGAGGGCGTAAGCCTGCATCCGCTCCAGGAATGTGCCATCGCGGGTACCGAGCGGCCAGGCGCCGAGCAGGGCCTGGTACAGCATGTATTCAAAAGACGCCGAGGGCGAACGCATCTCGCCGTCGATGACGAGGTGCGGCGCGTTGAGAATCTTCCAGCGGCTGACCGCGGTGGCCCATTCGCCCGGCAGTTCGGCCAGCGCAAGCTGCCGCGCACGGGCGTCCTCGCCGCGCTTGGTGTCGTGGGTGGCAGTCGATGTCAGGCCGTGCGGCCAGTCCTTGGCGCGCTCCGCCATCATGGCGTGGAACGTGGCCAGCGGCATGGCGTGGGCGGCCGGATCGCCGCCTACCTCGTTGAGCGCCAGCAGCCGGTGGTAGCGATAGAACGCGGTGTCCTCCAGCGACTTCGCCATGGTCGGTCCGGTGAACTGCTGCACCTTGAGCGCAAAGCGCCGCACGCGAGGCTTGCTGTGTGCCGCGCGGCCGGGTTTCAGCAGGTCGAGCGTCAGCGCATCGCGCAAGAAGTCGAACAGGCCCTCGTCGGCGCCGAACCAGTCCGCGCGCGCTTTTTCAATGGTGCTTGAGATCAGCTCGCGGTCCAGCGCAGAAGGGCCGGCCGCCGTGAGGTAGGTGCGATAGACCGGAAAGTGCAGGACGTAGAGTTCGAACGCCTGCCGTAACGTGTCGGCGGAAAAATCCCGCGTCGAATAATGCCCGCCGGCGATCCGCGCCAGCAGCCGCGTCAACACGGTGAATTCGCTGAGCAAGAGGGTTTCCAGGACGCGGAGCTTGGCTTCGCGCAGCAAGGGGGCGAATTTGGGTGAGGTATTGCTGACCTGGCGCCAGATCTCGTCGAGCGGCTCCAAACCCTTCTCCTCGACCAGCACCTGGGTGATGGTGTTGAGCCATTCGTAGCCGGTGGTACCGTGCACGCCAGTGAGTTGCACCAGTTTCTCGTCTTCGCCGAGAATCTTTTCAATCACCACGTAGAACGGCTTCGACTTGTCGACCTGCGCCTCGCGGATCAGCCGCCGAAGCCGCTGAAAATACTGTGCGGGGTCGCGCAGCCCGTCGATATGGTCCAGCCGCAGGCCCTGCAGCTTGTCCTCTGCGATCAGCCGCTTCACCAGGCTGTGGATCGCGTCAAAGGTGCCTGCATCCTCGACGCGCAGGCCGGCCAGCGTATTGACGTCGAAGAAGCGGCGGTAGTTGATCTCGCTTGAGGCTAGGCGCCACTGGCCGAGTTTGTAGTGCTGGCGCTCCAGCAGGTTGTGCAGCGTCTGGATCTGCGACGCACGATCCGGCCCGGCCCGGTAGGCATCGAGCCCTTTCGCGATCAGTTCGGCGCCGCCGGCCACCGCAGCCAATTCCTTTTTGAAGCCCGGGGCTTCGGCCAGATTAGGATGGCGCAGGCCCTTGTAGCGCGAGGCGAGGTCGAGGATCGCCTTGCCGGCAGGGGTGCCGGCAGCGTCGGCTTCCTTGACGACGGCACGCAATATCTCGCTGTAACGCTCCGGCGCGATCGGCAGGCGGTGCTCTAAATACCATGCGGAGAAGCTGCCCTCCGCCGCATCGAACTTCAGCTCGATCTCGCCGCTGTCCAGCGCCTGGCCGTAGGATGTGCCGATAATCGGCAGCAGCACGCCGCCGCGGGCGCGGTAAGGCAGGGTGTCCCAGTCGATGTCGAACGAGACCGCATGGGGTGACGCGGGGCCCCATTCCAGCACGCTCAGCCACCACGGGTTGTCGGCAAAATGCACGCCGACGTGGTTCGGTACGAAATCCAGGATCAGGCCGATGTCGTTCTTCTTCAACTCGGCGCTGAGCCGCTCGAAGCCCGCTTCGCCGCCGAGTTCGGGGTTGAATTGGGTATGATCCACGATGTCGTAGCCGTGGGTGCTGCCGGCGCGCGCCTTTAGGAACGGCGAAGCGTAGAGATGGGTGATGCCCAGCGACTTCAGATAGGGCACGATCTTCGCGGCGTGGTCGAACGTGAAATCGCCCGTCAGCTGGATACGATAGGTCGCGACGGGAATTGCCGAACTCATGATGCTTGTTCCATTCGCCATCGCACCGACCAAGGTGCGAAGCTGTCGGAGGAAAAATCGCCCCAGATCACGACGCCTGACGCCGAACGCTGTTCCCGCGTTACGTCATGATCCGTAAGATTCGCTGCAAGGTGAAGCATGGCGCCGTCGCCCATTTTCCAGTGAACACTGAGAATGCCGTTGTCATCGGCTTTGGCCGTGCCGAAATGGGCGCCCTTGAGCCGCGGCATGACGTAATCTTTGCGCAAGGCCAGTAGTTCGCGAACCAGCTTCAGCCGTTGCTGACAAGCCGCCGCCTCACGATTTTTCCAGTCGAGCACCGCCGACCGGAATGTCGATTCATCGAGCGGATCGGGAATTTCATCGCCATATTTTTCATAGGCGCTGGCGAATTCCTTCTTGCGGCCCTGGCGCACGGCTTCGGCCAGATCTCCCTTGAAATCGCAAAAGAACGGAAACGGCGCCTTGGAGCCCCATTCGTCGCCCATGAACAGCATCGGTACCATCGGCGCCAGCAGCGTAATCGCCAGCGCCGCTTCAATCGCCTTCGGCTTGGCGATGGCTTCGAGCCGGTCGCCGAGCGCGCGGTTACCGATCTGGTCGTGGTTCTGCAGGAAGTTGACGAAGGCGGAAGGCGGCAGCGCGCCGCTGGGCTCGCCGCGCGGCGTGCCGTCGCGGTGCGCTGAAGGCTCGCCCTGATAGGCGAAGCCGGAGGCCAGCGCCTGAACAATATGGTCGATGGGCCGTGGCGCGTAGTCGCTGTAGTAGCCCTTGTCCTCGCCGGTCAGCAGCACGTGCCAGGCGTGGTGATAATCGTCGTTCCACTGCGCGCGGTATTTGCCGCGCGAGGGATTAGTGTCGGGGTCGAGCAACGCCGCTTTGTTATCGTCGTTCTCCAATACCAGATGAATCGAGCGGCTGGTGTCGGCGGCCAACTTGCCGACCTCGCGGCTGAGTTCGTGCAGCATCGGGATCTCGCCCTGCTCGGGGATCGCGTGCACCGCATCGAGCCGAAGCCCGTCGAATCGGTAATCGCGCAGCCACGCCACGGCGTTCTCGATGGCATAAGCGCGGACCTGCGGCAGATTGTAGTTGATCGCTGAACCCCACGGCGTGTGCGCATCGCCAAAGAAGTCCGGCGCGTAGCTGCCAAGGTAATTTCCTTCCGGCCCGAAGTGATTATAGACCACGTCGAGAAACACCATGATGCCGCGCAGATGTGCCTCGTCGATCAGCGCTTTCAGATCCTCCGGGCGGCCGAACATGCAATCCGGCGCATACCACAGTACGCCGTCATAGCCCCAGTTATGGCGACCGGCGAAGTCCGCCAGCGGCATCAGTTCGAGCGCGGTAATGCCGGTTTCGACCAGATGATCGAGTTTGTCGATCATGGCGCGGTAAGTGCCCTCCGGCGTGAAACTGCCGACATGGGTCTCGATCAGCACGGTTTCTTCCCAGGGCCGCCCCTTCCATTCGGTGGCGCGCCAGGCATAGGCGTCGTGGTCGATTACTTCGCTGGGGCCGGCGATATCGCCAGGCTGGAACGCCGAACCAGGATCAGGCACGTTGTCGGCGCCGTCGATGTGGAAACGGTAGGTAGCGCCGGCTTTCACATCCGGAATCTCCGCGGAGAACCAGCCATCCTCGCCACGCGTCAGCGGATAGAGTTTGTCGAGCATCACATCGACGCGATTGGCGGCCGGCGCCCACAGCCGGAAGATTACGCCTGTCTTGGTCAGGCGTGGCCCAAAGCTTCGCTCGCTCATGAAACTGAACCTGCAAATGCGAGAACGGAACGCGGCGGCGCATCGACGTCGCTGCCGGATGGCAGGATCGCGATCGAGAGCTGGTCGCTGGCGGTGTTGAGAATCTGCCGCCAATGTCTGTATTCCGGCATCCTCGGCAGCTTGAATGGAATGCCTTCCGGAGCCGAATTCAGAACGATGAAGATCGGGTTCTGGTTGTCGTCGCTGGGGCTCAGCACATAAGCCAGGAAGCGCCCGTCCGGAAATGCCCAGTCCTGCTCGGTCATCTCCTCAGCGGCCGGCGTTAGCCACAGCACGCCATACGTTCCATCAGCGCGGCGACCGTCGAGCCAGCGTTGCGCGCGGATCTGCGGGAAGCGCTGCCGGAGTTGCGACATGTAGCCGATGAAGTCGGTGAGATCGTCTTCCTTGTGGCCGAGGTTGCCCCAGCCGACCCAGCCGATTTCATTGTCCTGGCAATAGGCGTTGTTGTTGCCATCCTGGGTATTGCCGACCTCGTCGCCAGCCAGGAGCAATGGCACGCCCTGCGCCAGCATCAGGCACGCCAGCTGATTCTTGCGCAGCTGCCGGCGCAAGGCCAGCAAGACCGGATCGTCGGTCGGACCTTCGACGCCGAAGTTGTTGCTGAGGTTGTCACTGGAGCCGTCGCGGTTGTCCTCGCCATTGGCCTCGTTGTGCTTCTCATTATAGGCGAACAGATCGGCCAGCGTGAAACCGTCATGCACGGTGACGTGGTTGATGCCGGCGCGCTGCTTGCGGCCGTCATGATTGAACACGTCGGAGGAGCCTGTCATGCGGCTCGAGACTTCGCCGATCAGGCTGCCTTCGCCGCTCCAGTAGCGCCGCATGGCACTGCGATACTTGTCGTTCCATTCTGACCATTGCGACGGAAAGGCGCCGACCTGATAGCCGCCCATCCCGAGATCCCAGGGTTCGGCGACCATCTTGACCGAGGCCAGCACGGGGTCCTGCCGCACGGCCGTGAGAAAGGCGCTGTTGCGGTCATAGCCGTTCGGCGTGCGCGCCAGCGTGGTTGCGAGGTCGAAGCGAAAGCCATCGACATGACAGACCTCGACCCAGTAGCGCAGCGAATCCATCACCATCTGCAGCACGCGGGGATGGGTCAAGTTCACCGAACTTCCGCAACCCGTGAAGTCGTCGTAGTAGCGCGGGTTGTCGGGCATCAGCCAGTAATAGGAGGAATTGTCGATGCCGCGGTAGCTCAGCGTCGGGCCGAGGTGATTGCCTTCGGCGGTGTGATTATAGACCACGTCGAGGATCACCTCGATGCCGGCGTCGTGCAGCCGCGCCACGGTGGTGCGGAATGAATCCAGCGGATTGTCCTGGCCGTAGCGCGCTTCCGGCGCGAAGAACGACAGCGAATTATAGCCCCAGTAGTTGGCAAGCTTGAGCTCAACCAGCCGGCGGTCATCGACAAAGCTCTGCACCGGCAGCAATTCGACGGTGGTGACGCCGAGCCGCTTCAGATGGTCGATCATCGCTGGCGACGACAGCCCGCGGTAGGTGCCGCGGAGTCCCGGCGGAACGTCCTTGCGGCCCTGGGTCAGGCCCTTGACGTGGGCCTCGTAGATGATCGTGTCTTCCCACGGCACGCTCGGACGCGCTTCCTTGCGGCCCCAATTGAAGGTCTCATCGACGACGACGGCCTTCGGCATGCCGCGCGCATTGTCGCGCCGGTCGAAGGAGAGGTCCTCGCGGGCACTGCCGGTGCGGTAGCCGAAATGCGCATCGCTCCATACGAGACGCCCCGCCATCTTCTTGGCGTAGGGGTCGAGCAGCAGCTTGTGTGCGTTGAAGCGGTGGCCATGCTCCGGTTCATAGGGCCCGTGCACCCTGTAGCCATACAGCTGCCCCGGCGAGATGTCGTTTAGATAACCGTGCCAGACGTCCTCGTTACGCTCCGGCAATTCGATGCGCTCCAGCTCGCGGCGGCCCTGACTGTCGAATAGGCAAAGCTCGACCTTCTGAGCGGTTGCCGAGAACAGGGCAAAGTTGGTCCCTCTGCCGTCCCAGCTTGCACCGAGGCGAGAGTGAGTGCCGGTCGTTACGCGCATGCCTAGAATTCCGGTACGAGAAAGATAGCGGCCAGCGGCGGCAGCGTCAGGTTGAGCTCGGGCACCAGCCCGGTTGTTTGCACTTCGCCCGCATTGCCGACATTGCTGCCGCCATAGATTCCGGCGTCGGAATTCAGCGCCTCACGCCACTTGCCGGGGAATGGCACACGCACCTTGTAGTCGCGGTAGACGTTAGGCGAGAAGTTCACCACCACCAGGCACTGCGCCCGCGGACTGGCGCCCTTGCGCAGCCACGCGAACACGTTACTGGCCGCATCCTCGGTGATCACCCATTCAAAACCAGCCGGATCGCAATCAAGCTCGTGCAATGCAGGCTGGTTGCGGTACAGCTCGTTGAGATCGCGAACGAGAGACTGAATGCCCGCATGTTTCGGCTGCTCCAGCAGGTGCCAGTCCAGCGAACGGTCGTGATTCCATTCACGCTCCTGGGCAAATTCGCAGCCCATGAACATCAGCTTCTTGCCGGGATGACCGAACATGAAGGCGTAATACGCCCGCAAGTTGGCAAAGCGCTGCCAGTCATCGCCGGGCATCCGGCCGATCAGTGACTTCTTGCCGTGCACCACCTCGTCATGGGAGAGCGGCAGCACAAAGTTTTCCGAGAACGCATATTGCAGGCCGAACAGTATCGAGCCGTGGTGATATTTGCGGTAGATCGGGTCCTGGCTGATGTAGTTCAGCGTGTCGTGCATCCAGCCCATGTTCCACTTGTAGCCGAAGCCGAGCCCGCCATATTCGACCGGACGCGATACTTGCGGCCAGGCCGTCGACTCTTCCGCAGCCGTCATGGCGTTGGGGAATTTGGCATAGACCTCGCTGTTGAAGCGACGCAGGAACGACACCGCCTCAAGATTTTCGCGACCGCCATACTTGTTTGGAATCCAGGCTCCGGCGTTGCGGCTATAATCGAGATACAGCATCGAGGCCACTGCATCGACGCGCAGCCCGTCGATGTTGTAGCGCTCCAGCCAGAATAGCGCGTTCGACACCAGGAAGTTCACCACTTCAGTGCGGCCGTAATTGTAGATCAGCGTGCCCCAGTCCATGTGCCGGCCCTGCAGCGGGTTGGCATGCTCATAGAGCGCGGTACCGTCGAACACGCCGAGGCCATGGGCGTCATCCGGGAAATGCCCGGGCACCCAGTCCAGCAGCACGGCGAGGCCTTCGGCGTGGCAAGCGTCGATCAGCGCGGCAAAATCCTGGGGAGTGCCGAAGCGGCTGGTCGGCGCGAACATGCCAGTGGGCTGATAGCCCCACGAACCGTCGAACGGATGTTCGTTGACCGGCAGGAATTCCACGTGGGTGAAGCCGAGGTCGCGAGCGTAGCGCGGCAGCATCTCCGCCAGTTCGCGGTAGGTCAGCCATACGTTGTCCTCGCCCTTGCGGCGCCACGAGCCCAGATGGACCTCGTAAATCGACATCGGCTTGTTCAGCGCGTTGATATTGGCGGGGGCGGGGCGCGGAAGAGGCACCTCCGTTTCGTCGAGCACGATCGAGGCGGTGCTGGGACGCCGCTCCGCTGCAAATGCCATCGGATCGGACTTCAGCGCCAGTTGCTGGCCCTGCGGGCCAGTGATGGCGAACTTGTAGTGGTCGCCGGCGGCCGCGGCCGGAACGAACAGCTCCCAATAGCCGACGCCGCGCACCCGCATCGGATGCCGCCGCGGATCCCAGAAATTGAAATCGCCAACCACGCTGACGCGCTGGGCGTTGGGTGCGAACACGACAAAGCCGACGCCCTTGACGCCTTCCAGCGTCATCGGGTGGGCGCCAAGTTTGTCGTAGAGCCGCTGATGGGTGCCTTCGCCGAGCAGGTAAAGATCGAAGTCGGTTAGGATCGGCGGGAAGCGATAGGGATCGTCGAGATCGACGGTGCCGTCGCCATAGCGTGCGCGCAGCTGATAATTGGTCGAACCGTTGGCCAACGCGCCGACGAACAGGCCGGCGTCATGGACACGCTCCAGCGCGGTTGCCGCGCCATGATCGTCGATGGCATCGACATTGATCGCCTCCGGCAGGAATGCGCGCACGATGGTCTTGTCAGCCTCCTTATGGGGGCCGAGATAGTGAAACGGATCGGAATGGCGGCCTTCGACGATCGCGTAAGCCTCCGCGGGTAATTTGGTCATTTGACCTCCTCAGAGTACGGTTTCAAAATGCGCAGCGTGCCAGCGAGCGGCACTCGCAGCCAGTCCGGGCGATGCGCGAGTTCGTATTCGATTTCGTAGAAGGCCTTTTCCAGCAGGAAGAAATTCAACATTCCCTCCGCTGCTGCTGAATCGGCAGGCCACAGCCGGGCATCGGTCAGGGTATCGCGATATGAACCAACGAACGCCGCCGTCGCCCGTTCCCGCCAACCTTCGAGGGCCGCAGCGAGCTTGCCGGTTTCGTCAGGCGCGACCATCAGCGCGCGTTCCAGTGCCGCCGTCGCCGAATAGTCGATCGAGCGGATCAGGCCGGCAACATCGCGGGCCGCCGGCGCCTTACGGCGGCGCTCGGCAATCGGACGGCGCGGTTCACCCTCGAAGTCGATGATGTAGATGTCATCCTTGACGACCAGCATCTGGCCAAGATGGAAATCGCCGTGATGCCGGATATTCAACCCGTCGGTGTTGGGCGGAAGGAGGTCCAGCAGACGCTCGCGCAAGCCGCTGCGTAACGCCAGCACCCGCTCGATCAAAGCGCGATCGGCCTCCTTGGCCGTGTTCAGTCGAGGCCGCAGAGCCTCGAATACCAGTTCCGCCCGATCCACGATCTCGCCGATCCACATCGTGATATCTTCGGGCGACACCGGCTCCGGCTTGAAGTCCTCGATGTCGTCGCGACTGGCGAGCGCCATGTGCATTTCGGCGACCCGGCGGCCGGTCTGCGACATGTAGCGCAGGTAGGGGACCTGCTCGTCGCTGTGGCCGACGTCGTCGCCGTTGGCGAGCAGCTTCTGCTCATCGACGAAGCGGTCGAGATAGGCGGAGGTTACGGTCCAGGCGTCGCCCTGATTCTGCACGAAGGCATGGACGATCGCGATCGCGCTGGTCTGCTCACCCTCGATCAGTTCGACGCTGCCAAGCAGCGCCGGTGTGTTGGCAAAGCCGGCAACGTCGGTGAGGAAGCGACCAAGTTCGATCTCCGGATTGATGCCGGTCTGCAGCTTGCGGTACAGTTTCACGACGTAGTCGCTATCGACCAGTGCGGTGCTGTTGGACTGCTCGGTTTCGACCGCGCGAATATGGGTGGGCTGTTCAAACGGCTTGTCTGCAAGCTTCGTTGTCGGCCGGAATTCCAGTCGCGCGCTTTCGTCTTCGTTCGCTACCGACAGCGAACTGCGCAGGTTGTGCAGCAGCAATGCGATGAAGATCGGGTCGCTCGCGACGTCCAGCAAGGTGCCTTCGCGGGCGCCCTGGCGGACCGCGGCGAAAGCCCGCGGGTTATAGCGCTCGCGGTCGAAGCGGACCCATTCGATCTGCATCGGCAGCACATAGCGCGTGGTCACGCCGCGTTGCGTGGTTTCGAAGAACGCCAGCCACGGCCGATTGTCGCCGATCTCGGCGAACGGAACTGCCGACGTCAACCGCGCCTGGATCGCCTTGGGCGAGCGTTCCGGATACCAGCGCGTACGCGCCAGATGCGCCGGCAGAACCTCGCGCTCGAAAACGCCACGGGTTCGTTCCAGCGACATCCAGGTGGCGCCGAGCGGCACCACCAGGGTTTCGAATTCCGGTACCGCCGTCGGCGCCATATGTTCGGATATGTCGCGTTCCTGCAACAGGAACCAGTAGAAGCCGTAGGGTGCCAGCGTGATCATGTAGGGCAGTTCGCCGATCGGCGGGAACTTGGTGCGGCCGAGCATTTCCAGCGGCACGCGCTCCTTCCACGGCGACAGATCGAGTTCGGTGGCCTGCGCCGAGCGCGACAGGTTTGCGACGCAGAGGATCACCTCGTCGCCGAACTGTCGGACGTAGCTCAGTACAGAACGGTTGGTCGGGCGGATGAAGGTCATGGTGCCGCGGCCGAAGGCCAGCGTCGATTTGCGCACGGCCATCAGCCGCTTGGTGGCCGAGAGCTGCGACGACAGGCTGCGCGACTGCGCTTCCACATTGACGGACTCGTAGCCGTACACCGGATCCATGATGGTCGGGGCATAGAGCCGGGCAGGGTCGGCGCGCGAGAAACCGCCATTGCGGTCCGGCGTCCACTGCATCGGCGTGCGTACGCCGTTGCGGTCGCCTAGATAGATGTTGTCGCCCATGCCGATCTCGTCGCCGTAATAGATGATCGGCGTGCCGGGGAACGACATCAGCATCGAGTTCATCAGCTCGATTTTCCGGCGGTCGTTCTCCATCAGCGGCGCTAGGCGGCGGCGGATGCCGACATTGATGCGGGCGCGCGGGTCGTTGGCATAGGTCGACCACAAATAGTCGCGCTCGACGTCGGTGACCATTTCCAGCGTCAGCTCGTCATGGTTGCGCAGGAACATGGCCCACTGGCAGTCCTGGGGGATATCCGGGGTCTGGCGCATGATGTCGGTGATCGGGAAACGATCTTCCTGGGCGATCGCCATGTACATGCGCGGCATCAGTGGGAAATGATATGCCATGTGGCATTCGTCGCTGTCGCCGAAATACTGCTGCACGTCTTCCGGCCACTGGTTGGCCTCGGCCAGCAGCAGTTTTCCGGGCGCATAGGCATCCAGCTCCGCGCGCAGATGCTTGATGATCTTGTGGGTCTCGGGAAGATTCTCGTTATTGGACCCGTCGCGCTCCACCAGATACGGGATTGCGTCGAGGCGGAATCCGTCAACGCCGGCATCGAGCCAGCGCTTCATCACCTGTACCACCGCGCTGACAACGCGCGGGTTGTCGAAGTTCAGGTCGGGCTGGTGTGAGAAGAAGCGGTGCCAGTAATAGGCCTTGGCCTCGGTGTCCCAGGTCCAGTTCGACTTTTCGGTATCCGTGAAAATGATCCGGGTGCCGTCATATTTCTTGTCGGTATCGCTCCAGACATACCAGTCACGGGCGCTGGAGCCGGCGGGACTGCGCCGGGCCCGCTTGAACCAGTCATGCTGGTCTGAGGTGTGGTTGATGACCAGTTCGGTGATCACACGCAGGCCGCGCCGCTTCGCCTCATGAATGAAGCGGCGGAAATCCTTCATGGTGCCAAAGTCGGGGTGGATCGAGCCGTAGTCGGCGATGTCGTAGCCATCGTCGCGCCCGGGTGACGGATAGAACGGCATCAACCAGATCGCGGTGACGCCAAGATCCTGCAGGTAGTCCAGCTTGTCGGTCAGCCCGGCGAAGTCACCGATGCCGTCATTGTTGCTGTCCGCGAAGGCTTTGACATGCAACTGATAGATGATGGCGTCTTTGTACCACAGATGATCGTCTTTCGCGCCCGGCGTCACAGTCGAGTCGATATTCGGTAACACGTTCATTTGGGGCGCTTTCAGGCGAGACAGCGGAAGAAGATGGCGGGGTCGCGCATGGGGTCGATGCGCACGCGTAGACCCCCCCATTCAACGGGATAACGCTCCCCGGTAATGATATTCTCGACCGCCGCGATGTCGCGGCGTTCGCCATCGACCATCACCTGGCTGTTGATCGGCAGCCAAACTTCATGAACGTCGCGCGACAACGAGATCGCGCCGGCGACCATGTTGGAATGATCAACCGACTCCTTGACGAAGCCGATGACGTTGACGTCATCCACCGCCATGAAGCGCAAATTGCTGGTCTGCTGCAGCGCCTTGTTGGCGCGGCGGGCCAGGTTGAGGTCGTGGATATACGGCTTGATGTTACCCGGCTGATCCCAGTTTCGGGTCCGGATCTCGTATTTCTCCGAGTTCAAATATTCTTCCTTGCCTGGAATCGGCTCGTGCTCAAGCAACTCGAAACCGTTGTAGATGCCGTAGGTGGACGACAGCGTCGCGGCCAGCGCAACGCGTGCCTTGAACATCCAGGCTTCGCCCGACTGCAGGTGAAACGGCAGAATGTCCGGCGTGTTGACGAAAAAGTTCGGCCGGTAGAATTCGCGCTCCGGATAGCCGCACAGCTCGTTGAGGTACTGCTCGATCTCCCACTTTTCCGTCCGCCACGTGAAATACGTGTAGGACTGCGAGAAACCAAGCTTGGCGAGGCCCTTCATCAGCTTTGGCTTGGTAAAAGCTTCCGCGAGAAACAGCGCATCCGGGTGCTTGACCTGCACCTCGTGGATCATCCACTCCCAGAACCGGAGCGGCTTGGTGTGGGGATTGTCGATCCGGAAAATCTTCACGCCGTGCTCTGCCCAAAACAAGATCACATCGCGCAGCGCATTCCACAGCGAGCCCGCGTCGTCGCAGGTGAAATCGGGATTATGGATATCCTCGTAACGCTTCGGCGGATTCTCGGCATATTTCATGGTGCCGTCGGGCCGACGCTTGAACCAGTCCGGATGCTCGGTGATCCACGGATGGTCCGGCGAGCACTGCACCGCGACGTCAATGGCGACTTCCATATCGACGGCCTTGGCAGCCGTGATGAAGGCCTGGAAGTCTTCCATGGTGCCGAGCTCGGGATGGATGGCGTCGTGTCCGCCTTCCTTGCCGCCAATGGCGTAGGGGCTGCCGACATCGCCCGGTTGGGCGGAGAGCGAATTGTTCTTGCCCTTGCGGTTTTTGACGCCGATCGGATGGATCGGGGTGAAATACACGACGTCAAAGCCCATCGCCGCCACATCGGGCAGCCGGGCGATGCAGTCGCGGAACGTGCCGTGCTGTCCGGGCACCGGGCTCTGGCTGCGCGGCACCATCTCGTACCAGGCGCCGTTGCGGGCGCGCTCGCGGTCGATCATCAGCGGCAGCAGGGCCGAGCGCGTCAGGTCCGGACGCGACTGCGCCTCGGCCATGGCAGCCCGCAATTCAGGGGCCAGCAGCGGTTGGGTATCGCCGGTTTTCAGGAAATCTTCGCATTGCTTGACGATGACGGCCGACGCCTCCGGGCCGCCGGATTGCGCCTTGGTCATCAGCCCGGCGCCTTCCAGCGCGTCCAGCGTCACGTCCTGACCAGCCTTCAGCTTCAGCTCGAAGCCGTGCTGCCAGGTGGCGAATTCGTCGGTCCATGCTTCGATGGCATAGACGTAACGGCCGATGCTGTCCGGCGTGAACGAGCCGCCCCAGCGGTCGTTGACTTCCAGCGCCATGGGGGCGCGATTCCAGTCGCGATCTTGCTCGCGGCGCCAGACGATGGCGGCGGCGATGATCTCGTGACCATCGCGGTACAGATCAGCGAAAATCTCGATAGGCTCGCCGACAATCCGTTTGATGGGAAAGCGACCGCCATCGATAATCGGATAGATGTTTTCGATGTGAAATGCGCCAGCGGCGACCCTTTCCACGATCTGAGTGGTTTTGTTCACAGTGATGCCATCGACATGAGAATGTCGTCCCGTTTCGAGTTGCGGAAAAGAGACGGTGCGATCATATACAAAGCCCCGTAGCTGGGGATGGTTCCATCAGGAACCGAGCTTAGATCGAAGCGTTGAAAACGGCTATCCTCTTCCTAAAATTCACAAATTTCGCAGTAATGTCATGTTGCTGCGTTGCAAACAGCGTGCCGTATGGACCTTTTTGAAAAAGCTGCCGAACTCGGAATCCAGACAGGCTTTCATGATGGACAGGGGCAGTGGCACACCACGGACGCCGTCGCCCTCAAGCTCATTATCGATGCCATGCCGGTTCGCACGCAGGACCGGTTTCTCGACCATACCGTGGTGGTGCGGGCCGGGCGGGCTGAGCGGACCTACCTCAGCGACGCTGCCACGTTCCCTCTGAAGTGGAAAATCGTCGATGGCGTTAAGGTTATCGCCAAGGGCGAAACGGGCGACCGCAATATCCTGTGGCCGCTTGATCTGCCGATAGGGGTCTGGCGCCTGCAACTGACCGATGCGTCGCTGTTCTCCGAGGAAACCGCGGTCATCGTGGCTCCGGACAAGGCATTTCGCGGTGACTTCGACCGCTCCTGGATTCTGGCGGTGCAGCTGTACGGCCTGCGCTCGGACCGCAACTGGGGCATCGGCGACTTTACGGACTTGCGGAAACTGATCGAAGTGGCTGCCAGCCTCGGCGCCGGCGGTGTCGGCCTCAACCCGCTGCATGCGCTGTTCGACGATCGCCCGGCCGAATGCAGCCCGTATTCGCCCAACAGCCGACTGTTTCTCAACCCGCTCTACATCGACGTCGAGGCGCTGCCGGAATTTTCCGCTCACGACAGCGGCGACGCGCTGGCGAAGCTACGCGCCGCGCCGGTGGTTGACTACGTCGCCGTCGCCGCAGCAAAAACGGCCGCCCTGCGCGCCGCGTTCGAGGAATTCTACGCCAATCCGGCCTCCAAGCGGCAGCAGGCCTTCGCGGCATTTCGCGCCGAGCGCGCGCCGCTGCTGACGCGCTTCGCCTGCTTCGAGGTGCTGCGGCACCGATTGCAGACCGCGTGGTGGGAGTGGCCGGAAGAACTCCAGCACCCCGACGATAAGGCATGCGCCGTACTCCGGGCCGGCCCCGACGGCAAGGAAGTGGTGTTCATCGAATACGTGCAGTGGAATGCCGACCTGCAGCTCAAGGCCTGTTACGATCTCACCGCCAAACTGGGGATGAAGGTCGGGCTCTATCTCGACGTCGCCGTCGGCGTCCAGAGTGGTGGCTTCGACGCCTGGAACGAGCAGATTGCAGTGTCGCGGCACCTGTCGATCGGTGCGCCGCCGGATTTGTTGCAGCCCGCCGGCCAGAACTGGGGTCTCGCCGGCTTCAATGGCAGCGGTCTCGAAGTGCAATCCTTTGCGCCGTTCAAGGACATGCTGCGCGCCTCGATGCGCTACGCCGGTGCCATTCGCCTCGATCACGTGCTCGGCCTCAACCGGCTCTATGTCGTGCCGCACGGCTACGCCGCCGACAACGGCGCCTATGTGAAGATGCCGCTGCAGGCGCTGTTGGCTGTAACCGCACAGGAAAGTATCGCCAGCCGCTGCGTGGTGATCGGCGAGGACCTGGGCACCGTGCCGGACGGATTTCGCGACGAACTTCGCGACTGGGGCATCTGGTCATATCTGGTGATGATGTTCGAGCGCGATGATCGTGGCGCGTTTCGCGGCATCGATTACTACGCACCCGATGCGCTGGTTACCTTCAACACCCACGACCTGCCGACCTATGCGGGCTGGCGCAGCTACGCCGATCTGGTGATGAAGCGCGGGTTGGGCATCGATCCCGGCGAAAGCGACGACGCCCGGCGCTACGCTATCGACATGCTGAGCGAAGCGCTGCGGCATCAATCGATCGCCACTGACGACCTCTACGCGGTGACGCAGTTTCTCGCCCGGACCCGTACCCGGCTGCTGGCGATCGCCCTGGAGGATTTGCTGGGGGTGATCGACCAGCCGAACATCCCCGGCACTATCGACGAGCATCCTAACTGGCGGCAGCGGCTGCCCGTGGCGGTTGATGAGATCGCCGGCGCTGTCGATCTGGTGGCGCTGCATATCGCTACCGCCGACCGCTCCGAAGTGGCTTGAGCCGTGACTGGCCTGATCGAAGACTACGCCTTGATCGGGGACTGCGAGACCGCGGCGCTGGTCAATCGCAACGGCTCGATCGATTGGCTGTGCTGGCCGGCATTCGATTCCGATGCGTGTTTTACGGCTTTGCTCGGCGACGAGACACACGGTCATTGGAAGATCGCGCCCGCGGCTGAAGTGACGAAATGTTCGCGGCGCTATCGCGGCGATACGCTCATACTGGAGACCCGGCTGGAAACCGCCGAGGGCGCTATCACCTTGATCGACTTCATGCCGCCGCGCGGTGCAGCCTCCGATGTCGTTCGCATCGTGCGCGGCGAGACCGGCCGCGTGAAACTGCGAATGAACCTGGTGATCCGTTTCGGTTTCGGCGTGGCCATTCCATGGGTCCGGCGCACCGAGGACGGGGCGCTGCTCGGCATCTGCGGCCCCGACATGGCGGTGCTGCGCACGCCCGTCGAGACCCACGGCGAGAATCTGACCACGGTCGCGGAGTTCGAGGTCAATGCCGGCGACAGCGTGCCGTTCGTGCTGACCTACGGCCCGTCGCACCTGAAAGTGCCGGCACCGATCGACCCCAACCAGGCCTTGAAAGACACCGAGGAATTCTGGTCGGAATGGAGCGGTCGCTGCACCTATGACGGCGAAAATTGCGATCTGGTGATGCGCTCGCTGATCACGCTGAAGGCACTGACCTATGCGCCGTCCGGCGGCATCGTTGCGGCACCCACCATGTCGCTGCCCGAGAAGCTCGGAGGCGCCCGTAACTGGGACTACCGCTTCTGCTGGCTGCGCGACGCGACCTTCACGCTGCTGGTCCTGATGAATTCAGGCTACACCGAGGAAGCGCTGGCGTGGCACAACTGGCTGCTGCGCGCCGCGGCCGGCTCGCCGGCGGACATGCAGATCATGTACGGTATCATGGGTCAGCGCCGGCTCCTGGAATGGGAGGCCGACTGGCTGCCGGGCTACGAAGGCGCGCAGCCCGTGCGCGTCGGCAATGCCGCGCACGCGCAATTGCAACTCGATGTCTATGGCGAGTTGATCGACGCCTTTCATCAGTCGCGGATGGCCCACCTCGAACTGGATGGCGAGACCTGGGCGGTGGAGCGCCAGGTGCTCGAACACCTCGCTTCGATGTGGGACCAGCCCGACCACGGCATCTGGGAGCGCCGCGGCGACGGCGCGCATTACGTGTTCTCGAAAGTGATGTGCTGGGTGGCGTTTGATCGCGGCATCAAGAGCGCCGAGGCCTACGGCCTCGAGGCGCCGCTGGACGACTGGCGAGCCCTGCGCGACACGATCCACCGCAATGTCTGCGACAAGGGCTTCAATCCAGCGCTGAACGCTTTCGTCGAATATTACGGCGCCGACGTGCTCGATGCCAGCGTGCTGCTGCTGCCGGCGGTGGGCTTCCTGCCGGCCTCGGATCCGCGCGTACGGGGTACGATTGCCGCGACCGAGAAATACCTGATGCGGGATGGCTTTGTGCTGCGACACGATCCGCGCGAACAGACCGGCGAAAAACAACCGATCGAAGGCGCGTTCCTGGCCTGCAGCCTATGGCTGGCGGACGTCTACATCCTGGCCGGCGAGATTGGCAAGGCGCAGGATTTGTTCGACCGGGTAGTGGGTATCGCCAACGATGTCGGGCTGCTGGCTGAGGAATACGATTCGATTGCCAAACGCCAGACCGGCAACTTCCCGCAAGCGCTAACCCACATCGCGCTGATCAACACCGCGCACAATCTCTGTGACGCCAAGCGCTCCGCGGAAAAACCGGTGATGCAGCGATCCAAATAGACTTCGTCTTCCATCTCCTTGTGGGCGAAGGAAGCAAGAGGCTTAGCCACCCGCATTCCTTCGCAAGATCATTTCTACCGCGCCTGAAAATCCGTCTTCTTCATTCGACGTCGTCACATCCGTCGCCAGCGCTTTCACCGCGTCCGTCGCGTTGCCCATCGCCACCGACATGCCGCTCACCTTGAACATAGGCAGGTCGTTCTGCATGTCGCCGATGGTGGCGATCGCTTCGAGTGAAATCCCGAGCCGCTTGGCCATCGCCGTCACGAACGTACCCTTGTTCTGGCCCGGCGGGGTGATGTCGAGATAGTAGTTCTGCGAGCGCACCGCGACGGCCTGATCGCCGAGAGCCGCTTGCGTCGCGGCTTCGCAGCGCTCCAGCAGCGGGAAGTCGGCGCTGGCGCCCACGATCTTGCAGGCCTTCGCCAGGAACGGCGTGAAGTCATCGACGATCACCGGGTCGTGCTGAATGGTGTTCTGCTCGTGCGGCACGTATTTGCCATCGTCGCGCTTGATCAGCCACTCCTCGTTGGTGAACAGCCAGATATCGACGCCGTATTCCGTGAGCACCTCGACGCTGCGTTTCGCGGCTGCTTCCGGAATCAAATGCTGCTCGATCGCCTTCAAACGGCCATCGACCATCGAACTTCCGTTGAACGGCCCGATCGGCAGCGTGATCCCTAGCGGCTCGACCAGAAACCGCATTCCGACCGGCGGCCGGCTGGAGGTGATGGTGAAGCCAATGCCGGCATCGTGCAGCTTCTGCACAGCGGCTTTGGCCCCCTCCGTCAGGATCTTGTCCTTGGTCACCATGGTGCCATCGACATCGGAGACAACGAGGGCAATGCGGGTCATGAGATCTTCCTGTTGGGTATTTGCGCAAGGATAGCATCGATGATCGCCTCGACGGAGGCGTCAATTGATACTGCGATCGGGTTTTCATCCGCGCCGGGCGGCTGCAGCGTGGCGAACTGGCTGTCGAGCAGACCGGGCGGCATGAAGTGGCCTTTGCGCGCGGCCATGCGCGACGCGATCAGCTCCGGGCTGCCGTCGAGATAGACGATGCGGACGTCATCGCGGCCGTGCACCAGCACGTCACGATAGGCGCGCTTCAGCGCCGAGCAGGCGACCACCACATGGCCGCCTGCATCGATGACGCGGTCGATCTCATCGGCAATCGCCTGCAGCCATGGCCAGCGGTCTTCGTCGGAGAGGGGATGGCCGGCGCTCATTTTCGCGACGTTGCAGGCGGGATGGAAACTATCGCCGTCTGCAAACGCCCAGTCGAGCCGTGCGGCGAGTTTTTCTGCAATGGTGCTCTTGCCGGAGCCGGACACGCCCATCACGACCAGCGCGCGCGCGTCAGGCACGAAAATTCTCCGGAAGCGCCGCGCGGTCGCACAGCCACACGGTTTCGCCCTCATAGGAACGGGCGCGGTTGGCGGGCAAGTCCTTGCCCGCCAGCACCCGCGTCATGATGGCGCGCTTGTCGGCGCCGCTCAGTTCGAACAGCATCTCGTGGCACGAACCCAGCGCCGGCAGGGTTAGGCTGACCCGCGGCACGAACGGCGCCACATGGGCTTCGGACACTCCAACCACCCACTCGTCGGTGACCTCGATGGCCGGATAGCCCGGAAACAGCGACGCGATGTGGCCGTCGGGGCCGACGCCAAGCAGCACCAGGTCGAACAGCGGTTGCGGCGGATCGAGCACGTTGGCGCCGTAAAAGCTCTTCAGTTGCTCTTCATAGAGACGCGCGGCCTCGTAGGGGCTGTGGGCCTCGGTGGGGATCGGGTGAATATTGGCGGCCGGGGCGCAACGATCGAGGAAGATGCCTCGCGCCATGCTCATATTGTTCAGCGGATCGCCGGTTTTGACAAAGCGGTCGTCGCCGATGAACCAGTGCACGCGATCCCACGGAATTTGGCTCCGGTACGGTTCCTTGCCGAGCACGTCATAGAGCTGCTTCGGACTGGAGCCGCCGGTCAGGCAGATCGCGATCCGGCCCGGATTGCTGTCGATCCGGGCGACAACGCGATCGGCTGCGGCGACTGCAAGTGCCGCCGCATCGTCCACCACGATAATTTTGCGACCCAGCCCCATCGTCAGCTCAACTTCCGCCAACTGCGGCCGTCGCGCGTCATCAGCTCCTCCGCCTCGACCGGGCCTTCACTACCGGCCTCATAGTTTTTCAGCCCGTCGGAGCCGGCTTTCTTCCAGGCGTCGAGGAACGGCTGCACCGCGCGCCAGCCGGCTTCGACGCCGTCGGCGCGCTGGAACAGGATGTTGTCGCCGATCATGCAGTCATAGATCAGCGTCTCGTAGCCGGTCGATGGTTCGGCCTTGAAGTAGTCCTTGTAGCGAAACTTCATCTCGACGCCGTCGATCTGGATCGAGGGCCCCGGAATCTTGGTGTTGAACTGCAGCGCGATGCCCTCGGTCGGTTCAACGCCGATCACCAAATAGTTTTGAGACAGCTTCTCCACCGCGGTGTCGCGGAACATGGCGAACGGGGCCTGCTTGAACTTGATGGCCACTTCGGTGCGCTTGATGCCGAGGGCCTTGCCGGTGCGGAGATAGAACGGCACGCCGGCCCAGCGCCAGTTGTCGATAGTCAGTTTCAGCGCCGCATAGGTCTCGATGGTCGAGTCCGGCTTGACGTCTTTGGATTTGAGATAGTCCTCGATCTCGGTGTCGCCGATCTTGCCGCCGAGATATTGCCCGCGCACCGAGTTCTGCAGCGCCTCGGCCTCGGTCTGGATGCTGATGGCGCCGAGCACCTCGGCTTTCTCCGAACGCACGGCGTGCGCCTCGAACTTGGCGGGTGGCTCCATGGCCACCAGTGACAGTAGCTGGAACAGATGGTTTGGCACCATATCGCGTAGCGCGCCGGTGGCGTCGTAGAAGCTGCCGCGGTGGCCGACGCCGAGTTTTTCATCGACGGTGATCTGGACGTGATCGATGTGGTTGCGATTCCAGAACGGCTCGAACATGCCGTTGGCGAAGCGCAGCACCAGGATGTTTTGGACGGTTTCCTTGCCGAGGTAGTGATCGATCCGGTAGATCTGCTTCTCTTCGACGATACTGAGCAACTCTACGTTCAGCGCTTTGGCCGACTCCAGATCGGTGCCGAACGGTTTCTCCACCACCAAGCGCCGCCACGAGCCGTTCTCCTTCAGCATGCCGGTGCGGCCAAGCTGGCGCGCGATCGGCGCGAAGGCGCTGGGCGGCGTCGCCATGTAGAACAGCCGGTTGCCGGTGGTCTCGCGCCGTGCCTCAAGCTTGTCGAGGTCTTCGCGCATCTTGTCGAACGATGCCGGCTCCTTGGGATCGGCCTCGATGAAGGTGACGCATTCTAGCAGCCGCTGTGCAATCGCGTCATCCACAGGACGGGTTGCGAACTGCTTCAGGCCCTTCATCATGTCGTCGCGCAGTTCCTCGTTCGACATCGTACCGCGGGCGACGCCGACGACGCAGAATTTCTCCGGCAGCAGATGCGTGGCTGCGAGATTGTACAGCGCCGGAATCACCAGCCGGTGGGCGAGATCGCCGGTGACGCCGAAGATCACGAAGGAGCAGGGGTCGGGGATCTTGGTGGCGGGCTTCGCATCGGTCACTGGCAATCAACCTTTCGGCTTGACGATTTCAGGTGCAGCCTGCTTGACCGGATGGGGATGCTGCTCCGGCTCCTTGTGGCCGCCGAAGCCGGCACGCATCGCCGACAGGATTTTTTCGGCAAAGGTGTGCTCCTTGCGCGACCTGAATCGCGCGAACAGCGCGGCGGTCAGCACCTCGGCTGGCACCGATTCATCAATCGCAGCGTTCACCGTCCAGCGGCCTTCGCCGGAATCCTCGACATAGCCGGAATAGGTATCGAGCGTCTCGTTCTTGGCCAGCGCGGAGGAGGTGAGATCGAGCAACCATGACGGGATCACGCTGCCGCGGCGCCAGACTTCGGCGATGTCGGGCAGGTTGAGCGTGAAGCGATGCGCCTCCGGAAGGACTTCGAGATCGGCATTCTTGAGAATGTCGAAACCCTCGGCATAGGCCTGCATCAACCCGTATTCGATGCCGTTATGGACCATCTTGACGAAGTGCCCGGCGCCGACCGGGCCGGCGTGGATGTAGCCCTGCTCGATGCGCGGATCGCGGCCGTCGCGGCCGGGGGTGAGCGGGATGTCACCGATCCCTGGCGCCAGGGTCGCAAAGATCGGGTCGAGCCGATCGACCACGGCCTTGTCGCCGCCGATCATCATGCAGTAGCCGCGCTCAAAACCCCACACGCCGCCGGAGGTGCCGACGTCGATGTAATGCAGGCCCTTTTCTTGCAGCGCCTTGCCGCGGCGGACATCGTCCTGCCAGAACGTGTTGCCGCCGTCGATGATGACATCGTCCGGCTCCAGCAGTTTCGAGAGCGCGTCGATGGTGGTCTCGGTAATCCGGCCGGCCGGCAGCATCACCCAAACCGTCCGCGGCTTGCTGAGCTTGCTGACGAATTCTTCCAGCGAAGCGCCGCCAACCGAACCCTCACCGACGAGCGCCGCCACAGCCTTCGAGTCTTTGTCGTAGACCACGGAGGTGTGGCCGTTTTTCATCAGGCGGCGGACAATATTGCCACCCATCCGGCCGAGGCCGATCATGCCGAGCTGCATCTGGGAAATCCTTGTTGTCAGTTGAGGGCGGCGAGGATCGCCTTGTCGAGGTCAGCGAGGCCCGCCTTGAGATCGCCCTTGAGATGCACGCGCAGCGCACGACGGCCGCGGTCGGTGAGCACGCCGAAATCGCCGCGCGCCTGCGCCGCCTTTATCACGCCGAACGAGGCGCGGTAGTCGGGGATCGGCAGATCCTGTGCGTCGTCGGTGGTGATCTGCAGGAACACGCCGCTGGCGGGGCCGCCCTTGTAGGCCTGTCCCGTGGAATGCAGGAAGCGCGGGCCGAATTCGGCGCAGGTCGCCACATGCTTGGTGTCGCGCACCGCCATCCGGATATGCTGCAGGGTGGCGATATTGGCGGCATCGCGTTCGACATAGCCGAGCAGCGCGACATAGTAGCCGCCGCCGGCGCGGGCGAAATGAGCCTTCAGCCAGGACGCCAAATCGCCGTTGGCGCCGGCCTTGCGCAGGGCCGCGGCATTGATGTCGTCCGTGTAGAGATCGGCGGCTGGCGTCGAGATTACAGGCGTCTCCGGCGGTAGCGAGCCGGTCTTCTCGAAGGATTCCGTCAATTCCCGCGTCTTGATCTTGGCGGCCTCGACGTCGGGCTGGTTGAACGGGTTGATGCCGAGGAGCGAGCCGGCCACCGCGGTGGCCATTTCGAAGCGGAAAAATTCCTGGCCGAGATGGTCAATGGATTTCATCACGATACGTGCCACCGGATGACCGGCCTCTTCCAGCGCGTCGAGCTTGGCGTCATGCGACGCGTCGTTCTCGCCGTCGGTGCGCAGATCGATGAAGAAGCGATCGGTGCCGTAGACTTCAGGCGCTCCCAGCGTCTCGCCGTCGATTGGGATCAGGCCGCGTCCGTCCTTGCCGGTGGATTCAGCGATCAGCTGTTCGGCCCAGGCGCCAAAATCGGCGACCTTCTTCGATGACAGGATGGTGACCTTGTCGCGGCCGTCGAGGCCGGCAGCGCCCATCGCAAGACCGAGTTGCACGCCGGGATTCTCCGACGGCGGCACGTCAGGGCCGCACGAGCGCACCATCGACAGCGTCAGATCAAGCAAGTTTGTGAGATCGATGCCCGCGGCAGCAGCCGGCACCAGGCCGAACGGCGACAGCACCGAATAGCGTCCACCAATGGTGGGGTCGCCATGGAAGATGCGCGCAAACTTCTGCGCCTTGGCAACCTTCTCCAGCGACGAGCCGGGATCGGTCACGGCGACGAAGTGGCCGCCGGCCTTGTCGGCGCCGACTGCTTCACTCACCTGCGCGAAGAAGTAGTTCTTCATCACGTTCGGTTCGGTCGTGCCGCCGGATTTGCTGGACACGATGAACAGCGTCTTGGCGATGTTGACCGCGGCCCCCATGGCGCGGACCTGCGCCGGGTCGGTGGAATCCAGCACGTGCAGTTTCGGGAAACCCGAGACTTTCGCAAAAGTCTGCGCCAGCACTTCGGGCCCGAGGCTCGAGCCGCCCATGCCGAGCACCACGGCGTCGGTGAAGCCCTGCGCCTTTACCCACTCCGCGAAGCCGGCATAATCAGCCAGTTTGGCCTTCTCGCCGGCGGGGCTGTTCAGCCAGCCCAGCCACTTGTCTTCGTCCTGACCGGACCAGACCGACTTGTCCTTCTGCCACAAACGCCGAATTTTGGCGGAGGCGCGCCACTCCTCGGTGTGGGTCTCGACCGACTTCGCGATGACGGTGCCAAGCGCAAGCTTCTGCCCGTCGAGGCTGCCGGCCATGGACGTCGCGCGCTTGTGCGCCACCGCGCCATACAGCTTGTCGGCGGCATCGGCGAACTGCTTGACGCCGTCCTTCACCAGGTCTGCAGTGATCTTGTCCAGCGAAATGCCGGTGTTTTCGAGATCTGCCAGCACCTGCTTCGCTGCATCGACATTCTCTTCTAGGCTGTCGCGCACTTCGCCGTGGTCGCGGAAGGCATCCAGCGTCGCCGGCGGTACGGTATTGACGGTGTCCTTGCCGATCAGCTCTTCGACATACAGCGTGTCGCGGTAGTCCTTGCTCTTCACCCCGGTAGAGGCCCACAGCAGCCGCTGCGGCTTTGCGCCCTTCGCGACCAGTTTTTCCCAGCGTGCGCCGGCAAACAATTTTTTGTAATCCTGATAGGCCAGCTTGGCGTTGGCGATCGCGACCTTGCCCTTGAGCGCTGCAAGCCGGGCCTTCTCGGTTGGATCGTTGGCCTTGGCAATTTTTTCGTCGAGCTGCTTGTCAACCTGCGCGTCGATGCGGCTGACGAAAAAGGAAGCGACGCTGGCCACATGGGACGGATCGCCGCAGCCGGCAACATATTTTTCAAGCCCGGCGATGTAGGCCTCGGCGACGTCGCGGTAGGTCTGCTGCGCGAACAAAAGCGTAACATTGATGCTGATGCCTTCGCCGATTAGCTGCTCGATGGCGGGCAGGCCTTCGTCGGTGGCCGGTACCTTCACCATCAGGTTTTTTCGCGCTACGTTCTTCCAGAGCCGCTGCGCCTCGACGACGGTGCCCTTGGTGCTCAGCGCCAGGTAGGGCGAGACCTCCAGGCTGACAAAACCGTCGGCGCCCTTGAGGCTGTCATAGACCGGCTTCAGCACGTCGGCGGCATGCTGGATATCCTCGATGGCCAGCGTCTCGAACAGGTCCGCCACCGGGAGGTCGCCGGACTGCAGCGCCTTGGAGATCGGCGCATCGTATTCGTCCGAACTGCCGATCGCCTTTTCGAAGATCGATGGGTTCGAGGTGACGCCTTTGACCGCGTCGCTGTCGATCAGCTTCTTGAGGTCGCCCTTGGCAATAAAGCCGCGGGCCAGAAAGTCCAGCCAGACGGCCTGACCATGAGATTCAAGTGCTTTGACAGGATTCATGATGCCTTGTTCTGTTCGATCCGGGTGCGCGCGACAGCCATCGGGCGACGGCGAGCCGGGGACTGCACCGGCACACGCGCCTGCTGTCCGATCTGATGATCGCCCCAAACCCCTACGTCTTGCAAGACAAAGGGTTCCTTTTGGCGCCCGGTCAGACTATCGCGTTTTCGTGTTCGTTGGATGACGGAGCTGCCCAAAAAACGGCACTGTTGTTGGTCTCAGCACTGCGAGCACAGGCAGACCAACTCACGGCCGCAGGTAGAGATAGCCCTGCGACTGCAGCTCCGCGATCAGCACCACGCCGCCGCGGTCCGCGCTGACGAAGCCGGGCTGCAGCTCCGCCAGCCTGACGTTCTGCGCTTTCATCGTATTGCCGCAGGCGGCTGGTTGCAGTCCTGCTTTCGAGAGATGGCTGAAACGCGATGTGAAGTCGGGGTTGGCCGATGCCAGATGGAAGGCGCGCAGCGCCGGGCCATGGATCACCAGCGCGATGGTCACGTTGTCGGGACCGCCGACGCCGTCATAATGGTCCTGGATATTGCCAAGCACGAATTGGACGCGGTCGAGATCGTTGAGGTGATAGACCACCTTCAGCTTTGGCGACGGGCTCTCGTCCGCCAACGCCGCGGCTGTCCGCGCCCCGGCAAGGCCTGCACCGATCGACGATACGGCCGCCCATAACATGCTTCGTCGGTTCATGGCCGGCTCCGCTACTTGGTCCGCATCGCGATGCGCTGGTCGGGGTCTTCGACCAGCGACTCGCAGTCCTTCAGCGCGGTGCGCTGCAGCCGGAAGACTTTGTCGTCGCTGCCGCCTTCCAGTGCCGGGCTGGTTTCGTCATCGGGCTTGCTGTTCTGCCAGATGCGGACGCGTTCGATCCGAACCACCGCGCCGTCGCCATCCTTGGGCAGGCCGACGCTGATGCCGCCGCCGTCGCACTCGACGCTGCAGCTCATCCGCAATTCGCCATCGGTTTCTTCGTTTTGTGCGTGGTTGCAGTAGCCGCTGGAATCCCAATCGCCCTTGCGGTCGCGGTATTTGAAGCCGAGCTTGAACGAGTAGGGTTCGCGATTTTCCGGCGACGGTTTTCGCGCGATGACCAGCACCTTCATGGCGCCGACCTTCTGCCGGGAATGCCGCGCCAGATGGGCGGCATCGTAGCGCCGGTTGAAGCAGGCATAGGTCGTGTCGGCGTCCATCGGCTGGGCAAACAGTTTGGTGTCGAGGCTGGCGGACGCGGCCGCATCGACCTTGCGCGGTTCATCCTCGGCGCGGGCAACCGTGGTAGCTACGGCGATGAGGAGGGCGGCAGCGGCGATCGAGGAAACGCGGGACATGGCGGCATCCGAAGGTGAAAGGCCGGTGTCGGCCGGTTTCACATGGGTCGCGGCAGTGGCCGGATGCGTTCAAATCTCTCGTGCCCTGGCGCGGAGCAGCGCTGCGTCTACGACAGGATGCCTCAGAGATCCGACTTCGCCAGGTCCCACATCAGCCGGTAGGTGCCGGCAGAAATTAGTGTCGCGGAGGCGGCGGCGATCGCGGCGTCGAAGCGGCCTTGCATCACGGCAGCCACGGCTTCCACGTCAGTGCCGTCGATCATCACATACCAGTCGCGCGCCGCGGGATTCGGCGCGGCGGGATCGTCGGTCAGGGGCTTCGACAGCCGCGGGTCGCTTTCCATCAGATGCATCGAGATGATGCCGTCCAGCGTGCCGGGATCGAGCTGCGCCACGATGCCTTCGCGCAGCGCGGGGGCACCCGTCTCCGGCGGACGGATTCGCACCAGGCCAAGCGCCGCGCCTCGGCCCTGGCCGCGGCTGGCCGTGATCCGCGCCACCGAGCGCAGCATGTTCCGGAATCTGCCGATATTGGCCTTCGACCACGCGGTCTGGTTCGCCAGCGCGGTGCGATAGGCGACGCTGTCGAGCACGTCGAAGTTTGCGGTCGAATACAGCCCGAGATATTTTGGCGCGGCATCCACCGCGACATAGCGCCGGGCTTCCAGAAAACCCTCGATGGCGACGCGCTCGGCAAGGTGTTCGCGATCGTACCAGGCATTGAATTCGCGCTCATGGGCGGCGTCGATATCCATCGACGTCATCAGCATGCCCGTTCCGGCCATCGGCATTTTAGCAGTCCTGTGATTTCAGTTTCGAGGCAACGTCAGCGATGGCTTTCATCACCGCATCGCGGACGCCGGGGTCGTACAGCGAATGGCCGGCGCCTTCAACAATGCGGATTTCGGCGTCGATCCAGACCGCCGCCAGCGCATGCGACGTCGCGGGTGGGCAGAGGAAATCGAAGCGGCCCTGCACGATGATGCCGGGAATGCCTTGCAGCGTGCCGGCTTCCGCGAGCAATTGCCCGGGCTTCATGAAGCAATCGTGCTGGAAGTAGTGCGCTTCCATGAACGGCGTGGCAGGCATCGGCTTGGAGGTATTGGCGAGCTCTGCCACATCGAGCCGCGTCCGCTTCGGCGCGTGTTCTGAAAGGATGCTCTCGGTACCGCCCCAGGCCCGCGCTGCGGAGGTGTGGACGGCCGCATCGGAATCCAGGATGCGGCGATAGTAGTTTGGCAATGGCGATGCGCGTTCACCGGCGGGCAGTGCGCCGAGAAAGTCCTCGTACAGGCCGGGATAATGCCGCGGCAGAACGTCGAGGAAGGCGCCGTCGAGCTCTTCCCGCGTGCCGAGAAACGTCGCGCGCAGCACGATGCCGCTGACGTGGTCGGGATGCGCCTGCGCATAGGCCAGCGCCAGCGTCGCCCCCCAGGAGCCGCCGACCACCAGCCATCTGTCGAAGCCGAATTTTTCGCGGACCAGTTCCATGTCGGCAATCAGATGAGCGGTGGTATTGGCCTCGCGAAAACCCCGCGGTTTGCTGCGGCCGGCACCACGCTGGTCGAACAGCACGGTATGGAAACGTTGCGGATCGAACAGCCGGCGATGGTCGGGCTGGCAGCCGCTGCCGGGCCCGCCATGGAGATACACGGCAGCGACGCCGTCGATGCGGCCGACGCTCTCCACGTAGATTTCGTGGCCGTCGCCGACATCGAGGTGTTCGGAGGTCAGCGGCGCGAAGGGATCGGCACTTGCAGCGGCTTTGCCGGCATCGGCGTCAGGCGCCATGATCGTCCGCTTCCAGCGTGCCGCCGGCAAAGTTGCGGTAGATGAAACGGCTCTCGCCGTGCGCGGATTCGGTCTCGGCCATCTTGAAGATTTCCTCGTGCCGCGGCGATAGCGTGCAGGCGGGGTCGGTATTAGCCGCGTCGCCGGTCAGCGCAAAGGCCTGGCAGCGGCAACCGCCGAAATCGATCTCCTTGAAGGCGCAGCTGGCGCAGGGTTCGGGCATCCAGCCGGTGCCGCGATAGCGGTTGAACGCTTCGGAGTTCTGCCAGATCCAGGCGATGGAATGGTTCGAGCGCACCGATTCGAATTCCAGCCCGGTGATGGTCTCCGCCGCATGGCACGGCAGGATCTTGCCGGCCGGCGAGATGTTGAAGAACTGCCGGCCCCAGCCGCCCATGCATTTCTTCGGCCGCAGCGCATAGTAATCCGGCACCACGTAGTCGATGTCGAGAATGCCCTTCAGGCGCACGGTAGCGTCCTCGACGATGCGGCTGGTCTCCTCGATCTGCTCGATGGTCGGCATCAGGGCGGCGCGGTTCTTCAGTGCCCAGCCGTAATACTGCACATTGGCGACTTCGAGCCGGTCGGCATCGAGATCGACCGCCATCTGGATGATGTCGGCAAGCTGGTGCAGGTT
>NZ_JAQGJD010000416.1 GCF_028290785.1 Tardiphaga sp. | reverse complement strand
GCCCGATATGCGGATCCACCCGCGTCACTATCTCTCCGTCCAACTCTAGAATCAGCCGCAAGACGCCATGCGCAGCAGGATGCTGTGGGCCGAAGTTTATTGTTATGGATCCACTGCCGGCAGCGTCAATCATCGAATCCTCTATTGATTAGATACTGGTTTAGCGCCCGTTATCGAGTCCGTCCTGGTGACTCATGATGATGTTACCGCGCCAAACAGCGGGAACGGCGGGGGCGTTGTCGTCTTCCATCGTGTTCCTTCCGGATCCTTGTTTCTGAGCAGAACGAACATTGGCAGACGCCGTTCCGGTGCGAGAGCAGAAACATGCGGCTACTAGGGACGCCGTTTTGCGGTTTGCTTGGGATTCGAATCGTCAGGCACGCTTGGCTTGCGAGCTCGGTTTTGAAGCGGCCATGGGCTGCTCGGTCAGCTCAAATCCGATTTAGCGGCGCGAGTTCAAAGCCATCGGAGTAAAGCTGCATCAACGCATACGCTCGTCTGCTACGTCATATCACTGTGACATTTTGTTCATTCTTTCCACGGGTTGCCAGTGGCGGGCGCTGCTATGAGAATTCCCTCCAAATTCTACGGTCCAGAGCTATTTTATGCCTGGTGATACCGGACGATGGCACAAGATCGTTCGGGCGCTGGTGAAACAGGCGCGCCGGTATCTCGGCCACAAGCCGAAGCCCACGACAGCGGTCATTGACAGTCAAAGGGCGCCGACCCCGGCTGGCGGCCCCGGGCTTCGATGCTGGCAAGCGGGTTTGCGGGCGCAAAAGGCACATCGTCACCGACACCAACGCCTTCTGCTCGCGGTCCATGTCCGGCCAACGTTCAGGATTGTCATGACGCTGCGCCACTGCTGAAAGACCTGCGACGCCGCGGGCGGTGGACCATTGAGATCGTCGAGCGCCCAAGGGGTGTCAAAGGCTTTGCACTTCTGCCACGGCGATGGGTCATCGAACGAACCTTCGCCTGGTTAGGCCGGTGCAGACGTCTCACAAAGGACTTCGTGAGATTGACAGCAACAGAGGTCGCATGGATCTTCGTTGCCCATGTCAGACTCCTGACCCGACGCTCGCCAATGCCTCAAAACATTGATCGCATTTTGAGTTAGGCTCTTAGGCGACCTGTGGTGTCGACCGGTCCCTTCACGGAAAACCCTCAGCCCGCGGGGCCGGCCGCCGGCAAGGCGCCCGCCGGAGCGAAGAAGCCGTTTGCAAAGCGGTCGATACCACCAGCGAGCGCGCTCGATGAAAAGGACGCCCGCCGAGCTGCCCACGCGTTTGAGCAACAGCAAAGGCAGCGGGACGAGGAACGGTTGAAGGCACAAGCCGCCGAGACGAAGGATCGCGAGCGATGACCGCACGCGATCGACAAGGCCCAAGCCGCCATCGACGGCGGAACGGGATGCTGATGAAGCCGTGGCGGAGATCAAGGCCAAGCGCCGCGCCCTTGAGGCGCGATCGGAGAAGGAAGATGCGCGGTGGGCGCGACAAAGGGAAAGCTTACGGGCCAGCTTGCGAGGCGCATATGACGACACCTAGTCTAGGTTGCCGACATTTCAGTCTATCGAAAAAGCGCCGGGCCCGTCAGCGGGAGTTGTGTAAACGCGATCCCCCGTCCGAGTTGCAACTTTATCGCTTGGTGCGCGTTTCGCCCCAAACCATCAGGCGTCTCAGAGGGAAGATCATGGCCAATGAGATGCATTCGGACGGCGTCGATGTTAGCAACGGAACGTACGATTCCGTTAGCCCTGCCGGCAAGCAGGAACCGGATCAGGTCAGGGATACCACGACGCCCACGCAGGCGGCACAGTCCGGCGCGGACGTCCGTGCCGAGCCGGTGCCGGGCACGCAGGATCCCATTCCAGAAGGCCTGCTTCGTGAACGCAATGGTCCAATGAATCCGACGCGGGGCCGCGGCCACTGACGGTTCGTTGTGTAGTTCCCATAGCGCAGCGGTGGGCGGAGCACGTGAACGTCGGTTGGTCATATTAGTGCGATGTGTTCGCCGGCCAGCAGGCGTATTTCAAGAATTTCATAAACGCCTGCAGCTCCTCGATTGGGTCGCAGTTCGTTCGCAGCACCGCAGCCTCGATTGCTGGCCCTAGGCCCAACGACGTTCTGCCGAGGCTGCGCGCATTCTGGAACCTACCGCCACCCGGCAATCTCCGGTATCCAACTACTAGATGTCGGGTTATCTCGAGGCTGGGCGAATGCCGCTCGCAGCCGGTTGTTTGGCAGCGGCGGGCATTTTCCGTCGTAGCTCCCGTCTCCGCTGGGGAGCTTCCGCGGTCAATACGATCTGGGAGCGATGCGGGAGCGATTCGCGAATTGATCGACTTCGATTACCTAAAACGCACCGTTCGGGCCCGTCCTGGACGCTTTGGAGAGCCTGCGACGTTCGTCATCGATCTGTTCGCTCGCGATGGAGCTACAAGTCGTTTGCCAGCAACAACCTGGGCGCCACTATCATGTGCTCAAGCTGGTCCATAGTGCACTGGTTTGGCTTCTTGTCGGGACGCCAACGCAGGATTGACGTGCCGTGGCGAAATCGGCAGGACACTTCGACCACGAACTTTGGCTTGACCGGCTGCCATTCGGAAGACCGCGCTGAAGACCATCGACTAGGCCGGCCAGGCACATTCGCGGTAAAACTGCGCGAAGCAACGATAGCTACGAGTCGGTCGGGGAGTGCCGGTTTGTCGACTGCCTTAATAGCAGAACAGAAGCCGACATGGTGAAGTTCACCACTTGGGTCATAGAGGCCCAGCAGCAAGGAACCGGCAACCTTGCGTCCCGCTGTCAATTTTTAACCATAGCGAAAACCGCCGATGACGCAGTCTGCGCTGCGGTAACGCTTGATTTTTTGCATGCCCTCGCGATTGCCGGCTTGGTAGGCGACGTCGATGCGCTTGGCGATGACGCCGTCGCTACCACCGCCCGCCTGGCTTAGCCACCGATCGGCGCGCTCGGCGTCTGCCGTCGCAGGCGAAAGGTAAAACAAGCCGCGCGCGCCGAAACAACGCGCTGCGAAACTTTCCAGCGCGGGCCGCCGCTTTGTCAGCGGTGCTTCGGCCAGATCGCGTTTCCCGCGGCGGAGTATATCGAATGCCAGGCAGACGGCCGGGGTCGCAGCAGACAGCTTTTTAATACGGCTTTGCGCCGGGTGAATTCGCTGCAGCAGATCGTCGAAGGAGAAGCGATCGCCCGCCGGCACCACCAGTTCTCCGTCGAGTAAGAAGCGTTTTTCCGGCAGCGTCAGTGCGGCCGTCTCGACCTCGGGAAAATAGCGCTTGAGGTCCCGACCGGATTTCGAGAGCATTGTGATGGCATCGCCATCGCGCGACAACAGGCAGCGGAAGCCATCCCACTTCGGCTCGTACTGCCATTGCTCGCCGCTGGGGATCGCGTTGACCGATCGCGCTTCCCTCGCCTCCGGCAATTCAACAGCCTTACGCATTGTGCAGCCGCTGCGCAAGAGACCGCTCTTTCGGAGCGATCACACGATCCGCACCAGCGCGCAGACTGGCCGGCAGCGACTTGTGAATATGTGTCGCAGCGATTGCGGCATGGCCGGTGGCCACTGCGATCTGATGCAGGTCTGACACCACATCACCGGCGGCATAAAGGCCATCAATCGTCGTTTGCTGATGTTCGT